>JAYVJV010000065.1:0-42341 GCA_043769005.1 Polaromonas sp. | reverse complement strand
CTGGAGCAGCAGGTGCTGGCGCAGGGCCGCGCGCAACTGGGCTTGCACGATCTGCAGGCCGTGAAAACCATCGTAGAAAAGCGTGCCACCTTTGCCTGCACCCCCGGCCTGGTGCGCCCCAGCATGCACATCACGCAGGGCGTGCTGGCCTGTGGAGACTACATTGACGGCCCCTACCCGGCGACGCTGGAAGGTGCAGTACGCAGCGGCCTGGCTGCAGCGCGCAGTCTGCCGCGCTCCTGAGGCAAAGTACTCACCCCTGCGCCGCCACCCGGTCTGCCTTGCTGTGCAGCTTGTTCAACGCACTGAGGTAGGCCTTGGCCGAGGCCACCACGATGTCGGGGTCTGCGCCCACGCCATTGACCACACGGCCTGAGTTTTGCAAACGCACCGTCACCTCGCCTTGGCTCTCGGTGGAACCGCTGATGGCGTTGACCGAATACAGCACCATCTCTGCGCCGCTTTTGGCATGCGTTTCAATGGCCTTGAGGGATGCGTCCACCGGGCCGTTGCCGTCGGAGGCGCCTTTGACTTCCTTGCCCGCCACGGTAAAGACCACGCTGGCCTGGGGCCGCTCGCCGGTTTCGCTGTGCTGGGACAAAGAGACAAAACCATAGTGCTCGTTGCCGTGGGTGACGGATTCGTCACTGACCAAAGCCAAGATGTCTTCGTCAAAAATCTCGCTCTTTTTGTCGGCCAGCTCCTTGAAGCGGGCAAAGGCGGTGTTGGCATCGGCCTCGGACTCCAGCACCACGCCCAGGTCTTGCAGGCGCTGCTTGAAAGCGTTGCGCCCGCTCAACTTGCCCAGCACGATTTTGTTGGCCGTCCAGCCCACGTCTTCGGCGCGCATGATCTCATACGTGTCGCGCGCTTTGAGCACGCCGTCCTGGTGAATGCCGCTGGCGTGTGCAAAGGCGTTGGTCCCCACCACAGCTTTGTTGGGCTGCACCACAAAGCCTGTGGTCTGGCTGACCATACGGCTGGCAGCCAGGATTTGCGTGGTGTCAATGCCCATGGCCAGGTTGAAATAGTCTTTGCGCGTTTTCACCGCCATCACCACCTCTTCCAGGCTGCAGTTGCCTGCCCGCTCACCCAGGCCGTTGATGGTGCACTCCACCTGGCGCGCGCCGCCAATCTTCACGCCTGCCAGGCTGTTGGCCACGGCCATGCCCAGGTCATTATGGCAGTGCACGCTCCACACCGCTTTGTCGCTGTTAGGAATGCGCTCGCGCAGGGTTTTGATGAAGTTGCCATACAGCTCGGGGATAGCGTAGCCCACGGTGTCGGGGATGTTGAGCGTGGTAGCCCCCTCTTTGATCACCGCCTCCAAAACGCGGCACAAAAAGTCCATGTCGCTGCGGTAGCCGTCTTCGGGGCTGAACTCCACATCGTCGAGCAGGTTTTTGGCAAAACGCACAGATTGCTTGGCCTGCTCAAACACCTGGTCTGGGGTCATGCGCAGCTTTTTTTCCATGTGCAGGGGGCTGGTGGCGATGAAGGTGTGGATGCGGCCGCGCTGGGCCCCTTTAAGCGCCTCTGCCGCCCGCGAGATGTCGCGGTCGTTGGCGCGCGACAGGCCGCAGACGATGCTGTCTTTGATGGTGTTGGCAATGGCCTGCACACACTCAAAATCACCGTTGGAGCTGGCCGGAAAGCCCGCCTCGATCACGTCCACCTTCAGGCGCTCCAACTGGCGGGCGATGCGCAGTTTTTCGTCCTTGGTCATCGACGCACCAGGGCTTTGCTCGCCGTCGCGCAAGGTGGTGTCAAAAATGATGAGTTTGTCGGGGGCTGTTGCGGTAGTCATAGTTGGCTCCTGAAAGTGATGTAAATGGCAGATGAAAATAGACGAAACAAAGAAAAAGGCCCGGTGATTTAACAACGGGCCTTAAGAGGGGGTATGCGCGTGCGCTACCAACTCCGCCCGGGTGGCAGTAGTAGTAGTGCTAGCGAAATACGATTCATAGGATTTAATATAGCACACATTTCAAATTCAGTGCAAGCCACGCTCTTCGGGCTCGTCCTTAGAGGTGGCAATCACACTGGTCTGTATGCCCTTTGCTTTGCGATAGGCGTAGATGACGTAGCCACTCAAACCATAGGCCACGAAAATTCCAAACAAAAATTTGGTGGGCTCTGCGGTAATGATTGCAATGCCCAACGCAATCAGCACCACCACAATAAACGGCACGGATTTTTTGAAGTTGATGTCTTTAAAGCTGTAGTACGGCACATTGGTCACCATGGTCAAGCCCGCACACAGCGCCAGCGCAAACATCGGCCATTTCATACTTTGGGGATCGACTCCCAAATCCGTCATCAGCCAGATAAACCCTGCAACCAGCGCGGCAGCGGCTGGGCTGGGTAAGCCCTGAAAATACCGTTTGTCCACCACCCCTGTGTTGACGTTAAACCGTGCCAAGCGCAGCGCAGCGCAGGCGCAGTACACAAACGCTGCCAGCCAACCCCAGCGGCCCAAGCCGCGCAGTGACCACTCATAAGCAATCAGGCCAGGGGCCGCCCCGAAGCTAACCATGTCAGACAGCGAATCCATCTGCTCGCCAAAGGCCGATTGGGTATTGGTCATGCGGGCAATGCGACCGTCCAGGCTGTCGAGCACCATGGCGGCAAACACGCCAATCGCCGCCTCGTGAAAGCGCCCATTCATCGCCATCACGATGGAGTAAAAGCCTCCGAACAAGGCCGCCAGCGTGAACAGCGTGGGCAATGCGTAAATGCCTTTTCTGCGTGGTTTCAGAGGCTGCAATGGAGAGGGGGAGGTGTGGTGTCCGTCGTGCATAGTGAGAGTGTAAGCGACCCGCCAGAAATAACAAAACCGCCAGGCGGCGGTTTTGTGTTAACGGCTGGTACCGTTTAGTTGCGGGTCTGGTCCACCAGCTTGTTCTTGGCAATCCAGGGCATCATGGCGCGCAACTGGGCACCCACGATTTCGATGGAATGCTCAGATGTCAGGCGGCGGCGGGCCGTCATGCCTGGGTAGTTGGTGCGGCCTTCCAGGATGAACATCTTGGCGTATTCACCGGTTTGGATGCGCTTGAGGGCGTTGCGCATGGCTGCACGCGACTGCTCGTTAATCACCTCGGGGCCGGTCACGTACTCGCCGTATTCGGCGTTGTTGGAGATCGAGTAGTTCATGTTGGCGATGCCGCCTTCGTAGATCAGATCAACGATCAATTTCAGCTCGTGCAGGCACTCAAAGTAGGCCATCTCGGGGGCGTAGCCCGCTTCGACCAAGGTCTCGTAGCCCATCTTGATGAGCTCGACCGCACCGCCACAGAGCACGGCTTGTTCGCCAAACAGATCGGTCTCGGTTTCTTCTTTGAAGTTGGTTTCAATGATGCCCGCCTTGCCGCCACCGTTGGCCATGGCGTAGCTCAAAGCCAGATCGCGGGCCTTGCCGCTCTTGTCCTGATGCACGGCTACCAGGTGGGGCACGCCGCCGCCTTGGGTGTAGGTGTTGCGCACGGTGTGGCCGGGGGCCTTGGGGGCGACCATCCACACGTCCAGGTCAGCACGCGGCACGACCTGGTTGTAATGCACATTAAAGCCGTGGGCAAAGGCCAAGGACGCGCCTTTTTTCAGGTGCGGCTCGATTTCTTTGTACACGGCAGCAATGTTTTCGTCAGGCAGCAAAATCATCACCACGTCAGCAGCGGCTACTGCTGCATTGACTTCGGCGACTTTCAAGCCCGCCTTGGCCACTTTGTCCCAGCTAGCGCCACCTTTGCGCAAGCCCACCAGCACTTTCACGCCGCTGTCATTCAGGTTCTGCGCATGGGCATGGCCCTGGCTGCCATAGCCAATGATAGTCACGGTCTTGCCTTTGATCAGGCTGAGGTCGCAATCTTTATCGTAAAAAACTTTCATTTGTGTTCTCCGGTTGGGGGTGGGTTAAGTGTAAATGGTGAAAGGGGGATGGGGAGTGAGAGGGGAGTTTTTGAACGCAGAGGGCGCAAAGGTTTCGCAAAGAGCGCAGAAGGGGAGAAAAAATACAAAATTTTTAAAATAAATTCAAAAAAATGCTTTCTTTTTTATCTTCCTTTTGGTTTTCTTTTGTCTTCTTCTGCGTTCTCTGCGTAATCTTCGCGCCCTCTGCGTTCAAAAAATCTTCAGTCTTCAATATTAAACACGCAGTATTCTCTCACCACGCCCGATGCCACTGGCACCCGTGCGTACGGTTTCGAGGATGGCCGTGCGGTCAATGGCTTCAAGGAACGCATCGTTTTTGCTGTGGTCACCGGTGAGTTCCACGGTGTAGCTTTTCTCGGTCACGTCGATGATGCGGCCACGGAAGATGTCTACCATGCGCTTCATCTCTTCGCGCTCTTTGCCAACGGCACGCACTTTGACCATCATCAGCTCACGCTCTGTGTAAGAGCCTTCGGTGAGGTCTACCACTTTGACCACTTCGATCAGGCGGTTGAGGTGTTTGGTGATCTGCTCAATCACGTCGTCAGAACCAATGGTGACAATGGTCATGCGTGAGAGCGATTTATCTTCGGTGGGTGCAACGGTCAACGACTCGATGTTGTAGCCACGGGCTGAAAACAGGCCGACGACGCGGGACAGCGCACCGGGTTCGTTTTCTAAAAGTACTGCAATGATGTGTTTCATGGGATTCCTCTTTTCTGAGCCCTCCTCGCTTGCCGGTAAACAAACGACTTGGCTGCAAATAGATTTATCTAGTTAGTGATGGGTTGAGAGTGAGAGTGAGAGTGAGAGTAAGAGGGGATTTTTTGAACGCAGAGGGCGCGAAGGTTTCGCAGAGGGCGCAAAAGGGGAGAAAAATAAATACAAAATTTTTAAAATACATTCAAAAATTGGGTTTTTATTTTTTTCCTTTTGGCTTTCTTTGGTCTTCTTCTGCGCTCTTTGCGAAACCTTCGCGCCCTCTGCGTTCAAAATCTCTTCGTATTGGTATTAAATAATTAAAGGTCTTCAGACCCCAGCAGCATTTCCGTGATGCCCTGTCCCGCCTTGACCATCGGGTAGACGTTCTCGGTGGGGTCGGTACGGAAATCCATAAATACCGTGCGATCTTTCAGCTTGCGGGCTTCGCGCAGGGCGGGTTCTACGTCTTGCGGTTTTTCGATCAGCATGCCCACATGGCCGTAGGCCTCGGCCAGCTTCACAAAGTTGGGCAGCGCGTCCATGTAGCTGTGGCTATAACGGCCTTCGTAGTCCAGTTCTTGCCACTGGCGCACCATGCCCAGGTAGCGGTTGTTCAGTGACACAATTTTGATCGGCGTGTTGTACTGCAAGCAGGTGGACAGCTCCTGGATGCACATCTGCACCGAACCTTCACCCGTCACGCAAAACACTTCAGCCTCAGGCTTGGCCAGCTTGATGCCCATGGCATACGGAATGCCCACACCCATCGTGCCCAGGCCACCGGAGTTGATCCAGCGGCGCGGCTCATCAAAGCGGTAGAACTGCGCGGCCCACATCTGATGCTGGCCTACGTCAGACGTAATGTAGGTTTCGGTATCCTTGGTCATATTCCACAGGCTCTGCACCACGGCCTGGGGTTTGATCACATCTTTATTGCTGTGGTCATAGGCCAGGCAGTCGCGCTTGCGCCAGCCGTCAATCGTGCTCCACCAGGCGCCCAGCGCGTTAGCATCAGGCTTGGTGCTGGACTCTTTGATCATCGCGATCAGTTCGTTGAGCACATCTTTCACGTCACCGACGATAGGAATGTCCACCTTCACGCGCTTGGAGATGCTGGACGGGTCAATGTCGATATGGATAATCTTGCGCTCGTTTTGCGCAAAGTGCTTGGGGTTGCCAATCACGCGGTCATCAAAGCGCGCGCCCACGGCCAACAGCACATCGCAGTTTTGCATGGCGTTGTTGGCCTCTACGGTGCCGTGCATGCCCAGCATGCCCAGGAATTTGCGGTCGCTGGCGGGGTAGGCACCCAAGCCCATCAAGGTGTTGGTGCAGGGGTAACCCAGCATGTCCACCAGGGTGCGCAGCTCGGCGCTGGCGTTAGACAAAATCACGCCGCCTCCGGTATAGATGTAGGGGCGCTTAGCGTTGAGCAGCAATTGCAATGCTTTACGAATTTGCCCGCCGTGGCCCTTGCGCACGGGCTGGTAGCTGCGCATTTCGACTGGCTTTTTGTATTCAGCCGCGTCATACGCCACCTTGTTAAAGCTCACGTCTTTCGGAATGTCCACCACCACCGGGCCGGGGCGGCCAGTACGGGCGATGTGGAAGGCGCGCTTCATGGTCTCGGCCAGGTCTTTGGCATCTTTGACCAGGAAGTTGTGCTTGACGATGGGGCGGGTAATACCCACGGTGTCGCACTCTTGGAAGGCATCCAGACCAATCGCGTGCGTAGGCACCTGGCCGGTGATGATCACCATCGGGATGCTGTCCATGTAAGCAGTGGCAATACCTGTAACGGCATTGGTCGCGCCGGGCCCAGAGGTAACCAGAGCTACGCCCACATCGCCCGTGGCGCGGGCATAGCCGTCAGCGGCGTGCACGGCCGCTTGCTCATGGCGCACCAGAATGTGCTGCATGGTCTCTTGCTTGTACAAAGCGTCGTAGATGTGCAACACAGCACCGCCGGGGTAGCCCCAGATGAACTTGACGCCTTCGGCTTGCAGGGTTTTGACGAGGATTTCTGCGCCGCGCAGTTCAGGCAAGTGGCCTGTAGAGGAAGCAGCAGATGCGGACGAAGAAGTAGCGACAGAGGCGATTTCAGCCTTGGAGATTTCCATGATGAACCTTTCAGAATTTCTCTAACGAAATTCGTGTGGTGCCCCTCACGCGCTCTTGCGGAGCCGTTGCGGGACTTTGTGCTCTAGACCATGGGCGAACTACTGCTCGCCGGATCAGAACCCGTTTGCTGGTTTAAGGTAGCAAGCCTTGATTATCGCACTGCTTGCCGCGATATTTATGGATTGCGGCGCGAAAACCCCGCGCAAAAGCCGGAAAACCACGATTGCAATGCCATAATTTAAGGTTTCCGGCAATCCAACACCCCGTGCGCCGGGCATCCCAACAGAGACAGTGAACCGCCTTGGCAACCGAGCTTGAACTATCCGATTTCTTGAAAAGCATTGAAAAACGTGCTTTCAAACGCTCGGTCTACCATGTGCGTGACGAAGAAGCCGCGCTGGACATTGTGCAAGACAGCATGATCAAGCTGGCCGAGCACTATGCCGACAAGCCTGCGGGCGAGCTGCCCATGCTGTTTCACCGCATTTTGTCCAACACCACGCTGGACTTTTTTCGCCGCCGCAAGACCCGCAACGCCATTTTCTCCAACATGAGCGACTTTGAGGTGGCGGGCGAAGACGGGGAATTTGATTTACTGGAAACTTTAGAGGCGCTGGACCACTCAGAAGGCACAGAGAGCGCGCAAACGAGTACGGAGCGCACCCAAACCCTGCGGGAGATTGATGCCCATGTGCAGCAGCTGCCCACACGTCAACGGGAAGCCTTCCTCATGCGTTACTGGGAGGAGATGGACGTAGCCGAAACGGCGGCGGCCATGGGGTGTTCCGAAGGCAGCGTCAAAACGCACTGCTCCAGGGCAGTCCAAGCGCTCAGTAAAGCACTCAAAGCCAAGGGAATTACATTATGACGAACGCCACCACTCTCCATCAGGAAGCCCTCCTGGACCGCTTCGGTCCAAAGGTAGCCGCTCGCCTGAATGAGCAGCCCCTAGCACACGACATCACCGAGCGCCTGCGCATTGCGCGCCAAAGCGCCATGGCGATGTACAAAAAACAATCCGTCCTGCAAACTGCCAGCTCTGTCTCGATGTCGGGCGGCGCTGCGGTGCTTGGCGGTGACGGCCTGACGTGGTGGAACCGCATTGCGTCGGCCCTGCCCCTCTTGGCTCTGGCCGCAGGCTTGATAGCCGTGAATGTGATGACCAGCGACAACCGCGCCCGTGAACTGGCCGAGGTAGACGTACAGTTGCTTACAGACGACTTGCCGCCCTCAGCGCACGCCGATGCTGGTTTTTCCCAGTTTTTGAAGTTTGGCCCACCCGGTCAACCATAATCACACGCTTTTTTCCCACCCATCTCTTTGTCTGATTTATCCTCCCATGCAGCGCCAGCCCTTGACCATACCAACACGCCACTGTGCACGCGCTGCCAGTCTGCTGGTAGGGGCTTTGCTGCTGGTAGGGGGCTTGCTGGTGGCAGGAGTGACCTGGGCGCAAAAGGCGCAGGTGCCTGCTTCCCCTGCGACACCCGTGGCAACAGCAAGCGCTAGCGCCAACCCTGCGGCCATCAAGGCCTCCAAACCCGACTGGAAAGAGCTCACCCCCGCGCAACAAGAGGCGCTCAAACCTTTGGGTGCCAACTGGGCTACTTTGAGTGTGGGCCAAAAACTCAAATGGATCGAGCTGTCCAAAAATTTCGCGGCCCTGCCCGCCAACGAGCAGGCCACACTGCATACCCGAATGTCGTCCTGGGCCACATTGAGCCCCCAGCAGCGCGCGCAAGCCCGGCTGAACTTCGCCGAGCACCAAGCCCTGACCGATGGCCTCACGCCAGAGCAGCGCAAAGCGCAGTGGCAAGCCTACCAACTGCTCAGCCCGCAAGAAAAGCAAAAACTCGCCGCCAACTCGCAAAGACCTTCCGTGGGTACGGCAACTGCAACGCGCCCGACCGAAGTACTGAAAAGCTCGCCACCGCCGCAGTTTGGCACTGCCAAGGTGCTGGGCCAGCAGTCTGCCGCGCAGACCAACACCAGCAAAATATCCATCGCCCCGCATGTGCAAAATAACAACCGCCTGATGCCACAAAGCACGGCTAACGCATCTGCCAACGCGCCCGCCAAACCCTAAAGGCTCCATCCTGGGGTGTGCGAAACTCTGCTGAATATGAAATTCTGTGGGTGGCCTGCCACTACGGCATTTAAATCGGCTATTTTCCCCTATCAATAAGACTCTAGCCCAATAAAGTAGTGCGTAAGCAGCTATGACAATGATAGCACCTGATCTGGTAAACAACCCAACCCACCCGCCTGCTACTGCGTACACCACGCCAAGTTTGCGTCGCCGCATGGCCTGCTGGGTGTATGAGGGCATGCTGATGTTTGCCGTAGCCTTTATGGCCACTTGGCTGTTCAGCACCCTGGGACAAATGCGCAATGCGGTGGACGCGCGCCAGCACCCTTTGCTGCAAGGCTTTTTGTTTGTGGTGTTTGGCGTATATTTCGTCTGGTTTTGGTACCAAGGCCAAACACTGGCCATGAAGACCTGGCATATCCGCGTGGTGGACGCGCAGGGCCAGCAGATCAGCCAGCTACGCGCGCTGGCCCGCTACGCGCTCTCCTGGCTGTGGTTTTTGCCGCCACTGGCCGCTATGGCACTTTTTAAGCTCTCTGGGGGCGAGATGGGCCTGCTGTGGATGCTTTGGGTGCTGGTCTACGCCCTGATCAGCCGCTTTCATCCGACACGCCAGTTTGTGCATGATGCGCTCGCAGGCACGCGGCTGGTCAACCATGCGCCGATGAGCAAGTGAAGCTGCGCGCCGATAAGCAGTTCATCACCCCATACATTAGCCCATAACGCCATCGACCTCATCTTTGGGCGACAATCTGGGGATGAAACCTGCTGACTCCAGCGCTACATCCAGCGCAAATCCACAAAAATCCCGCACCGGACTCAACCGCGTGGTACACGCCGCAGGGTATTCGCTAGCGGGCCTGCGCGCGGGCTGGCAAGAGACCGCCTTTCGCCAGGAGGCCATTTTGGCCCTGGTCATGCTGCCCGCTGCCTTTTGGCTGGGCCGCACCTGGGTAGAAGTGTCCATCCTGGCTGGTGTGGTGATGCTGGTGCTGATCACCGAGCTGCTCAACACTGGCATTGAAACCGCCATCGACCGCATTGGCCCCGAGTGGCACGCGCTGTCCAAGCGCGCCAAAGACATGGGCTCGGCTGCTGTACTGCTCAGTCTGGTGCTGTGTGCGGCGGTTTGGGCGGCAGCGCTGTATTCTCGGTTTATGGCTTGAGTTGAATACCACCGGGCCTCACAAGCGCCTTCACCCCAACCCTCTCCCGCTTGCGAAAGAGGGAGTTTTACATCCTGAATTTCATGGCTAAACCCACTTTTTCACTCTGCGTTTACTGCGGCTCCCGCGCTGGCGAGCAGCCTGCCTTTGCCTACGCCGCAGGCGAGGTGGGCCGCTGGATTGGTAGCCATGGCGGCCAACTGGTCTATGGCGGTGGCAAAAACGGCTTGATGGGTATCGTAGCGCAGGCCACTTTGGAAGCGGGCGGTACAGTGGTGGGCATCATCCCCAAGGGCCTAGTCGAGCGTGAATGGTCGAACGCTGACTGCACCGAGCTGCATGTGGTGGACACCATGCACGAGCGCAAAGCCATGATGGCCGAGCGTTCCGATGCCTTCATCGCCCTGCCCGGCGGCATTGGCACCTTTGAAGAGTTTTTTGAAATCTGGACCCTCAAGCAGCTAGGCTACCTGGACAAGCCCCTGGGCCTGCTCAATTTGAACGGCTACTACGACAAGCTGACTGAGTTTTTGCAAACCACGGTCAGCGAAGGCTTTGTAGGCGACTGGCAAATGGAGATGCTGACGGTGGAACAGGAAGCCGAGTCGCTGTGTCAACACCTGATCGAAGCGGCGGGCATGAACCCCAAGGCGAATCTGTCGGCAATGTAGCTCTCGTCGGTGTGTGTCAGTCGGCGCGGTTTGACCGCCCCCACCCTGCCTGCCAAGGTGCCCGTACTACACCGCAGCTTCGTCTTCTTCGCCCGTGCGGATACGCACCACCCGTTCGACGGTGGTGACGAAGATCTTCCCATCCCCGATCTTGCCGGTACGGGCGGCTTTCACAATCGCGTCTACACAGCGGTCTACGTCCACACTTTTCACAGTGACTTCCACCTTCACTTTAGGCAAAAAGTCTACGACATACTCAGCACCCCGGTACAGCTCGGTATGGCCCTTCTGGCGGCCAAAGCCTTTGACTTCGGTCACAGTGAGCCCCGTCACGCCACACTCAGCTAATGCTTCGCGGACTTCTTCGAGTTTGAAAGGTTTGATGATGGCGGTGATTTGTTTCATGTTGGTGTGCTCGCTAATATGTCCGAATTCGGGGTCAGAACTTCCGGACGCAGAGGACGCAAAAGTTACGCAAAGGGCGCAAAAAAGAGAATACCAAAATAAAGACAAAAACTAAAAAATAAATTCGCATTTATTTTCAATTCCACCCATTTCAATTCTAAAAATTTTCTCTGCCTTCTTAATCTTCTTTATTTCCCCCAACTTTCTTTATCTTCTTTTATCTTCTTTCGCGTCCTCTGCGTAACCTTCGCGTCCTCTGCGTCCGGATGTCCGCTTTCGGTTTCCCGCTTTCGGTTTTCGGCCTCTTAAGACCACCTAAGCCCGAAACTTAGAGGTTATAGGATAACGCCAATCTTTGCCAAAGCTGCGGTGGGTCACGCGAATACCCACGGGGGCCTGGCGGCGTTTGTATTCGTTGATTTTGATCAAACGGGTCACGCGCTCGACATCGGCCTGGGCAAAGCCCGCTGCAATGATCTCGTCAATACTCTGGTCGTTTTCCATATAACGTTCCAAAATCGCGTCCAGCACCTCGTAGGGCGGCAGGCTGTCTTGGTCTTTCTGGTCGGCTCGCAACTCGGCGCTGGGTGGGCGGGTGATGATGCGCTCGGGAATGGGGTTGGTGCAGGTGCCGTAGGGGTCGTGCGCATTGCGCCACCAGGCCAGCTTGAACACCGTAGTTTTGGCTACGTCTTTGATGACTGCAAAACCGCCCGCCATATCGCCGTACAGGGTGCAGTAGCCGGTGGCCATCTCGCTTTTGTTGCCCGTGGTCAGCACGATGGAGCCAAACTTGTTACTCAAGGCCATCAGCAAAGTGCCGCGTATGCGAGCCTGGATGTTCTCCTCGGTCGCGTCCTCTGCCAAGCCCTTGAACTCACCCGACAGCGAGGCCTTGAAGGCCTCAAACTCGGGCACGATGGAAATCTCGTCGTAGCGCACACCCATGCGCTTAGCCATCTCGCGGGCATCAATCCAGCTGATGTCTGCCGTGTAGGGGCTGGGCATCATCACTGTGCGCACTTTGTCTTTGCCTAGTGCGTCTACCGCAATGGCCAAAACCAAAGCCGAGTCGATGCCCCCGGACAAGCCCAGCAAGATGCTGGGGAAACCGTTTTTACCCACGTAGTCGCGCACGCCCATCACCAAAGCGTCCCACAAATCTGCCTCATGACTGCGCATGGGTTGTTTATTTGCTACTATTTCAATAGCTGTTTGCGCAATATTTTGTTGGCTTGCAGACCGATTTACCTGGAAAATAAAGCTGTCTTCGACAAAACTGGGGGCGTTCCCCGCCAGCGTGCCATCGGCGTTTAAAACAAAAGAGGCCCCGTCAAACACCACCTCGTCCTGCGCGCCCACGTGGTGCGCGTAGATGATGGGCAAGCCCGTGTGCAGCGCGCCCTGCTTCATGCGCTCGACCCGCTCGCCGCTTTTGCCAACGTGAAAAGGCGATGCATTGATGACCGCCAGCAGCTCGGCACCCGCCTCTTTGGCCAATTGGCCCGGCTCGTCAAACCACGCATCTTCGCAAATGAGCAGACCAATAGAAATACCCTCCACCTGGAACACGCACACGCCTTGGCCGGGCGTAAAGTAGCGCCGCTCGTCAAACACCTGGTAGTTGGGCAGTTCGCGCTTGGCGTAGGTCTCCAGCTTGCGCCCCTCGCACAGCACACTGGCGGCATTAAAGCGGCGCTGCACTGCCGTACTTTTGGTGCGGGTGTCGCCCCCCGTGGGGTGGCCCACCACCACATGCAAACCCTTTAACCCTGCCAGTTCGCGGGCCACCGTATTCAGGGCATCATCGCAGGCGTTGATGAAGGCGGGGCGCAGCAGCAAGTCTTCTGCCGGGTAGCCGCAGATGGACAATTCAGGCGTCAGCATCAGGCGCACGCCTTGCGCGTAAGCCGCGCGGGCCGTAGCGACAATCTTGGCGGCATTACCGCTCAAGTCACCTACGGTAAAGTTCAGTTGCGCTACGCAAATTTTTAATGCCATGAAAAAAACACATCTCGTTCGGGCCAAGCTTGTCAAAGCCCGTCACCTCCAGGCCTTGCTTGTGCATCTGGCGCGACCCTTCGACAAGCTCAGAAAGAACGGGAGGTCGCATGCAGCAGTTTGATTATGTCACCCGCGTGCACACTTCGCCGCTGGAGATCAATGCCGCCCAGTGGAACGACCTGCTAGCCGCCAGCGACGCGCCCACGCCCTTTATGCGCCACGAATACCTGGCCGCCCTGCACACCAGCGGCTCAGCCTGCGCCGCCACGGGCTGGCAGCCCCAGTTTGTGACGCTGTACAACCATGATGAGACTGAGCTTCTTGCCAGCGCACCCATGTATGTCAAAGACCACTCCTACGGTGAGTACATTTTTGACTGGGCCTGGGCCCGAGCCTACCAGGAGCACGGCCTACGCTACTACCCCAAGGCGGTGGTAGCCGTGCCCTATACCCCCGTTCCAGGCACCCGGTATGTGTGCAAAAACGGGCTACAGATCAATGAATTAATGCGTAAGCAGCTATTATATTGTGAGCAAAATAAGCTCTCTTCATTGCACGGTTTATTCATCTCCGAGGCAGATAAATGCGCCAACGACGCGCAGCAGATGATGGCGCGGCAGACAGTGCAGTTCCATTGGACGAATGGTGCCCCCACGCTTGCCACTGCGTGTGCTGCGCTGCCCCCCGAGGGGGCGCGTTTCGCCTTGGGGCGGCCCGGCGGCGAAACCGACGCTGCACAAATAATCGGCGAACCCTATGGCAGCTTCGACCATTACCTGGCCACCCTGACACAAGACAAACGCAAAAAGATCCGCGCTGAACGCCGCAAGGTGGCGCAGGCGGGCATTACCTGGAAAACCAGCGAAGGCAAAGCCATTACCGCACAAGAGTGGGCGTTTTTCTACCGCTGCTACGAGCGCACCTACCTGGAGCACGGCAACGCGCCCTACCTCACCCCCGCCTTCTTCGAAGCCATGGCCAACACCATGCCTGAGAACTGGGTCATGTTCACCGCGCAGCACAACAAGCAACCGATAGCGTGCAGCCTAATAGCTATCAATACAGTAGCTGCTTACGCAAGTAAAACAAGGGCTACAAGCCAAAATGGCATTCAAACTGGCATACTAGAGGTGCACGCCAATCGCAGCGAAGAAAAAATAGCCTATGGCCGCTACTGGGGCGCGCTGGCCCGCGTAGACAGCCTGCATTTCGAGGCCTGCTACTACCAGCCGCTGGAGTGGTGCATAGAAAACGGCTACCAGCGCTTTGAAGGCGGCGCGCAAGGCGAGCACAAAATGGCCCGTGGCCTGCTACCCGTCGTCACCCACAGTGCCCACTGGCTCGCCCAGCCCCAGTTTGCCGACGCAGTAGCCAAGTTTTTAGAGCGTGAAGGCGCGGGGGTGGAGAACTACATGGAGCATTTGGAGGCGCGCAGTCCCTTTCGATCGAATACAGGCTCACTTACATAAACGCAGCTTGGCTTCGGCGTATTCACGCTTAAACCGGGCCACCAGGTCGGCGGCGCTGGTCACTTCTTTGATGGCACCAATGCCCTGGCCACAGCCCCAGATGTCTTTCCAGGCTTTGGCGGCTACAGCTTCGCCTTTTTCACCGCCGCCAAAGTTCATCTTGCTCGGGTCGCTTTGCGGCAGGTTGTCGGGGTCCATGCCAGCGTTTTTAATGCTGCCTTTAAGGTAGTTGCCGTGGATGCCAGTGTAGAAGTTGCTGTAGACGATGTCGTCTGAATTGCTCTGTGTGATCATCTCTTTGTACGCATCGGACGCACGCGCCTCGTGGGTGGCGATGAATGCGCTGCCGATGTAGGCCAGGTCTGCCCCCATGGCCTGGGCGGCCAAAACGGCACCGCCGCTGGCGATGGAGCCTGAGAGAGCGACCGGGCCGTCAAACCATTCACGGATTTCCTGCACCATGGCAAACGGGCTCTTTACGCTGGCGTGGCCGCCTGCGCCTGCGGCCACGGGGATCAATCCGGTTGCTCCCTTCTCTATCGCTTTGCGAGCAAACACATTGCTGATTACGTCATGCAATGTGATGCCGCCCCAGGCTTTCACGGCGGTGTTGACATCTTCGCGCGCGCCCAGGCTGGTGATGACGATGGGCACCTTGTATTTCTCGCACACGGCCATGTCCTGCTCCAGCCGGTCATTGCTTTTGTGCACGATCTGGTTGATGGCATAGGGCGCGGCTTTGTTGCCCGGGTTGGCCTTGTCATGCGCCGCCAGCGTCTCGGTAATCTCAGCCAGCCAGTCCTCCAACTGCGCTGCAGGACGGGCGTTGAGCGCAGGCATGCTACCCACCACCCCCGCAATGCACTGCGCGATGACCAGCTTGGGGTTGCTGATGATGAACAGCGGGCTGCCGATAACGGGAAAGGGCAGGTTTTGCAGGATGGGGGGCAGTTTTGACATATCAACCTTTGGTTAAGTACTTAGGGGGAAAGAGAGGGGGAAAGAGAGGGGGATTTTTTGAACGCAAAGGGCGCGAAGGTTTCGCAGAGGTCGCAAAAGAAGACAGAAAAAATACAAAAATGAATACGAAATTTTGAAAAATTAAATGCATTGATGCGTAATTCATAAAAGCAATTTTCTTTTTCTTTTCTCTTTTTCAAATTTTTGTATTTTTTGGTATTTTCTTTTCTGCGTTCTCTGCGCAACCTTCGCGCCCTCTGCGTTCAAAATTCCCCGTATCCGTATTAAAAAGCTTCGATCGCCAACGCCGTTACGCAATCAGCACCTTCCACAATACTGTCCCGCACCCCCGGTGCCTTAGACAGCATGTGATCCGCATAAAAGCGGGCCGTGATGATTTTGGCTTGCATGAAGGCGGTGTCTTCGCCCTTGGCCAAACAATCTTCAGCCGCCAGCAGCGAGCGGGCCATTTGCCAGCCGGCAAACACGTTGCCAGCCAGCATGAGGTAAGGCACGCTGCCTGCAAACACGGCGTTGGGTGCGGCCTTGGTGTTGCCTGCGACAAAGTTGATGACATCGAGCAAAGCAAGGCGTGCAGCAGTCAAACGCTTGAGCACGGCCAGGCCTTGCACGCTGGCCCGTTTGGCCAGCTCCTTCTCAGTCGCTTCGATTTGCGCGACGATGGCTTTAGCAGTTGTGCCGCCGTCGCGTGCCGTCTTGCGGCCCACCAGGTCGTTGGCCTGGATGGCGGTGGTGCCTTCGTAGATGGTCAAAATTTTTGCGTCGCGGTAGTACTGCGCTGCGCCGGTTTCTTCAATAAAGCCCATGCCGCCGTGCACCTGCACGCCCAGGCTGGTCACTTCCAAACTCATCTCGGTGCTGTAGCCTTTAACCAGGGGCACCATGAATTCGTAGAACGCGGCGTTTTGCTTGCGCACGTCCGCATCGGGGTGGTGGTGCGCTGCGTCATAGGCAGCAGCAGCACCGGCAGCCATGGCGCGGCAGCCTTCGGTGTAGGCGCGCATGGTCATCAGCATGCGCTTGACATCGGGGTGGTGGATGATGGGGGCGCTGGCGGCGATGCTGCCGTCCACCGGGCGGCTCTGCACGCGGTCTTTGGCGTAGCCCACCGCTTTTTGGTAGGCACGCTCGGCAATCGCAATGCCCTGCATGCCCACGGCGTAGCGGGCGGCGTTCATCATGATGAACATGTATTCCAGGCCGCGATTTTCTTGCCCGACGATGTAGCCCACAGCACCACCATGATCGCCGTACTGCAGCACCGCCGTGGGCGATGCCTTGATACCCATTTTGTGTTCGATACTCACGCAGTGCACGTCGTTGCGCGCACCCAGCGAGCCGTTGTTGTTGACCATGAATTTAGGCACCACAAACAGGCTGATGCCTTTCACACCCTCGGGCGCACCCACCACGCGGGCCAGCACCAGGTGCACCAGGTTTTCGGCCATGTCGTGCTCGCCGTAGGTGATGTAGATCTTGGTGCCAAACACCTTGTAGGTACCGTCGGCCTGCGGCTCGGCCTTGGTGCGCACCATAGCCAGGTCGCTGCCCGCCTGCGGCTCGGTCAGGTTCATGGTGCCAGTCCATTTACCGCTGACCAGGTTTTCTAAATAGGTGGCTTTCAGTTCGTCGCTACCCGCTGTCAGCAGCGCCTCTATGGCACCGTCGCTCAATAACGGGCACAGCGCAAAACTCATGTTGGCACTGTTGAGCATCTCGCCACAGGCTGCGCCGATGGTCTTGGGCAGGCCCTGTCCGCCGTATTCGGTAGGATGCTGCAAACCCTGCCAACCACCTTCGGCATACTGTTTGTAAGCCTCTTTGAACCCCGGCGTGGTGGTGACCACGCCATCTTTGAAGCTGCTGGGGTTGATGTCGCCCGCCCAGTTGAGCGGGGCGATCACGCCCTCATTGAACTTGGCGCATTCTTGCAGCACGGCTTCTGCGGTGTCATAGCCCGCCTCTTCAAAGCCAGGAATTTTTGCTACCGCGTCGATGTTGGCGACGTGCCGAACAGCGAACAGCATGTCTGTGAGGGGGGCTTTGTAGGTCATGTCGGTCTCTTGGTTTGTTCGCTAGGTCTGGGGGATGAAGAGGGGATTTTTTGAACGCAGAGGGAGGGAGAATTTTTGAACGCAGAGGGCGCGAAGGTTTCGCAGAGAGCGCAGAAGGGGGGGTAAAAATAAATACAAAATGAATAGAAAAATTTAGAAAAATTAATTTACGTAAAACGTGATGAACAAAAAATTACCTTTTTTCTCTTTTCTTCAATTTTTGTATTTTTTTAGTATTTTTTCTTTTCTGCGCTCTCTGCGAAACCTTCGCGCCCTCTGCATTCAAAAAATCCCCCGCATTTCTCCGTATTTAAATACTATAAAGCCGCAACCAACTCCGGCACGGCCACAAACAAATCCGCAGCCAATCCAAAATCGGCCACGCTAAATATCGGTGCCTCAGGATCCTTGTTGATAGCAACGATCACTTTCGAATCCTTCATGCCTGCCAAGTGCTGAATAGCACCGCTGATGCCGCAGGCTACGTAGAGCTGGGGGGCGACGATTTTGCCGGTTTGGCCTACTTGCCAGTCGTTGGGGGCATAGCCTGCGTCTACCGCAGCACGGGATGCGCCCATGGCCGCGCCCAGTTTGTCGGCCAATGGGGTTATGACTTCAGTGAACTTCTCGCTGCTACCTAAAGCACGGCCACCGCTGACAATGATTTTGGCTGCGGTGAGTTCGGGGCGGTCGTTTTTGGCGATTTCGCTGCCCATAAAAGTGCTCTTGCCGCTGTCGGCCACGCCAGAGACCACCTCTACAGCGGCGCTGCCACCTGTGGCGGCTGCTGGGTCAAAGCCCGTGGTGCGCACGGTGATGACCTTGGTGGCATCCAGGCTTTGCACAATGGCAATGGCGTTGCCCGCGTAGATGGGGCGCTCAAAGGTGTCTACGCTGTCTACCTTGGTTACATCGCTGATTTGGCCCACGTCCAGCTTGGCAGCGACGCGCGGTGCAATATTTTTGCCCGATGCGGTAGCGGGAAACAAGATGTGCGAGTAGTTGGCTGCTATCGCCAGCACCTGCGCAGCCATGTTCTCGGCCAGGCCGTGGGCAAAATGCGCGCCGTCTGCGTGGATGACTTTGGCCACACCGGCGATTTGCGCTGCAGCGGCAGCAGCCGGGCCTGCGCTAGAACCTGCCACCAACACATGCACGTCGCCACCGCAGGCAAGCGCTGCGGTCACGGTATTCAGGGTGGCACCTTTGATGGTCGCGTTGTCGTGTTCGGCAATTACTAAAGAAGTCATGGAATATCCTTTTTAATCAGTTGAGGACAGGGCAAAATTGCTGCGCAATTCTTGAACTGTCCCGCAAAGTGGTTAGATTACTTTCGCCGTGTTCTTCAGCTTGTCCACCAGGGTTGCCACATCCGGCACCATGATGCCCGCGCTGCGCTTGGGCGGCTCGGTGACTTTCAGGGTTTTAATGCGCGGCTTCACGTCCACGCCCAAGTCTTCGGGTTTGAACACATCAAGCTGCTTTTTCTTGGCCTTCATGATGTTAGGCAAGGTCACGTAGCGCGGCTCGTTCAGGCGCAGGTCGGTGGTGATGATGGCGGGCAGGCTGATAGACAGGGTCTCCAGGCCACCGTCTACCTCGCGCGTCACTTGGGCTTTGCCATCTACGATTTCTACTTTAGATGCAAACGTAGCTTGCGGTAGATCGGCCAGCGCGGCCAACATTTGTCCGGTTTGGTTGCAGTCGTCATCAATGGCTTGCTTGCCCAAAATCACCAGGCCAGGTTGCTCTTTGTCGATCAGCGCTTTGAGCAGTTTGGCCACGGCAAGGGGTTGCAGCTCCTCGGTAGTCTCTACCAAAATGCCACGGTCAGCGCCAATGGCCATGGCGGTGCGCAGGGTTTCCTGGCATTGCGTGGCACCGCAAGACACGGCGATGATTTCGGTGACCACGCCCTTTTCTTTGAGACGCATGGCTTCTTCCACGGCGATCTCGTCAAACGGGTTCATACTCATTTTGACGTTGGCAATATCCACTCCAGTGTTGTCCGACTTGACACGGACTTTCACGTTGTAATCCACCACGCGCTTGACGGCGACTAAAACCTTCATTGCTAGAGCTCCAGATACTAGTTAATTGACGTAAACGTAAACCTCAACGATTGTATGCTGCGCTGCATCAACCCCTCATGGCGGGCTGAATCAACCTACACATTTGATAGTTTTATAAAAAAAGCACGATCGTTCTTTTTTCAATTATAAGTTCAATTCCGATGCAAAGTAGGGCTAGCGCCTTAAATCCTTGTTTGTGAGCCTATGAACTCGGGTAACTCAGTACAACCATCACGCTACTGCGCCGTTAAAGTTGCATAGCACTATTATTTTAGGAATTGTCATGAAAATTAACCGCATCTCCCTGTCAGTTTTAACCTTGCTGGGCATGGGAGCCGCCAGTGCCCAAACAGTGTTCACCGTCTCCAGCTGGGTGCCCCCCACCCACGGCCTGAGCATTGCGCAAAAAGAGTGGTGCGACTTGCTGGAGAAGAACACCAGCGGCAAGATGAAATGCAATATCCTGCCACGCGCCGTGTCTGCCCCGCCGGGTACGTTTGATGCTGTGAAAAACGGCCTGGCCGACATCTCCTTCTCGGTGCAGGGCTACACCCCTGGGCGCTTTCAGTACACCCAGATGGCTGAGCTGCCCTTTCTGGGCAACAGCTCGGAGTCCATCTCGATTGCATACAACCGCGTTGCTTCCAAAAACCCCGAGTTCGCAGGCGAGCATCCCGGCCTGAAGGTGATGAGCTTTTTCACCCATGGCCCCGGCATCGTGTTCAACACCAAGCGCCCGATTGCCAAAATCGAAGACTTGAGCGGCCTGAAGTTTCGCATTGGCGGCGGCATGGTCAACGAGATCAGCAAAACGCTGAACATGAATGTCACCCTCAAGCCCGCGCCCGATTCGTACGAACTGCTCTCGGGCGGCGTGATGGACGGCACCCTCTTCCCAGCTGAATCGACCGAGTCGTTCAAGATCGACAAAATCATCCGCCACGCCACCACCTTCCCCGGTGGCCTGTACAACACCAGCTTTGCCTTTGTGATGAACCAGGGCCGATACGACAAACTCAGTCCCGAAGAAAAACGCGCCGTAGATGCTATCAGCGGCGACGTGGTGGCCCGCCTGTTTGGCCGAAGCTGGGACAAGGTTGACCGCCGAGCCACTGGCCTGATGCAGGCCAACGGCGTGCAAATTACCAAGGCCGATGCCAAGTTTGTTTCTGAAATAAAAGCCAAAACCTCTGGCCTGGAAGCCAAATGGGTGGCCGACTCGGAGGCCAAGGGTCTGAAGAATGCCGCCAAGGTGCTGGCTGAGTTCCGCGCCGAGATTGCCAAGGCTGAGAAGTAATTTTTTCTTTTCCTCACACCACGCGGCCTCATGCCCCATGAGTGCCGCGTTTTTTTATGCTGTTGCCGCTGGCATGGCGCAATGGGTGAACTACACTTGCCGAGATGAAAAAAACGCTTGAAACCCTGTGCAGCCTGCTATGCGCCAGCGCGCTGTTTGCCATCATGGCGTTGACGTTTTTTGACGTGGGCGGGCGCAAGCTCTTGTCTCACTCCATCCCCGGTTCGCTGGAGCTGACCGAGTTGCTGATGGTGGTGGTGATTTTTGCGGGTATTCCGCTGGTGTCGCAGCGCGGCGAACATGTCGTATTTGACTCTCTGGACAGCGTGTGGTCTGCCTGGGTTTTAAAGCTGCAAAACGTGCTGGTAAATCTGCTGTGCGCAGGCCTCATGCTAGGTCTGGCCTATGTCATGTGGCAGGCAGCAGCGCAGTTTGCACAAAACGGCGAAACGACCGCTCAACTGAAAGTGCCCAAAGCGCCCTTCATCTATGGCATGGCGCTGATGTGCGGCATCACTGCATTGGTGTACCTGGGCTTGATGGCCCAGCCCTCCCAGCAGCTCCAGGAAGGCGAAGGGGCCGCGCTGTGATCGAATCCTTATTGGGCTTTGCGGCCATTTTTGCGCTGGCTTTGCTGCGCGTGCCCTTGGCCTTTGCCATGGGTATCGTGGGAGTAGCGGGTATTGGCATCACACGTGGCTGGTTGCCCGCACTGGCCAGCACCGCTCAGGTGGTGCACGAGACGGGCTTTGCCTACACGCTGTCCGTTATCCCCCTGTTTATTTTGATGGGCAACTTCGTGGCGCGTGCCGGGCTGGCGCACGAGCTGTTTGCCGCCGCGTATGCCTTCATCGGCCACTTTCGCGGCGGCCTGGCGCACGCCACCGTGGCGGCTTGTGCTGGCTTTGGCGCGATCTGCGGCTCATCCATTGCCACCGCAGCCACTATGAGCAAAGTGGCCTACCCGAGCATGAAGAAAATGGGCTACAGCGACAGCCTGTCCACTGGTGTGATGGCCGCTGGCGGCACCTTGGGCATCATGATTCCGCCGTCCACCATCATGGTCATCTACGGCATCATCACCGAGACCCATATCGGTAAACTGTTTGCAGCGGGCGTGATACCCGGCATTTTGACTGCCCTATTGATGATGGGCGGTATTGCCATCATGACGGCACGCGACCCGTCGCATGCACCTGCGGGCGAGCGCACCAGTTGGGCTGGCCGCTGGAAGGCACTGCGCGGCATTTGGGGCGTGGTGCTACTCGTCATCGTTGTGCTCGGCGGTATCTACGGCGGCATCTTCACCGCCACCGAGGGCGCTGGCTTTGGCGCATCAGGCGCTTTTTTGTTTGCTTTGGCGCGCGGGCGTTTAAGCTGGACCATCTTGTACCAGGTGCTGGTCGAATCAGCCCGCACCACGGCCATGCTGTTCACGCTGCTGATTGCCGCCACCATCTTCGCCAACTTTGTCAACTTCACCAGCATGCCGGGCGACCTCAAGACGTGGATCACCAGCCTGGGCCTGTCGCCCGTCATGATCATTACAGCCATGATGTTCATCTACATCGTGCTGGGCACCGTAATGGAAGAGCTAACCATGGTGCTGCTCACCATCCCGCTTTTTTTTCCCATTGTCACCGCTTTAGGCTTTGACCCGGTATGGTTTGGCGTGCTGATCGTGATGATCGTGCAAATCGGCCTGATCTCGCCCCCCGTGGGCATGAACCTGTTTGTGCTGAACGCGCTACTGCCCGGTGTCGGCTTGGGCGCGATTTTTCGCGGCTGCTGGCCGTTTGTGGTGGTGATGATTTTTGTGCTCGGGCTGTTGATTGCGTTTCCGCAGCTGAGTTTGTGGTTGCCCAGTTTGATGAAGTAGTTTTGATGATTTCAACGTGCAGTAAACGGTTTGATGGGTTTGGGGATTTGCTTAAACCGAATTTTTCGATCTAGTTCTATCGCATCTTTTTTCACCTGCCGTTTGGCATCTTGGGCTTGTCCTGCGACCAACCAGGCGGCAAACTCTGCGGGCGTTTCCAGCGTGATGCGGCCCAGGTCTGCGCCGCGAAAGTCATAGATCAAGGCCTCAGAAGCTTTTTGCATGTCTACCTTGCCGCCGCCTTGCATGGCGCCGCGTTTGCGGCCTACCTCGATCAACAGTTGCTCATCGCCCATGCTGGCCACGCCAGCCAGTTTGTAACGCGTCTCAACCTGCGCGGGGTAATGGGCTAGCAGATAAGCCGCAAGTTCAATGGCGACTTCTTGCTCGTCAAACGCATTGCGCCCCACCGCGCCGCTGGCGGCCAGGTTGTAGCCGCTTTGCGGCACGATGATGCGCGGCCACAGCATGCCAGGGGTGTCATACAGGTAAAAATCGTCCGCCAGGGTAATGCGCTGCTCCAGCTTGGTAATGCCCGCCTCATCGCCGGTTTTGGCGTGCTTTTTGCCCGTGAGGGTGTTGATCAGGGTGGACTTGCCTACGTTGGGTATGCCGCAGATCAGCACGCGCATGGGTTTAACCACACCGCCGCGCTTGGGGGCCAGTTCGTGACAGGCGGCTATCAATGCTTTGGCGGGCAGCTTCATGCTGGCATCCAGGCCTAGCGCGCGCGTCTCGGGCATGGCGTTGTAATGCGCCAGCCACTCTGTGGTGCGGGCGGGGTCGGCCAGGTCTTGCTTATTTAAAACTTTGAGTGCGGGCTTTCCCGCAGTCAGCTCGGCGATCATCGGGCTGGCACTGGACGCGGGCAGGCGCGCGTCGAGCAGTTCGATGACCACGTCGATGGCTTTCACGCGCTCGGCGATAGCTTTTTGGGTGGCACGCATGTGCCCGGGGAACCATTGAATGGCCATGCTTTTTGTTCTCGTATACGCCAGCCCGCTGTAGGCTGTAAATACCGCTATTGTCCCTTGTGCAGCGCGCGGCGCTGCGCAATCGCCTAAACTTGCGGTTTTACCACCTCGTTCTAAGGCCTTGCCATGCTCACACTCTGCGGTTTTCCCATCTCCAACTACTACAACAAAGTCAAAATGGCCTTGCTGGAAAAGAACGTGCCCTTCACCGAAGAGACGGTGATGACCAAGCGCAGCGACGATGCCGTGCTGAACGACTCGCCGCTGGCCAAAATCCCCTTCATCCGCACACCGCAGGGCGGCCTGTGCGAAAGCCAGGCCATCATGGAATACATCGAAGCGGCCTACCCCAGCCCGGCCCTGCTGCCCACCGAGGCCTACGCCAGCGCCAAGGTACGCGAGCTGATTATCTTTATCGACCTGCATCTGGAGCTGGTGGTGCGCGACCTGTACCCGCAGGCCTTCTTTGGCGGCACGGTCAGTGACGGCACGAAAGCACGGGTGCGCACCCAGCTGGAGAAAAACATTGCGGGCTTCAAACGTCTGGTGAAGTTTGACCCCTTCGTAGCCGGAGCCACCTTTACCCAAGCCGACTGCTCGGCCTACGCCAGCCTGCCCCTGGTCGGCATGGCCACCAAAGCCATCTATGGTGAAGACCTGCTGCTGGCCGCAGGCGTGGACTACAAACCCTATATGAAGCTGGTGGGCGAGCGCCCCAGCGCCATCAAAGTGGCCGCAGACCGCAAAGCCGCCATGGCCGCAGCCAGCGCAGCCGCGCCTACCAAGGCTTAATCAGGCCTCCATGGGTCTCATCAATTTTATCCATAAAATATGCCTGCAACCCTTTAAATACTGGCGTAAGCAGCTACTATAATCATAGCGATTTTAGGGGGAAGAGCAGCGCTGGCGGCTGGCGGCCCCACGCGATGGAAGCAACTTTTGTCTAGCGACGTGCGCCGCCTGGGGCACCACCCTGGCCTGGGCCGGGCCGTCCGGCAATGTGGCGGAACATGATGCGGCCCTTGGTCAAATCATACGGCGAGAGCTCCAGCGACACGGCATCGCCCGCAATGATGCGGATATGGTTTTTGCGCATCTTCCCCCCGGTATAAGCGATCAGCTCATGCCCGTTTTCCAGCGTCACGCGAAACCGCGAATCAGGCAACACTTCGGTTACCTTGCCCTGCATTTCAATCAAGTCTTCTTTGGCCATTGAGTCTGTGTGGTGTGGACGCTTGCGCCCGGGGTTAGTGGCTGCCCGGTATGGGCAACCCTGCATTGTACGACTTCGCCCACCCAGCGTGGCCGCTGGGCCCAAAAACAGCGCCACCCGCCCGCTGTAGCCCCCGCTTTAAGCCTGGGCCAGCACCCGGTTGAGCCACTGGTTCAAATCGCCAATCTCTTCCATGCACACCGAGTGGGCCATGGGGTATTCATGCCAGTCCACGCTGTAGCCCAGGGCGCGTAGCGCGTCGTGGGAGGCACTGGCACGGCTGTGCAGCACCACGCCGTCCTGCTGGCCGTGGCCCATGAAGATGGGGGTATGCAGGTTGGCGCTGTGGCGCTCTGCTGCCGTGGTGGCCGCCAGCGGCAGGTAGCCCGACAGCGCCACGATGCCCGCCAGCCGCTCGGCATGGCGCAGGCCGGTCAGCAGTGCCATGGCGCAGCCCTGCGAGAAGCCGGCAATGACGATGCGCTCGGCCGGAATGCCGCGCTCTTTTTCGCGCGCCAGCAGCTGTTCTAGGGCATCTCGCGAGGCGCGCAGCCCCGCCTCGTCCTCACGCTTGGCCAGGTCTGCGCCCAAGATGTCGTACCAGGCGGGCATGCGCATGCCGCCGTTGATGGTGACGGGGATTTGTGGCGCGTTGGGAAAGACAAAACGCACGGGGCCTACGCCGCTTAAATCCAGCTCTTTGGCAATGGGCACAAAGTCGTTACCGTCCGCGCCCAGGCCGTGCATCAGCAGCACGGTGGCGCGGGGGTTGGGGGCGGTTTCAATTTCGATAGTGGTCAATGGCATGGGGTGGATGGAGTTAAGTGCGCAGGGCACAAGCTTACAAGATTTTTCGCGTTACGCTTGCTGCAAAGGCGCAAGGCTATGTTTTAGCTTGCGTGGCCTACCCCACCAGCGATATAGTGCTACACCGTCCAACGGTTTAACACAGGGAGGCATCCATGGCATCTGTTGTCGTCACCAGCCGCGACTTTGATCGCTACCTGGACTTGGGCCTGGCACCCGAGCAGTTTAAGTACCGCTTTTTGGTAGAAGGCGACTCGTGGATGGATCGCAGCTCGCTACTCACCGCCTCTTTGCCCAGCTTTTTAGCAGACGCGATGGACAGTGCGGGCGACTCGGTGCTGATCATTAACCTGTCGATGTTTGGCGACACCCTGCGCCGCATCGGCGAGTGCTTGAATCATGATTTTTCCCAATGGTTACACCATAGCTTTGCATGGAAGTTTGATGCCCTGCTGCTCAGCGCAGCAGGCAACGACTTTATCGATGCCGCCCGCGACCCGGACCCGGGCCAAGGAATTTTGAAAAACATCGCCGGGCAGCCAGCGCCCGCTACAGGACGAGAGTGTGTGAACGCAGATGCTGTCGCGCTCTTAGTCTCGCAGTACCTGGACCCCAACTTTGCCAAACTCTACGACCTGGTGCAAGACAGCAAACATGCCGACATACCGATTTTTTTGAACAGCTACGACACACCCACCGCGCGCGATGCCCCCGCCCTGCCAGGCGGCAAAGCCTGGTTGTATGCGGCCTATACCAAAAACAGCATTGCGCCGCCCCTGTGGCCCGAGCTGACCGACAGCATTTTTAACGACGTGCAAACCACCGTCGCGCAGTGGACGCAGGGCCGCCCCAACGTGCATCTGGTGCCCACCGACGGCACCCTCACACCAGCTGCGCCAGGCAGCACAGGCAATAGCGGCGACTGGGTCAACGAGATTCATCCCAACGCGGCTGGCTGGAGAAAACTCGCCCCGATCTGGCGCGATGCCATCCTGGCGCAGCTGCGCTGAGTACTGTCATGGGCAAAATCCGTCTTGACAGGGCACCATACGCGCTATATTTTTAGTAGCTTCTTACGCCCGTTTTATTTGGCTAGGAAGCATTTTTTACTGGGAAATAGAGCGCCCAGTCCAGGCCACATCAGGAATCTTCGGTTGCCCTGCCCTGCAAAACTGGTTAGGCTTGGAGTCAACCCACAACAACCACCAGGAGCAAGGCCATGGCCATCAGCGTCAACATTGATTTAGCCTACGAGTTTGAAGTCAAGGCCAAAGCCGCCGAAGTATTTGAAGTACTGTCCGACGTGCCCACCTCGGTCAGCCACTTCCCCAAGGTCGACAAACTCTCCGACCTGGGCGACGGAGTGTACCAATGGGAGATGGAGAAAGTAGGCACCGCCCAGGTCAACATCCAAACGGTGTATGCCAGCAAATACAAAAGCGACAAAGCCAAAGGCACTGTGGTGTGGACACCCGTCAAAGGCGTGGGCAACGCCCAGGTAGGCGGTAACTGGAAGATCACCGATAACAAAAAATCCACCGGCGTGGCCCTGCAAATCAAAGGCACGGTCGATGTGCCCCTGCCCAGCCTGATGAAAATGGTAGTCGCCCCGGTGGTGGAGGGCGAGTTTGAGAAACTGGTGGACAAATACATTGCCAACCTCATTAAGCGCTTTGGCGGTGAGGTGTAGGGGGCTTCAGTCCTCTTTGCGCTTTGGTAGCTGCGCAAGTAACTGTTGAATAACCTGGCTCTCTGGTAACTGTAGTCGCCGCGCATCTGCCAAGGCCATTGTCAAAAGCCGTCGCGCCTCTGCCAGGTCTTCTGGTGCTTCACGTTGCATCAATAGCTGCGCCATATTTGCCCTTCCAACCAGTAGTGAGCGCACATCGCCCAGCTTTTCATAGACCGGGAGCTCTTGTTCGCGGCGGATTTTCAAGGCCTCGTCGAGCTGGCCGCGCGCTTGCAGTACGTCGGCGATTTGGCCCTGGGTGACGGCGACTGAGCGCACATCGCCCAGCTTTTCATAGACCGGGAGCTCTTGTTCGCGGCGGATTTTCAGGGCTTCGTCGAGCTGGCCGCGCGCTTGCAGTACGTCGGCGATTTTGCCCTGGGTGATAGCGAGTTCCCGCACATCGCCCAGTTTTTCATAGACCGGGAGCTCTTGTTCGCGGCGGATTTTCAAGGCCTCGTCGAGCTGGCCGCGCGCTTGCAGTACGTCGGCGATTTTGCCCTGGGTGACGGCAATCAAGTAATCATCGGCCAGCGAAGTGGCCTGGGGCAACACCTGCTGGCGCAGGCACCGCAGGGCATCGTCCAGTTGGCCTAGTGCCACTAGCAGCGCTGATTCCTCCAGCATAAGTTCAAAGCGTTGTACTGGATCTTGTATTTGGGCGATGGCATTTCTGAGCACCGCCACCCTGGCACCCTTTTGGGCCAAGCTCAAGCTGGTGCGTTGCACAAAACTCATCGGTGGTACAGGCACTGCGTTGGCAACAGCTCCTACCACCGGGCCTTCAAAATCCAGTACACCTGTACGCCAGGCCCACAAATCAGGGGCAAACTGCACCAATGTTGCGACGACAGGGGCGGGTAACCACCAGACCAGTGCCGCATCGGTACCTGTAGCCAAAGCATTGCGTCGCAGATTGAGTGTGCGCAAAGCGGGTTCGCTGAGCCAGCCATCGGTGTTGACAAGGTGCACGATGCAGCCTGGCGCTGCCTCATTGGCCAGCAGAAGCTCCAGCGCTTGCACATCAGCGGGGGCAGGCGATGCGCCGCTTTGAAGTGGAAGTTGTGTTGCCAAGTCTATGCTCAGCTCGCCACGTTGTGCCAGATCAGGCACGGTACGCAGTTGGCCAATGATGCTGTCCCTGTAAGTGGGATTGGCGCACACCGCAAAGATCAAGGCGAAGCGCTGTTTTGCGGTAAGCAATTTGACCAGGCGCTGGAATTCAGGCTGATCGTGGGGGGTCAAGCCTAGGGCTGCAACGTGGCGGGCGTGGTCTAGGCTAAAGGCGCTCATGGGTTGGGCGGGTTGGCGGTTCGCATAAGTCCAGTGATGGTTTGCAACACAGTGGGCTGCGCTTTGGCGTATGCCTCCTGCGCCAAACCGTAGCCCTCCAACGTGCGCACCACCGGGTGCGAGCGCCGCCAAGAGCCGTCGTTGTATTGGAGCAGCGCCAGGCGCCACAGCAGCCCACGGGCTCGCTCGTCATTGCCCGAGTGCTGGCCTTGCGCTACATCGACTTGCACCAGCAGTTTAAAGTCCTCAGGTTCCAGCCAATAGCGGTACTCTGCGGCCAAGCGATCTATAGCGCGGC
This sequence comes from Polaromonas sp., assembly GCA_043769005.1. Taxonomy (GTDB): domain Bacteria; phylum Pseudomonadota; class Gammaproteobacteria; order Burkholderiales; family Burkholderiaceae_C; genus JAAFIP01. The sequence continues at coordinate 13,187 of JAYVJV010000065.1, read as the reverse complement.
GCACCGTATCAGCGTCAATTTGATTGGTCTCGGTCAGCTCGCAGCTCAGGCCAAGCAGGCGTAGCAGTTCGCGCGGGTGTCCCCCGCTTGCGTCTATTAACTGGTCGCGCAGCGATGGGTCGGTAAACGTGCTGTAGGCGATGCGCTGATCCAGCATGTGGCGCATGGCGGTGCGGCCAGGCTCAAACGGCTTGCCTTCGCGGTCATACAGCTTGATGATGGGCAGCACCAACTCGCTATCAAGCTTGCTGTGGGTGGTGCCAGAATATTTGAGCGTAATGGGCGCTGTGTAGAGTATAAGGGCTTGAATGCACAGCAACTGCTCGGTGTCATACACAAAGAGTTTCTGGGCATCTTCGAGCTGAATTTTATCGGTGCCGTCCACGATGAGCAAAAGCCGCTCACCCAGACCGTTGGCTTTAAGCTGTTCTTCGGCAGCCGATACCAGCGCGTTAAAAGCATCTGCGAACTGGGTAAACGTTTTTTGCACTACATCACGCAAACTGTCCTTGTAAATAGACGAATTTTTAAAGACCGATGCAAACTTGGCAGACAGTTTGAGCAAAAAAGGCCAACCTGCGCCAGCCTCTGCCTCGGTACCTATTTGGGCAGACAGCTCTTTAATGGAATCATGGCTGAGCACATGCTCAGTAAACCATTGAGTCAACGCCTGCACTTTAGCAGCAGGCAGCACGATGCGGGGCGAGGCTTCATCCAGCGCCTTCACAACCGCGTAGGACAGCGCGAGCAACATATCCGCATAACGCAGATTATTGATGTCAATTTCGCCACGAACGTTAAGTAGCACTGGATAAATTTTACCGCTGGTAGGCTGGCCTGGTTTGCGCAGGTCTTCATAAAGGCGACGCAGTTCGGTAGACTTGCCGCCGCCAATGGGGCCAAACAACAGGGCGTGGCGCGATGCGTTGGGGAAAAACTCACCCGTGATGTGGTTTAAACCGAACTTGCGCAGCAAACGGTTACGCAAGTCTTGAGCCCCACGGGCCACATCGGTGTTGACAAAGCGCGCATCGGTGGGCAGCAAGGCTTCATCGTAATCGAGCTGCTGAAGAACTTTGAGCGGGTTGTTGGAAGGAAATGTCATCACGGGACTGGGATTGATCTGCACATTGTAGCGCGGTGCTTCAGGCGCTGTTTTGGGACTGTCAGGTTAAAAATTGCACTCTAAAATTAGTTTTCATAGCACGTTACGCCCATTGAGCATGGACATCTGGCTGTTGTCCATAAAGTTGCGCACGCTGGCAGAGTCTGCCAGCAGCAGTTTCTCGATCAACGGGGCCATGGCGATGTGGTCGGGCTCGCACAGCATCACATAGCGGCCACTGCCGTCGGCGATTTCGCTGGCGTAGTCTTGTTCGGCGATGGCTTCTATCACGGGCTCCAGTTGCAGGTCGTCTACCTGCATGGCGGCGGCCAGTTGGCCCAGTGTCAAGCCCTTGGCGGGTGTGCTGCGGGCGTAGTGCAGGTGCTGGATGGCTTCAATGCACAGCTGAAACTGCCAACCCGGCGTGCCGCCCCGGCGCGCCACGCCTTGCAGCAGGCTGGGTAGGTAGGCGGCAATGACCGCGCCCAGCAGCACGATCACCCAGGCAATGTAGATCCACAGCAGCAAAATCGGTGCCGTGGCAAACGCGCCGTACACCGCTGAATAGGTGGGCACGCTGGACAGGTACACGGCCAGCAGTTTTTTGGCCAGCTCAAAACCTGCGGCCACAAACAGGCCACCCGTCCAGGCATGTGCCCACTCTACGCGGGTATGCGGCACATACTTGAACAGCGCCGCCATGCCTCCTGCCAGCAGCATAAACTGCAAGCTGCTCAGCAATACCTTCAGGCCACCGGGTAGCACGCCCACCACCTCTTTGGAGGCCGTCAGCAGATAAGACGTAATCGTCAAGCTGGCCGCCAGCAGCACCGGCCCCAGGGTAAGCGCCGCCCAGTACACCAGCACGCGCTGGGCAAAGGGGCGAGCACGTTTGACGCGCCAAATGGCGTTCAAGGTACGGTCAATGGTAAAAATCAGCGCCAGCGCCGAGGCTAGAAAAACCCCCAGACCTAGTGCACCCATGCGCGAGGCTTTACTGGAGAACTGGTTGAGGTAGCCCAACACGCTGCGGGCAATGTTCTCGGGGATCAAGCTCTCTATCAGCCATTGCTGCAGTACGCCCTGCATCTTGGCAAACATGGGGAAAGCGGTAAACACCGCCAGCGCCATGGTAAACAGCGGCACCAGGGCGATCATGGTGGTAAAGGTCAGGCTGCTGGCCGTCAGGCCCAGGTGGTCCTCACGAAAGCGCTCGCGCAGCACGGCGGCGGTGTTGCGCCACGGAAATACTTTGAGCGTGGCCCACAGAGATGCGGCCTGCAACCTGAGGCGAAACATAAAAGTGCTGAAAGCGGTGTGGTTGGTATCCATCCCGGTATCATGCCATCCAATTGAAGGACATTTTTAGATGATAAATTCTGTAGCAGCCACCCGTTGGCTGGCCGTGGGCAGCGTGTTGGGGTTGATTGTGCTGGGCGTAGCCTGGGAACTGGTACTTGCCCCCCTGCGCCCCGGCGGCACCCTGCTGGCCCTGAAGGTGCTGCCCCTGTGCTTTCCGCTGGCCGGGCTTTTAAAGAACAAGATGTACACCTACCGCTGGGTCAGCCTGATGGTGTGGCTGTACTTTACCGAAGGCGCGGTGCGCGCCTACAGCGACCGCCCGCCTGGCAACTACTACGCCATGGTCGAAGTTACGCTGTGCCTGGTATTGTTTGTGGCCTGCGCGTTGCATGTACGGCTGCGTTTGGCACATAAAACGGCTGTAGCCCAATAAAATATTGTGTAAGAAGCTACTTAATATATAGCAACATGAACACCTTGATAAGCTCCCTGCGCGCCATTGTCGGCGCTGACCATGTGCTCACTGAGGGCGACTTGAGCGCGTATGAACAAGACTGGCGCAAGCGCATGCATGGCAAGGCGCTGGCGGTGGTGCGGCCCGCCAATACGGCGCAGGTCGCGGCGGTGGTGCAGGCCTGCGCGGCGGCGCGTGCAACGGGGCAACCGGTCAGCATCGTGCCCCAAGGCGGCAACACTGGCATGGTGGTGGGTGGCGTGCCCGATGCAACGGGCCAGCAGGTGGTGCTGAGCCTGCAACGCCTGAATGCGGTGCGAAATATCGACGCTGGAAACATGACGGTGACCGTGGAGGCGGGCTGCATTTTGCAAAACCTGCAAGATGCCGCTGAGAATGAAGGCTTTTTGTTCCCACTGAGTCTGGCCGCCGAGGGCAGTTGCACCATTGGCGGCAATCTGGGCACCAATGCGGGCGGCACCCAAGTGCTGCGCTACGGCAATGCGCGCGACCTGTGCCTGGGGCTGGAGGTGGTGACGGCGCAAGGAGAGGTGTGGGACGGATTGAACGGCCTGCGCAAAGACAACACCGGCTACGACCTGCGCAACCTGATGGTGGGCAGCGAAGGCACGCTGGGCATCATCACCGCCGCTACGATGAAGCTCTATCCGCTGCCCGTAGCCAGCCTCACCGCCTGGGCCGCCCTGCCCTCGCTAGACGCAGCCGTGCAACTGCTGGGCCTGGCGCACAAGCATCTGGCCAGTGGCCTGACGGGCTTTGAGGTGATGGGGCAGTTTGCCCTGTCGCTGGTGGCCAAACATTTTCCGCAGCAGCGCGTGCCGCTGTGGGATAGCGCGCCGTTTTGCGTAGTGCTGGAGAACAGCGATTTTGAGAGTGAAGCGCATGCCCGCGAGCGCTTTGAGCATCTGATGGAGCAGGCGCTCGGCGCTGACATCATCCAGGATGCAGTAGTGGCCGAGAGCCTGCAACAAGCCAAAGCTCTGTGGCATATCCGCGAAAGCATCCCCCTGGCACAGGCCGAGGAGGGGCTCAATATCAAGCACGACATTTCCATCCCCGTATCGCGCATTCCCGAGTTTGCGGCAGTGACTGATGCACTCTTGCGCCAGGCCATCCCCGGCGTGCGCCTGGTCAACTTTGGCCACTTGGGCGACGGCAATTTGCACTACAACGTGCAGTGCCCGGCGGGTGCAGACGGCAAGGCGTTTTTGCAGACGCAAGAGGCGCGGGTGAACAAGCTGGTGTTTGACAGCGTGCTGGCCCACGGCGGCAGCATCAGCGCTGAGCATGGCATAGGCAGCCTCAAGCGTGATGAGTTGCCACACTACAAGTCAAAAGTGGCGCTAGACATGATGCGCGCGGTGAAAGCGGCGCTCGATCCGCTGGGGGTGTTGAATCCGGGGCGGGTGCTATAGCTGCGGGGATAGCTACTTCAACATATCACAGACTGCTGACAGGCTGTCAGCTTCGACCGTCGGGCTGATATCTTCATAAGGCCACAGCTTGTCCTCACGATTGAGCCAAACCGCTTGCATGTGTGCGCCCAGAGCTCCAATCACATCCAGGGCCGCATCGTCGCCAATATGCAGGACTTCATGGGCTTGCAGGCCTAGTTTTTGTGCGGCTGCCACAAAAATGCGGGGGTCGGGCTTGTTGGCACCAAATTCTTTGGCACTCAAGCTGGCCTTGAAATAGCTTTGCAAGCCAACCAAGTCTAGTTGTGCATTGCCATTGGACAACGCTATCAGCGGATAGCGTGCCGACAAGTTTTGCAGTGCGGGCAGTGCATCGTCATACAGCACCACCCGGTTACGTTCGGCAAAAAACACCTCATAGGCCGCCTCGGCCAACAAGGGGTTTTCTTTGGCACGGTAGAGCGCCAGGCGGATGGACTCTTTGCGGATGGCGCTGACATCATGGCGCATGTCGGGGCGCTGCTTGAGCATCACATTGGCCATGTACTCGCGTATCTCGCGCAGGGCCGAGGGTGACGAAAACATGGCCGCCGTCATAGGCGCGTTATCACTCAGCCAGTTTAGCAACGCCTTTTCAGCCCGCTCGATGACGGGCCAAATCGGCCACAAGGTATCGTCCAGGTCTAGGGATATTGCTTTTATTTTGGAAACTTCGATCATAGGTAGGTGAGAATACAGCATGGCATTTGCAAAAGAACCCCTCTACAGCCACGGCAATGCCGGAAACTTCAACTCCCGCACAGCGGTGTTGTTATGCAACCTCGGTACACCTGATGAACCCACAGCCAGCGCGGTACGCCGCTATTTGGCCGAATTTTTGTCCGACCACCGGGTGGTGGAGATCCCAAAACCAATTTGGTGGCTGATTTTGCACGGCATCATCCTGCGCCTGCGCCCGGGGAAATCAGCTAAAAAATACGCCAGTATCTGGCTGCCCGAGGGCTCACCGCTCAAGGTATGGAGCGAAAAGCAGACCCTGCTCTTGCAAGGCTACTTGGGCGAGCAAGGGCATAAGGTTCAGGTGCGTTTGGGTATGCGCTATGCCAACCCTGGCATCCATGCGCAGCTAGATGCCCTCAAGGCCGAAGGTTTCACCCGAATTTTGATTTTGCCTATGTACCCGCAATACAGCGGCACCACGACAGCCAGCGTATTTGACGCGGTGTACACCTGGGCAGCCAAGGTGCGGCGCATACCGGAGCTGCGCTTTGTGAATAACTACCACGACGATGCGGGCTACATCCACGCTCTGGCTGAGCGCATCAAAGCCTATTGGCAGCAACACGGCAAACCCGACAAGCTGGTTATGAGCTTTCACGGTGTACCCGAACGCACCTTGCACTTGGGTGACACCTACCACTGCGAATGCTATAAAACTGCCCGCCTCGTCGCTGAAAAGTTAGGCATTGCCCAAGCGCAGCTGCAAGTGACCTTCCAGTCGCGCTTTGGCAAGGCCAAATGGCTGGAGCCCTATACCGAGCAAACTTTGATCGCGATGGCCAAGGCGGGCGTGAAACGGGTTGATGTGGTCTGCCCAGGATTTACGGTGGACTGCCTGGAAACACTGGAAGAAATTGCCATGGAGGCCAAAGAGGCCTTTCTGCACGCTGGTGCGGGTGCGCAGGCCGCTATGGATGGGCGGGCGTTCCATTACATTGCCTGCCTGAACGACAGCGTGCCTTGGGTACATGGCCTGGGCAAGATCGCAGTGCGGCATTTAAGTGGCTGGGATACTACTGCGGATCAGAATATCGCCACCCTGGATGCCCAGCGCCAACGCGCCATGGCTTTGGGAGCCAAGCAATAACATGGATCTGAAAATTGTCCCCGCCTGCCGGATTGACAAATTTTTGTGGGCTACGCGTTTTTACAAAACCCGCAGTCTGGCCAGTGATGACATCGGCAAAGGTCGCATCAAAATCAATGGTCTGGTAGTGAAAGCCGCCCGCGATGTGCATGCCGGTGACCACATAGATTTGGTCCGCGATGGCATGATATGCAGCATTGACGTAGTACAGGTCAGCGAGCAGCGCGGCCCCGCCGCACAGGCCCAGACCCTGTACCGCGAGACCGGGCAAAGTATCGCAGCCCGTCAAGCAGCACAAACTATGCGCCGCCTGCACCCTGAACCGGCCCTCACCATCAGCCAAGGCCGCCCCACCAAACGCCAGCGCCGCGATTTGGATCAGGCCAAGCAAGGCAATACCGGATGGGGTGACCGCTGGAGCGCCAGCCTGTAGGCCCTGACCCGCATGCATAAGCCCGCAAACCCGCATAAACCCTGACGAATATGCTTATGCGCATAAGCCACCAACAAAAAAGTAGTTTGGTTTTGATAGCACGCGCCCTACAGTTGCGCCCATGGCTGATGTGGCGTTTATCTTTGCGGGGTTTTTGGTAGGGCTGACGGTGGGCCTCACGGGGGTGGGCGGCGGCTCGTTGATGACGCCTATCCTTATCTTTGGCTTTGGCATCAAGCCCTACCTGGCCATTGGCACCGACTTGCTGTTTGCCGCTTTTACCAAACTGGGCGGCACGATCAACCTGGCGCGTAGCAAGGTGGTGGACTGGCGCATTGTGGGCCTGCTGTGCGCGGGCTCTATCCCGGCTGCGCTGACCTCTATTTACCTGCTGCACAGCGTGGGCGCGACTGACCCTGCGGTGCAAAAACTGATGACCACGACGCTGGGCTTCGCACTGCTGCTCACCGCTTTGGCCACGCTGTACAAAGCCATCAAAGGCAAAGCCAGCCCACGCAATTTGAGTGCCGAGCAACTGGCCCAGGCCACCACACCGCGCCACTGGGCGCTGCCCGTGCTGTTTGGCACGCTGATTGGTGCGCTGGTGTCCATCACCTCGGTGGGCGCGGGCGCGATTGGCGTGACGGTGCTGATGCTGCTGTACCCCGCTCTGCCCCTGCCGCGCATTGTGGCGGCTGACTTGGCCTATGCCGTCCCGCTGACCTTGGTGGCGGGCCTGGGCCATGCGTCCATCGGCTCGGTGGACTGGGCGCTGCTGGCCAAGCTGCTGGCAGGCTCTCTGCCCGGCATTTGGCTGGGCACCCATTTCAGCGCCAGAGTACCCGAGCGGGCGCTGCGCTCTTTGTTGTCTTTTTTGCTGGCTTACGCGGGCGTGAAGTTGATTGCAATATGAGAACTCGTTGCCTTCCCTATTCACACAAGCGACGGGCCGCCCCCAGCTTTTTTGCACTTTCCACGAAAAAGTATCGTGGGGGCGTAGCGACCGAAACTTTTTCGTGACCATTGTTATGTACCAATACACCGACTTCGACAAACAGTTCGTCAAGCAGCGCGCCGCCCAATACCGCGACCAGCTAGAGCGCAATTTGGCGGGCAAGCTGTCAGACGACGAGTTTCGCCCGCTGCGCCTGCAAAACGGCTGGTACGTGCAGCGCTACGCGCCCATGCTGCGGGTGGCGGTGCCCTATGGCGAGCTGTCTAGCGCGCAACTGCGGGTGCTGGCCAAAATAGCTGCGGAATACGACCAACCATCGAACGAAGTATTCAACGCTGCCGTGGACGGCCAAGCCAAGCTGGGTGGCAAGGGCGTGCAGCTCACCACAGGCTACGGCCACTTCACCACCCGCCAGAACGTGCAGTTCAACTGGATACCGCTTCACAAGTCCGCCGATGTGATGGACCTGCTGGCCAGCGTCAATATGCACGGCATCCAGACCAGCGGCAACTGCATCCGCAACATCACCAGCGACGAGTTGGCGGGCATAGCGGTAGACGAGATTGCCGACCCGCGCCCGTTTTGCGAAATCTTGCGCCAGTGGAGTACCCTGCACCCCGAGTTCGCATTTTTACCCCGTAAGTTCAAGTTTGCTGTCACCGGTGCCAAAGAGGACCGTGCCGCCACCGCTTGGCACGATGTCGGCCTGCATCTCCTGCGCAATAGCGAGGGCGATTTGGGCTTCAAAGTGCTGGTCGGTGGCGGCATGGGGCGCACGCCCATCGTGGGCACGGTGGTGCGCGAGTTTTTGCCGTGGGAGCAGTTGCTCAACTACTGCGAGGCCGTGATTCGCGTCTACAACCTGTATGGCCGGCGCGACAACATCTACAAGGCGCGCATCAAAATTTTGGTCAAAGCCGAGGGACAAAAGTACATTGACGATGTAGAGGCCGAGTTTGAGCGTATCCACGGCCAAGACGGCGCGCCGCACACCATACCCCAGGCAGAGCTTGACCGTATTTCAGCATCATTTAGGCCTCCAGACCAGCAAAATAGTGCGCAAGCAGCTACTGAAAAAATAGCAACTAAAGTGAGCAATGTGCTCCAAGCGGCTGCCGAGGATGACGTGGAGTTCACCCGCTGGCTCACCCGCAACGTTACCGCGCATGCCAACCCCAACCTGCGCGCCGTCACCCTGTCGTTCAAGCGCCTGGGCTACGCGCCCGGTGATGCGACGGCAGAGCAACTGCTACTAGCGGCTGACTTGGCCGAGCGCTTTAGCGCAGGCGAGGCGCGCGTCACGCATGACCAAAACCTGCTGCTGCCCTGGGTGCACTGCGACCAGTTGCCCGCTTTGTGGCAGGCCGCCCGCAAGGCGGGCTTTGCCAAGCCCAACATCCATTTGCTCAGCGACATGATTGCCTGCCCCGGCGGCGACTTTTGCGCCCTGGCCAATGCCCGCAGCCTGCCGATTGCCGAGGCGATTACCGCACGCTACCAAGACCTGGACGAGCTGGACGACCTGGGGCAGATTGACCTGCACATGAGCGGCTGCATCAACTCCTGCGGCCACCACCACAGCGGCCATATCGGCATCCTGGGCGTGGACAAAGACGGCAAGGAGTGGTATCAGATCACCCTGGGCGGCTCGGACGGCTCCAGGCTCAGCGGCGCGCCGGTGGCGGGCAAAGTGGTGGGCCCATCGTTCAGCGCCGCCGAGGTGGTGGAAGTGATTGACGCGGTACTGACCGAGTACAAAAACCTGCGCATCGCCGCGCCCGAAGGCCGCACTGCGGGCGGCGCAGGCCAGGCACACGAAACCTTTATCGACACCCTGCGCCGCGTGGGTATCGAGCCGTTCAAAGCCGCAGCCAACAGCGCCCGCTTTGTCGATGCGCACGCCGCCTGAAGGAGATTTACGCATGTCAAACACTATTAATTTAATAGCTGCTTACACTAATAAACAATGGGCTACAGGCCAAAAAGCCTTGCAAATTGCGAATGACGTGGAGGTGGGAAGCCTGGCTGACCACCTCGCCAACGCGCAGGCTGTAGAGCTGCACTTCCCCAAGTTTTCTGATGGCCGGGCCTTCAGCCAGGCGGTGCAACTGCGCCGCCGCCACGGCTACAGCGGCGACATTCGCGCCACGGGCGACGTGCTGATAGACCAGCTGGTGCAAATGCAGCGCAGCGGCTTTAGCAGCGCGGTGCTGCGGGAAGACCAGGACGCAGCGCATGGCCAAAAGCTGCTAGCGCAGTACGCAGGCTTTTACCAAGGCGATGCATTGCACCCCGCGCCCCAGTTTGCTGCCCGCGAGGTGGCCGCATGAGTGCCGCCACCGTGTACGCCACACCATCGGCCCAGTTCGCTGCCAAATTGGCCGCCACACAGGCCTTGCTGCGCACCGCCTGCCAGCGCTACAACCCCATCACCCAGGCCTCCAGCCTGGGCGCAGAAGACATGGTGATTACCCATCTGCTGCACACCCTGGACCTGGACTGCGAGGTGTTTGTGCTGCAAACTGGCAAATTGCACGCGGAAACCCTGGCACTGCTGGCCAGCGTGCAAACCACCTATGGCATCGACCGCGTGATTCGCATCTATGAGCCCGATGCCGCAGTGGCCCAGGCATTTGAGGCCAGCCACGGCCCAGAGGCCATGTACCACAGCATCGCCTTGCGCAAGCAGTGCTGCGACATCCGCAAAATGGTGCCGCTGGACAAAGCCTTGAGGGGCAAGAAAGCCTGGATCACCGGCCTGCGCCGCGAACAGTCCCAAGCCCGCGCCGAGGTGCTGGCGATTGAGCAGCAGGATCCGGCACGCAGCACCGACCAAGCTGCTATCGCCAAAATCAACCCCCTGGTCGACTGGACCAACGGCGACGTGTGGCACTACCTGTCGGTGAACCATGTGCCCTACAACCAGCTACACGACCAGTTCTACCCCAGCATCGGCTGCGCGCCCTGTACGCGGGCAGTCACCCTGGGCGAAGACATCCGCTCCGGCCGCTGGTGGTGGGAGCAGGAATCTGCCAAGGAATGCGGCCTGCATGTGGCCTCTTCGTCGCTGCGGGATATTCCTGTGGTGGCAACCGTTTGAAGATTTTTTTGAACGCAGAGGTCGCGAAGGTTTCGCAGAGAGCGCAGAGGAAGACAAAGAAAACCGAAAGGAATACAGAGGAATACCAAGGAAGATAAAGTAGGTTTCAGATGAGTTGAATGCAGTTTTCATTTTTTTAATTTTATTTTTTGAATTTAAATTTTTGTATTTATTTTCTCTTGTCCCCCCTTCTGCGCCCTCTGCGAAACCTTTGCGCCCTCTGCGTTCAAAAACTCCCTGACCTCGACCCCGACCCCGACCCCGATCCCGTATTTCTTTCCAAGTGAAAATTCAAGATGAACGCCAGAACCGAGCCCCCATTGCTGCAAGCCCTGAACAACCACCACCTGGACGCGCTGGAGGAAGAAACAATCTTTATCCTGCGCGAGGTCGCCGCCGCGTTTGAGCGCCCCACGCTGCTATTCTCCGGTGGCAAAGACTCGCTCGTCATGCTCAAGTGCGCAGAGAAAGCCTTTGGGGTGGGCCGCATTCCCTACCCGCTGTTGATGATCGACACCGGCCACAACTTTACCGAAGTGACGGATTTCCGTGACCAGCGCGCCGCTGAACTGCAAGCCAAACTGATCGTGCGCAGCGTAGAGGACAGCATGGCGCGCGGCACGGTGCGCCTGGCGCACGCGGGCGAGTCGCGTAATGTGCACCAGAGCGTGACGTTGCTGGAGGCGATTGAAGAATTCCAATTTGATGCGCTAATCGGCGGTGCGCGCCGCGACGAAGAAAAAGCCCGCGCCAAAGAACGCATCTTCAGCCACCGCGACAGCTTCGGCCAGTGGCAGCCCAAAAGCCAGCGTCCCGAGCTGTGGACTGCCTTTAACACCCGCTTGCAGCAGGGCGAGCACTTTCGCGTGTTCCCCATCAGCAACTGGACCGAGCTGGACGTGTGGCAGTACATCGCACGCGAAAACATTGCCCTGCCCTCCATCTACTACACCCACCCGCGCCAGGTGGTAGAGCGCCGTGGCCTGCTGGTGCCCGTCACGCCCCTCACCCCGCCGCGCGATGGAGAAACTGTGGTCACCAAAGACGTGCGCTTTCGCACCGTAGGCGACATCACCTGCACCTGCCCCGTGGAAAGCCTGGCCGCGACGGCTGACGATGTAGTGATGGAGACTTTGACCGTAGACGTGAGCGAGCGCGGCGCAACCCGCATGGACGACAAAACCTCTGAGGCTTCAATGGAGAAGCGCAAGAAGGAAGGGTACTTTTAATTTTTAGGAGAAATACGGAGATTTTTTTGAACGCAGAGGGCGCGAAGGTTTCGCAAAGGGCGCAAAAAAGAAATACCAAAGGACGAAAAAAAGAAAACCAAATTTAATTTGAATTTTTAATTGAAATTTTGCTTTAAATTTTTCCTTAATTTATCTTTTTTCTTTTTTTGACTCCCTTTCTCCCCCCCTTCTGCGCCCTCTGCGAAACCTTCGCGCCCTCTGCGTTCAAAAAATCCCCGTCTTCATCCCCAATTCATATGCAAAACCATAGCCTATCCACTTTGAAATTCATCACCTGCGGCAGCGTAGACGATGGCAAGTCAACCTTAATTGGCAGGCTGCTGATCGACAGCAAAGCCGTGCTGCAAGACCAGCTGGCGGGCGTATCCAAAAGCGGCACCGCGGACCTTGCGCTGTTTACCGATGGCCTGTCTGCCGAGCGTGAACAGGGCATCACTATTGACGTGGCTTACCGCTATTTTTCCACCCCCAGCCGCAAATTCATCATTGGCGACGCGCCGGGGCACGAGCAGTACACCCGTAACATGGTCACCGCCGCCAGCAGTGCCGATGCTGCCGTGGTGCTGGTCGATGCCACCAAGCTGGACTGGCAAAACCCTGCCTTGCAACTGCTGCCGCAAACCCGCCGCCACAGCCTGCTGGTACACCTGCTGCGCGTACCCAGTGTGGTGTTTGCCATTAACAAGCTCGATGCCGTGGCCGACAGTGCGCTGGCCTTTAAAAACATCAGCGCCGCTTTGTCCGCATTTGCAAAGGATGCAGGCATTGATGTTGCCGCCACCGTGCCCATCTCGGCCCTGCATGGCAGCAATGTGGTGGAGAAAAGCGATGCCTTCCCCTCCTACACGGGAGGCAGCTTGCTCTCTATTTTGGAGCAACTGCCTAACGCCAGCAATGAAGCAGCGTTGCCTCTGAGCTTTCCGGTGCAGTGGGTGGAAAAATTCTCGGAGTCTGCCGACACCAGCCAGGGCCGTCGCGTCTTCTGGGGCCGGGTGTCCACAGGCGGCGTGCAGGTAGGCCAAGAGGTGACGGTGCTGCCCAGCGGCCAAACCGCCAAGATTGCCCAGGTGCTAGACCATGCGCGCAGGCCCCAGAGCGTGCGGGCAGGCCTCTCAGCAGGCATTGTGCTGGACCGCGAGGTCGATGTGTCGCGTGGCGACTGGCTGCTGGCCCCCGGCGCGTTCATGCCCAGCCGCAGCGTTACTGCCACGGTAGCGTGGATGGACGATGTGCCTCTGGTCGCAGGCCGCACCTACTGGGCGCTGCACGGCCACCGCTGGGTCAA
>JAYVJV010000064.1:0-14281 GCA_043769005.1 Polaromonas sp. | reverse complement strand
GCGGTGGTGGTGCCGTCGCCAGCGATGTCGCTGGTCTTAGAGGCCACTTCTTTGACCATCTGCGCACCCATGTTTTGCAGCTTGTCTTTGAGTTCGATCTCTTTAGCCACGGACACGCCGTCTTTGGTAACGGTTGGGGCACCGAACGAGCGCTCCAAAACTACGTTACGACCCTTAGGGCCGAGGGTGACTTTCACTGCGTTGGCCAGGATGTTGACACCCTCGACCATGCGGGCGCGGGCTTCGCCGCCAAAAATTACGTCTTTTGCTGCCATGATAGGCTCCTAAAAATTTGGTTAAATATGCTGTTAGGCCAATGAATACTGGCGTAAGCAGCTACTAAAATAATAGTGAATTTGGATGCAGGGGAGGGGAGTTAGTCAGTTGGGGACAGAGCAAACGGGCGCTTTGCGCGTCGTTTGGTCTGTCCCGCAAGGTGATTACTTCTCCACCACTGCAAACAGATCTTCTTCTTTCATGACGAGCAGTTCGTCGCCAGCCACCTTGACGGTTTGGCCGCTGTACTTGCCAAACAGGACGCGGTCGCCCACTTTGACGTTCATGGCGAGCAGCTCGCCCTTGTCGTTTTTGCGGCCTGGGCCTACGGCAAGGACTTCGCCCTGGTCAGGCTTTTCGGCGGCGGCATCGGGGATGACGATGCCAGAGGCGGTTTTGGTTTCGCTGTCAACGCGTTTCACGATCACGCGGTCGGCCAGAGGACGTAGTTTCATTGCATCTCCTTCAAGATTGGTAGCAAGGGTTTAAGAAATTCAGAACGCATCACGAAAAGTTAGCATTCACAAACTTACGTGGACGGAGATAACAAGCAGGTTGTTAGCACTCAAGTCCAACGAGTGCTAATGATAGCGGCTTTTTGGGAAATTTCAAGAGCCTGGGCCCGTTTCTTCCTGGGTTTGCCTGCGTCTGTGGGCAGTTGTGCACTGCGCTGCGCACCGCATTCACGCAGATAATTGATTTTTTTTGGAAAACACACCATGGGCGTTACCCCCTTACCCCTAGATCCCGCCATTGTCACCTTGCTCAACCAGGTGACCACCGCCACACTCACCACCGTGCTGCTGAAAAAAGGCCTGCGCAATGTGTGGATGCGTGGCTCCAAGCCGCTGCAACCAGGGCAAGTGCGCGCCGTGGGGCGGGCGTTTACCCTGCGCTTTGTGCCCGCGCGTGAAGACCTGGCCACCCCGGCCTCCTGGGGCGCGCCCATTTCGACCCGCGCGGCCATCGAGGCCATGCCAGCGGGCTGCATTGCCGTGGTCGATGCCATGGGCACGACCGACGCAGGTATTTTTGGTGACATCTTGTGCGCCCGCATGCAAAAGCGCGGCGTGCGGGGCCTGGTGACCGACGGTGTGGTACGCGATGTGGACGGCGTGCTGGGCACCCAGCTGCCCGTGTGGTGCCAAGGCGTGGCCGCGCCCGCGTCGGTCAACGGCCTGACCTTTGTGAGCTGGCAAGAACCCATTGGCTGTGGTGGCGTGGCGGTTTTCCCCAACGACGTGGTGGTGGTCGACAACGACGGCGCGGTACTCATCCCCGCCGCCCTGCTGGACGATGTGTGCGCCGCTGCGGTAGAGCAAGAGCGCCTGGAAGGCTGGATCATGACGCAGGTGAACGCGGGTGTGCCCTTGCCGGGACTGTACCCACCCAATGAGGAGACCAAGGCGCGCTATGAGGCCTGGGCCAAGACGGTGCGTTAAAAAAATGATGGAAGAACAAACTCCCACACACGAGCCGCGCTTATGGACGGGTGACGGCTGGACAGCCAGTGTGATGAAAAACGAAGACGACGATGGTTGGGCCGTGGCCATGACCAAAGATGGCGCAGTAGAGCCCGCACTGGTAGGCCCGTGGACCATGGGCCGCGATAAAAAGAACCCCAAGCCGTTGGACGGGTTTGCCTTTAGCACCTTGGTAAAAACCGCGCATGAATTTGTGCGTCGCCAAGAACAGCAGCAGCATGCAGCGCTGCATCAGAGTATTGCCATTACGGCTCAGATGGATACCGTGGCACAGCGCGTCATCGTGTCGTTGGATATTGTGCCGGATGACGATAACCCGTACGCCATGTTAATGGCGCAAGGCGAAGGTGGTGAAGAGCTGGCGCGGGCGCGGGTAGAGGCGGGCTTCGTACTCAACCGTGCGAGTGCTGCGCGTTGGGTGGAAAATGAATTAGTGAAAGCGGCGAGCCGATAAGGCGTTTTCAACGCTGTGCAGTAATAAAAAAACCGCCCGAAGGCGGTCTTTTTTGCAGCAGCCAGTAGCGGGCTAAAAATGCAGCAGCCTACTTCAAGCCCGCCGCAGCGCGCAGGGCAGCGGCCTTGTCGGTGCGCTCCCAAGTGAACTCGGGCTCTTCGCGGCCAAAGTGGCCGTAGGCGGCGGTCTTTTGGTAGATCGGGCGCAGCAAGTCAAGCATCAAGATGATGCCTTTGGGACGCAGGTCAAAGTGCTCGTTGACCAGGGCTGCGATTTTCTCGTCGCTGATCACACCGGTGCCTTCGGTGTACACCGTCACGTTCATCGGCTTGGCCACACCGATGGCATACGCCACCTGAATCTGGCACTGCGTGGCCAGGCCCGCAGCAACGATGTTTTTAGCCACGTAGCGGGCGGCGTAGGCAGCCGAACGGTCAACCTTTGAGGGGTCTTTGCCGCTGAAGGCGCCACCGCCGTGCGGGCAAGCGCCGCCGTAGGTGTCTACGATGATTTTGCGACCTGTCAGGCCGCAGTCGCCCTG
Organism: Polaromonas sp.; assembly: GCA_043769005.1. Taxonomy (GTDB): domain Bacteria; phylum Pseudomonadota; class Gammaproteobacteria; order Burkholderiales; family Burkholderiaceae_C; genus JAAFIP01. The sequence continues at coordinate 11,526 of JAYVJV010000064.1, read as the reverse complement.
CGGGCCGCCAATAACAAAACGGCCGGTGGGGTTAATCAAGTAGCGCGTGTCTTTAGTGATCATGCTCTTGGGCAGCACGGGCTTGATCAGCTCTTCGATGATGGCTTCGTTGAACGAGGCCTTCATTTTGTTGGCGGTCTCGCTCTGGTTGGGGTCGTGCTGGGTGGACAGCACCACGGTGTCGATGCTGTGTGGCTTGCCGTCCACGTAGCGCATGGTCACCTGGCTTTTGGCATCAGGGCGCAAAAAGGGCAGCTTGCCGCTTTTGCGCAACATGGCCTGGCGCTCGACCAAGCGGTGCGCGTAGTGGATGGGCGCGGGCATCAACTCGGGGGTCTCATTGCAGGCATAGCCAAACATCAGGCCTTGGTCGCCAGCGCCGATGTTGAGGTGGTCGTCAGACGCATGGTCTACGCCTTGGGCGATGTCGTTGCTCTGCTTGTCATAGCAGACCATCACGGCGCAGCCTTTGTAGTCAATACCGTACTCGGTGTTGTCGTAGCCAATGCGCTTGATGGTGTCGCGCGCGACCTGGATGTAGTCTACATGCGCGTTGGTGGTGATCTCACCAGCCAGCACCACCAAGCCGGTGTTGCACAAGGTCTCGGCGGCTACGCGCGAGCGTGGGTCTTGCGCAAAGATTGCATCCAGAATTGCGTCCGAGATTTGATCGGACACCTTGTCGGGGTGGCCTTCAGAGACGGATTCAGAGGTAAATAAAAAATCGTTCGCCATTTAGATAAACTCCTAAGGTTGATAAAGTGCGTTGCCGCTCAACGGGAGTTGTTGGCGAACGCTTTAGCAGAATTGTTTTACATCGCCCCGCAAGTAGTTCCTATAACTCGGCGATGAGCGTATTTTACTACCCTTTCATTACCTTTCAATGATCACTCTGTTTCGCTGTCTGTCGGTGCTGCCGCTGTGGCTGTTGCATTCCTTGGGTGCGCTGCTGGGTTGGTTGGCCTACCTGGGCTCGGGCGTGTACCGTGCGCGCTTTACCGCCAACGCCCAGCAGGCGGGCTTTGCACCGATTCAAGTGCGTGCGGCAGTGGGCCACGCTGGCCGCATGGTCACCGAACTGCCGCGTCTGTGGATGGGCGCTGCCCCGCATTTTGAATGGGCAGGCGCAGAGCTGGTAGATGCGCACTACGCGGCGGGCAAGGGGGTGCTGTTTCTCACCCCGCACTTGGGTTGCTTTGAGGTGACGGCGCAGGGCCTGGCCCAGCGCTACAGCGCCCAATACGGCGACCTGACGGTGCTGTACCGCCCGGCGCGCAAGGCCTGGATGGCGGGTTTGATAGAGTCGTCGCGCAACCGCCCCGGCTTGGTAGCTGTGCCGACCACGCTGGCGGGGGTCAAGCACATGATCAAAGCCCTCAAAGCGGGCCGCGCCGTGGGCTTGCTGCCCGACCAGGTGCCGCCCGAGGGGCTGGGCATCTGGTCGCCCTTTTTCGGGCGTGATGCCTACACCATGACGCTGTCGGCCCGGCTGGCGCAGCAAACCGGGGCGGCGGTGCTGCTGACCTGGGGTGAGCGCCTGGCGCGGGGGCGTGGCTACCGCCTGCATTTTTCTGCCTTACCGCAGGCATTGTCTGCCGATCTGACCCAAGCCGTAGCGCAAATCAATGCCGCCATGGAGGGGCTGATTCGCCAGTGCCCTGCCCAATACCTGTGGGGCTATGCGCGCTACAAGCAGCCTGCAGGCACCGCGCACGCGGCAGCAACCACCCGGAAAGAAGCCGTTTGATGGGAGCCTTGTTTTCGCATCTGGGGATTGCTTTCATGCGCATGCTGGCCTGGCTGCCTTTGTCATGGGTGCGCGCCGTCGGCTGGTTGATGGGGTGGCTGCTGTATGCCGTGGTGCTGCCTCGGCGCAAGGTGGTGCGAAAAAATTTAATGCTATGTTTTCCAGAGCTGTCTGCGCAAGCTATACGCGCCTTAGAGCCTAAAGTATTTATCTATTTTGCCCAAGCCTGGCTCGACCGAGGCTGGCTCTGGCATGCCCCGCGCGCGGTGGTGGCCAAGCGCCTACAGCTCACGGGGGCGGTGCAGGAGTTTGCCGGCAATAGCCCCATCGTCATTTTTGCACCGCACTTCATGGGCATGGACGCAGGCGGCATTGCGTTGATGTTGAACGTGCCGCGCCAATACACCTCCATCTACACCGACCAGTCCAACAAAGTGGTGGATGCCTGGATGCTGCGCGGCCGCCAGCGCTTGGGGGTGATGCGTATGTTCAACCGCATGGACGGCGTGCGCGAGATCGCCCACTCGCTGAAACAAGGCCAACCCCTGTACCTGCTGCCCGACATGGACTTTGGCAGCAGTGGTGCGCTGTTTGTGCCGTTTTTTGGTGTGCCCACCGCCACCGTGCCTTCACTGTCCCGTTTTGCGCGGCTGGGCAGCGCAAAGGTGGTGCCCGTCATCACCCGCTTAACGAAAAGCGGTTATGACGTGCAGGTGTTGCCCGCCTGGCAAAACTTTCCCACCACCAATCTGGGTGCCGACACGCTGCGCATGAACCAGGAGCTGGAGGGCTACATCCGCAGCATGCCCGAGCAGTACTACTGGGTACATAAGCGTTTCAAAACCCGCCCCGCAGGGCAATTGAACCTCTATCCTTAAACCATGTTACTATATAAAGTGTAGCTGCTAACGCTCTATTTATATGGTTTAACGGCTATTTTTACTAATTAATATCGAGTTTCATCAGCGCTAGTCCTAGCTATGCACACGGTCAGTCTGCACTATCAAATTCACCGTCCGGGTGATAGCCCCGCGCACTTGCCGCCGGGGCGCGTGGCCAACCCTTTGCTGGCTTTATTGCAGGCCGTAGCGCAGGCGGGCTCCATCAGCGCCGCTGCGCGCAGCCTGGGCCTGTCGTACCGCCATGTGTGGGGCGAACTCAAGCGTTGGGAGCTGGAGCTGGGCCAAAGCCTGTTGCTTTGGGACAAAGGTCAGGCCGCGCGCCTGAGCGAGTTTGGCAGCAAGCTGCTGTTTGCCGAGCGCCAGGCCCAGGCCCGCCTGGCCCCGCAAATGGAGGCCCTGCAAGCCGAGCTGGAACGCAGCTTTGCGCTGGCATTTCAGCCCAGCGCCCAGGTGCTGTCTTTGTACGCCAGCCACGACGAGGCGCTGGGCCGCCTGCGCAGCCATTGCGCGCAAACCGCGCAGTTGCACCTGGACATCCAGTTCACCGGCAGTGTGGATGCCATTCGCGCCCTGAACGAAGGGCGCTGCACGCTGGCGGGCTTTCACACCCTGCTGCCCTCGCCTGCGGGCTCCACAGCGCAAAAAACTTACCAGCCCTTGCTGCAACCGGGGCGGCACAAAATCATTGGCTTTGCACAGCGCGCACAGGGGTTGATTGTGGCTGCAGGCAACCCCTTGCGATTGCAGTCGCTGGCAGATATCGCGCAGCGCAGCGCCCGCTATATCAACCGGCCTTTGGGTACGGGTACGCGCTTGATTCTGGACGAGTTGCTGGCGCAGCAGCGCATCAAGCCCAGCCACTTGCTCGGCTACCGCCGCAGCGAGCCATCGCACACCGCCGTAGCGCAGGCCATTGCCAACGGCCTGGCCGACGCGGGCTTGGGCATCGCCGCCGCAGCCGCCGCCCAGGGCCTGGGCTTTGTGCCGCTCGCTACCGAGCGCTACGACCTTGTGTGCCTGAAGTCGGCGCTCCAGGAACCCGCCATTCAAAGCCTGCTAAAGGTACTGCGCAGCAGTGCATGGCGCGCGCAGTGCAACGCGATAGCGGGTTATGAGGCCTTGCAGTCTGGTGACGTATTGTCGTTGTCGCAGATCTTGCCTTGGTGGGAATTTGATACTAAAAAGCCATTCAAGCCAATGAAATAGGGCGTAAGCAGCTACTTTATTTGTAGCGTGTATTTCTTTCCGACTGAGCCAGTCGAAGCGTTCGTACCGTTCGGGCTGAGCCTGTCGAAGCCTACTTGTGGATTTGCATGTCTCATTTCTAACGCCTGATTGGGCACACCTCGCGGCTGCGCCTGTGCCATGGGCATGCGCCCCGGACGGCGGCCCCTTCGGGGGAGCATCTGCAGTACTCAGAATGGGGGGAACCGGGCGAACTCGCTACGCTCAAACAGCGCCCGGTTCTGATCCCCCATTCTTGCGTGCTTCGAGCCCGCCGCCCTGATTGGGGCGCATGCCCATGCCACAGGCTCAGCCGCGAGTACTGGGGTTTTGGTGTGCGGAGGGTGTGGGGCTGATTTTTGTACGCCGTTATGTGAAATTTCGTGCTGTAGGCCAATAAAATGTAGCGTAAGCAGCTATTAATTCAGTAGCTATTCGCACGACAGACTAATTTGCACAAGTACGAAACCCAAAAAACCCGGCATCCATTTCAGGCCGGGCAAAACCGCGAAACTTCGGCGTTTTCATGCGGGCGCGGGTGGTAAACGACGCGCCGCGCAGCACCTTGGAGTGTTCAAAGCCCTGGGCGCTGTAGTCGTGCCACGGCGCGGCGACGAAGCCGGGGTAGGGCCTGAAGGTGCTGGCGGTCCACTCCCACACGTCGCCCCAGCGAAAGCCCTGGCCTGCGGCGCGGTGGGCGGCGACCTCCCACTCCACCTCGGTAGGCAGGCGGCGGCCCGCCCAGTGGGCGTAGGCATCGGCCTCGTACCAGCTCAGGTGCAGGGCGCTGCTGGCACCGGCCGCGCGCTCGGCCCGGCCAAAGCGGGTTTGCATCACCGCACCGCTGGCCACGCCAATTTGCTCCACAAAGCGCGGGCCACGCCGACCCTCCTGCGTGGTCAGGGCTTGCAGCCAGGCCCAACCCGCAGCCGACCAATGCGCGCGCTCGTCGTAGCCACCGTCGCCCACAAACTCGACATACTGTGCCCAGCTCACCGCCTGCGCGTCGATTTCAAACTCAGGTACTTTCACCTCGTACTGCGGGGCCTCGTTGTCCCAGTAAAAACCATCGGTACCAGTGCCCTGCTGCCAGCGCGTGGCGGGCAGCAATAACGGTTCGCGTGCGCGGGTGGTGAGCGCCGCCTCAAAAGCCAGGGGCAGGCCCAGCACCTGGGCGGTGACGGCCAGTTGCTCGGCGCACTGGTCTTCGTAGGCCAAAGCCAGGCGGTAAAAATACAGCGCTGCGTCGGAGTCATCGGTTTTCTCCAGCAGCTCCAGGGTGCTCTCCAGCGTCTCTAGCAAATAGGTTTTAGTGGTAGCCAGATCGGGGAGGGTGCGCTCCCAGCGGGCCGCCAGCGGGGTGTTGGCAGGGTCGTATGACGCGTCGGCATGCGGCGCTATCGACGCTAATCGGGTGGGCTGACTGGCGCATTGCAGACCTTGTGCCCGCTGCGTGTTGCGGCCAATCCAAAACTCCTGAAACCAGCCGATATGCCCCAGCAGCCACAGCGGTGGGGGCACCTCGGCCCGGCGCTGGGGTGGCAAGGTTTTTGCAAATTGCAGGTCGGCGACGGCGTGCTGTAGCTGCCCCATCAGATGCAGGCTATGGTTGCGGGCATCCATCAGAGCCAGCGACAGCAGGTCTTTGCCAGCGCCGCGCATGCTGGTTGCATCCACGGCGCTGGAGAGGGGCTGAGGAACGGTCTGGCTCATGGCCAGATTATGCGCGGTGAGGCCTGCCTGCGGATGAGGGAGGTTTTCAGAAAAATGTGGTTTGCACCGGGTTTTGCACAAGTATGACGTGTCATACTTGTGCCATCGGCGCAGACACCATGCTGCGACAATCACGCTTTTGAAAACTGGAGTCAGGAGTCTGCAATGAATGGTTTACTAGCCCTTTCACGGGGCATTGACTGGCTGAATGACCGCTGCGCCACCTTTGCCTGGTGGGCTGCATTTTTATCCTGCCTGATCAGCGCCACCAATGCCCTGGTGCGTTACGGTTTTAACTACACCTCCAACGCTTACACGGAAATGCAGTGGTATCTGTTTGCGGCCTGCGTCATGCTGGGCGCGGCGCAGGTGCTGCGGGTGAATGAGCATGTGCGGGTCGACGTGCTGTATGGCAGCTATTCGGGCAAGTACCAGGCCATCACCGATTTGGGTGGATTTTTGCTGTTCCTGCTGCCCTCCATGACCATCATGCTGTACTACGCTTGGCCCCTGTTTGCCAAGATGTATACCTCTGGCGAAATGTCCAGCCAGTCGGGCGGCCTGATCCGCTGGCCTGCCATGCTGATGCTGCCTTTGGGCTTTGCGCTTATGTGGCTGCAAGGCATCTCGGAAGCGATCAAACGCATTGCCTGGCTAATGCACAAATACCAAGGCGACTTCCACTACGAAAGACCTCTGCAATGACCATGCAAGAATTCGCTCCGCTGATGTTCGCGGGGCTCATCATCATCATGTTGATCGGTTTTCCGGTCGCCTTCTCCTTGATGGCTCTGGGCTTGGGTTGCGGTTTTTATGCCGTCAGCATGGGCTGGTTTCCAGAAACGTTCATGTCGGCCCTGCCGCTCAACGTGTTTAGCATTTTGTCCAACGAGCTGCTGCTGGCCATCCCGTTCTTTACGCTGATGGGCACCCTGCTGGAGCGCTGCGGCCTGGCCGAGGACATGCTGGACTCCATGGGGCAATTGTTTGGCCCGGTGCGCGGCGGCTTGGGCTACTCGGTCATCATTGTGGGCTTTATTTTGGGCGCTATTACCGGCACCGTGGCGGGCCAGGTGATTGCCATGGCCATGATCTCGCTGCCCGTGATGATGCGCTGGGGCTACAACATCCGCTACGCCACCGGCGTGCTGGCCGCCTCGGGCACCATCACGCAATTGGTGCCGCCGTCCCTGGTGCTGATTGTCCTGGCCGACCAGCTGAGCAAGCCTGTAGGGGACATGTACAAGGGTGCCTGGGGTCCGTCCATCCTGCAAATTTTGTTGTTTGCGCTGTACACCTTTGTCCTCACCCGCTTGAAGCCAGACTACCTGCCGGGCGTGCCCAAATCGGCCCGCACACTCGAAGGCTGGGCGCTGTGGAGCAAATGCCTGCGCGGAATCGTGCCCTCCGCAGTCCTGATCTTTACCGTGCTGGGCAGCATGGGCGGTTTGCCAGGCATTGATACTGCCGTGGCCACACCGACCGAAGCGGGTGCCATGGGTGCCGTAGGGGCCTTTATTCTTGCGGCCATGCACAAACGCTTGACTTGGGCGCTCGTGAAAGAGGCTTTGATCAGCACCATGCGCTTGACGGCCATGGTGGTCTTTATTCTGATTGGTTCGCGCACCTTCTCCCTGGTATTCCAGGGCGTGGACGGTGGCATCTGGATTGAGCACATGTTGTCGGGCTTGCCTGGCGGACAGATTGGCTTTTTGATTGCGGTCAATATTTTTATCTTCTTCCTGGCCTTCTTTCTCGACTTTTTTGAGATCGCCTTCATCATCATCCCGTTCCTGGTGCCGGTGGCAACCAAGATGGGCATTGATTTGATCTGGTTTGGCGTGATGATCTGCGTCAATATGCAAACTAGCTTTATGCACCCGCCCTTTGGCTTTGCCCTGTTTTACTTACGCGGTATTGCCGACACCTTGTTTAAGAACGGCTCCTTGCCACGCAAGGTCGAGTCGCGCGACATTTACTTGGGCTCCATCCCGTTCATCCTGATGCAATTGGTGCTGGTAGGCATCGTGATCTTTTTCCCGCAAACCGTCACAGTATTTTTGGACAAAGAGAAAGTGCTGGACATCGAAAAAGCCAGCGAAGACATTCAGAAAATGCGCGGTGGTGGCTTTGACACCCCTGCTCCCTCGATGGGCGACTTCGCACCTGCTGCGCCAGCGGGCGGAGCCAATCTGGACTTGAAACCAGCGCCCGAAGGTGGCCAGAAGAATGATGCAGATGACGCGATGAAAGCCGTGCAGGATGCACTCAAGAAAGAGCAAGCCCAGAAGAAGTAATTGGCAGGTCTGCACAGGCCTAAAAATCGTCTCCCTGCTAGCCTGCCTGTAGCGGAACGGGAGGCGCAAAAAAAGCCCCGCAGTGCGGGGCTTTTTGTTTGGGTAACGCTGTGGTTTACAGCTTGGCGTTTTGCATATAGTTGTCAAAGCTGGCTTCGGTGAAACGGAACCACAGATTGGCATCTTTGCGGAAGGCCGCGTAGTCGGTGTAGATTTTCTTCCAAGCCGGGTTGCTGGCAGACAGCTCGGAGTACAGATCCATTGACTCTTTGAACGCAGCGTCCATGATGTCTTTGGGGAAGCGAAACAGCTGGGTACCACCGGCTACGAGCTGCTTGAGTGCGGCTGCGTTACGCGCGTCGTACTTGGCTTGCATGTCGGAGTGGGCGTAGGCCGCCGCGTTCTCGACGATAGCCTTGTACTCGCCCGACAACGCCTGGTAGGCCTTGGTGTTGACGTGCAGGTCCAGCTGGGGGCCACCTTCCCAGTAGCCAGGATAGGCGTAGTACTTGGCGATCTTCTGGAAGCCCAGCTTCTGGTCGTCATACGGACCCACCCACTCGGCCGCGTCGATCGTGCCTTTTTCCAGCGCGGTGTAAATCTCACCGCCCGGGATGTTGGCTGCCACGCCGCCGATACGCTCAAACACCTTGCCGCTGAAGCCGCCGGTGCGGAACTTCACACCCTTGATGTCGGCCAGGGACTTGAGCTCTTTGCGCCACCAGCCGCCCATTTGCGCGCCGGTGTTGCCCATGGGGAAGTTGGTGATGCCATAGTTACTGTAGAACTCGCGGGTCAGCTTCAGGCCGTTGCCGTCATACATCCAGGCCGTCATCTGGCGGCTGTTGAGGCCAAAGGGGATGGCGCAGCCAATGGCGAACGTGGGATCTTTGCCGAAGTAGTAGTACGGTGCGGTGCCTGCGCACTCCACGGTGCCCTGCTGCACAGCATCAATGGTGCCGAAAGCGGGCACGATCTCGCCAGCGGCGTGGGTGGAGATCTGGAACTTGCCGCCCGTCATGTCGCTGACATGCTTGGCAAACACATCGGCCACGCCAAACAGCGTATCCAATGCTTTGGGGAAACTTGAGGTCAGGCGCCAGCGCACATTGGCCTGCGCATGTACGATGGCCGGGGCAACACCCGAAGCCAGCACGCCAGCAATGCCAGCGTTTTTAATAAGGGAACGACGATCCATAGGAAAACTCCGTAAGAACTCTTGCGAGTCCGGTTGAACAGCTTGCGTATTTGCAAAAAAAGCAAACCTGCAAGGACTCATTCTAGTCAACGTCCATTGTAAAAACTGCGCTGACACCGACTGCCCGGGGTTTACCCTTGCGGTGTATTAAAAGTGCACTGTGCCATGCGCGATTGGGATCGAGCCATTCAAAGGCCGATGAAGGCGTGTTTGCGAGCAAAAAAAAGCCCGGCGAACCGGGCTTTGGTGATCAGACGGGGCTGATTACTTCTTTGCAGCTTCGGCAGCGGGCTTGGCAGCGTCGGCCTTGGCATCGGCTTTAGCAGCTGGCTTGGCATCAGCTTTCTTGTCGTCTTTAGCGGCTGGCTTAGCAGCGGCTTCTTTTTTGGCTTTAGCTTCGGCTTTTTCTTTCTTGGCAGCTTCAGCTTTGGCTTTTTTCTCTTCAGCAGCTTTGGCTTTCTTCTCGTCAGCGGCTTTCTTGGCATCTGCTTTAGGATCAGCTTTGGCATCGGCTTTCTTGTCGTCTTTGGCGGCTGGCTTGGCAGCGTCGGCTTTTGCGTCAGCAGCTTTGGCAGCAGCTGGCTTGGCATCTGCTTTTACTGCGGTGGCAGCAGCAGCGGCAGCAGGAGCAGCGGCGGCAGCGGTTGCAGCAGCAGCAGGCTTAGCGTCGCCTTTCTTTTCTTCGGCTTTGGCAGCAGGCTTGCTGTCTTTAGCGTCTTTGGCAGCAGGCTTGTCGTCTTTCTTGGCACCGCCAGCAGCAGCAGCCACACCTTTGTAGCCAGCACCACCGACCGTCAGGCCTTCGGAAGAGAACTTGGCTGCGTTGCCTTCGCCAATGCCGTTGACGCGGGTGATCATATCGTTCCAGTCTTTGAAGGCACCTTTTTTGCGCTCATCAATAATTTTGGCGGAAATGCCGGGGCCAATGCCTTTGATGCCATCGAGCTCAGCAGCCGTGGCTTTATTGGCATCCACGGCGGCAAAGGCCATGGCTGCATACATCATCGCGAACAAGACAAACAATTTTTTCAACATAACAACTCCTCAGTTGGGGGGTGGGTTTTTGTGGCTCAGAAGGGTTCCAAGACCGCAGTACTATAACGGGGCGTTTGGCACGGGGGTTGACTACTGGGGTAGTCAGATGCTAGGCAAAACCCTAATCCGTGTGCGAATTATAACGGTTGGGAACATTTGATCGAACCAGCATTGCCCTGCATGCCCATTATTTTGCAAGTGCCAGAGCAAGGCAGTGCTAAAACTTAATTGGTAATACTGCGATTCCAGCCGAAGGAAATGCTGTCAGGGACTAAGCCATTTTCATTGCGTGGCAAGACGGCTGTTTTTTCAAAGGCGCGAACCACAGCTTCGTCAAACTCTCGGTTTCCGCTTGATTTGGTAATGCGGGGTTTACCCAGAATGGTGCCGTCGGGTGAGAGCCTTATATCCAGCTCAACCCGAGTGCTGCCGGGTACGTCGCCAGTAAAGACCATATTGGGTTTGACTGCGGCGGCAATCCGCGAGGCATAGAGCCTTGATATGCCACTGCTGACAGACTGCTGTGCATTGCCCGTAGCTGTAGCGCCCCCTGAAGCACCCGCCAAGCCTGCAATACGCCGCAAATTGGCTTCACGCTGCTCGGAAGATTCTTTGGCTTCTTTATCGGCCTGGGCTGCGGCTGCAGCGGCGCTTTGGGCCTCTTCTTCGGCTTTTTTCTGTGCGGCTTTTTTTGCGTCCTCGGCGGCCTTTTTTTGCACTAATGCTTCTTGCGCTTTTTTGTCTGCTGCCTGTTTGACTTTGTCTTCTTTGAGTTTGGCTTCTTTTTCGAGCTGGCGCTCTCGTGCCTGTTCTTGTGCCTGTTCTTGCGCCAGTTGTTTTTTCTTTTCTTTTTCTTTCTCTAGCGCAATATCAACTTTGCTCGGTTGCGGCTCGGGTGTGACCTCGGGCGCGGGAGGCGTTGGCGCAATGACTTTGGGTGCTATGGGCTCTAGCACAGGAGGGGGCGGTGGCGCTACCGGCAGCTCTTGCATCTTGGGTGCGGCCTGCTGGGGCACATTGGCCCATAACTCCGCTTCGGCGCTGAGGGTCTCGGTTTGCTGGCGTTTCCAGTTGACTCCCCAGGTTAGCGCGGCCAGCAAGAACAGATGCGCCAGGATGGCCATGCCGAACGCGCGCAGCATGCCCGGTGGGGCAGGGGGTAAAAACTCGATGCGGTCAGTGGCGCTGGGCATGGTTTGAAACCCGCAATCGTGTTACTTGGCCAGTTGCACCGACAAGCCCACCCGGGCAATGCCTGCGCGCTGGAGTTTGTCCATCACCGCTACCACGGTTTCGTACTTCACGCTTTTGTCCGCACTGATGACGACGGCGGTATTGGCGTTGCTGTTTTGCAATTTCTTCACCTGATCTGCTATGGTGTTTATAGCTGCTTGCGCACTATTTTGTTGG
>JAYVJV010000063.1:0-7217 GCA_043769005.1 Polaromonas sp. | reverse complement strand
GTGCGCCAGGTGATGTCCCTGCACGGCGGCGAGCTGCGCCTGGGCAATGCAGAAGGTGGACTGTGTGCGGAACTCATTTTTCACGCAGAGTGAGTGCGCTGAATACCTGTGCACGCTCTGGCGCTTGGGTATGGTTGGGAGTTACTCCGTGGAACACCCACCACGGTCACAAGAGCTGGTCGATGGTGTACTCAGCGTAGCGGCATAAAGGAGGAGGCGGCGGCCATAAGCCGCCCCGGGGGACAGCCGCGCAGCTGAGTACGCCGTCGGCCTGCTCCCGTACAAAACCAAAGCAAGACAAGGCCCATGGCAAACGTGAAGTAGTGTGTGATCGCCCAAAGAAAGACGCCTATTCGCCACACTTCACGCCCACTTCACATTCTTCATCGTCCGCTCACGCTGGAATTGGACACTCGCTTCACCTTAACTCGTGGAGTCCACTGTGAAAAATTCTGTCATCAGCAAAATAGTCGTCATCACCGCCGTCGTGTTGGCTTTGATGTTGGGCTTGTACCAAATCCAGGGCGTGGTGAAAGATCGCCAAACCTTTCGTAGCGCCGCAGTAGCCAGCATCGGCAGCAGCCAGACGCTTGCCGGCCCCTTTATCCATAGCGCCTGCACCGAGGCTTGGGACGTAACTGTCAAGTCCGAGCATGAAACCAAGATCGAGGAGAAACGCCGCGACTTCATGCTGGTGGCTTTACCCGAATCATTGAACATCACGTCGGGCGCAGGGGTAGAGCAGCGCGCACGTGGACTGCACCAGGTTAATACCTTTAACCTGAAAACGCAAATCAGCGCCAAATGGACCAATTTGGAAAGCTTGAAAGCGGTGCAGCAGGTCAAAAATTCGCGCATGAACTGTGGCGCGCCGATTGTGATGGTCTCGGTGGCAGACTCCAACGGCATCCGATCAGCGACACTGGAACTCAACGGCAAGGTGCAGGGTCTCAAGCCCGGCACTTTCCACCCACGTTACCCGCGCGGCGTGCATGCCATGTTGCCAGATGCATTGCGCAGCCAGACCGAACCCTTGACTGTGGATATCCAGCTGGAGCTGCAAGGCACGGAAAAACTATCCATCGTGCCACTAGGGGGCACCACCCAGGTACGCATGCAAAGCAACTGGCCCCATCCTTCATTTGGCGGGGCATTTTTACCGGCAGAGCGCACAGTTGGCAAAGACGGCTTTGATGCCATTTGGCGCGTTTCCTCGCTGGCCACGACAGTCGGTGACAGTTTGCTGCAAGGCCTTGGATGGTGCAGTGGCGACACCGGTGGCAGCGAGAAAGCCCATGGCTGCGTAGAGACGCTCAAGGTGTCGTTTATTGATCCGATCAACGCCTACTCACTGAGCGACCGCGCTACAAAGTACGGCTTGCTTTTCGTGGTGCTGACCTTTGTGGCCGTGGGTTTGTTTGAGCTGATGCAGCGCCTGCGGGTACACCCCGTGCAGTATTTTTTGGTGGGTAGTGCGATCTGCAGTTTCTTTTTGCTGCTGGTCAGCTTGAGCGAGCATGTGGGCTTTAACAACGCCTATATCGCAGCCGCTAGTGCCTGTGTGCTGCTGCTGATGCACTACGCCAGCTACATGCTGGGCAGCTTGTGGCGCGGACTGCCCTTTGGTGCGGGCATAGGGCTTTTGTACGGCTTGCTTTTTATGTTGTTGCAGCAAGAACAAACCGCACTGGCTATGGGTGCCGTGGCGCTTTTTATCGTGCTGGCCTGCGTGATGGCGCTGACGCGCAAGGTGAACTGGTATGGACTGACGGCCACACCATCTGGCCCCGAAGAAGCCAACGCGCACAAGGTGTGAGCATGTACAACGCCACTTTTCTTTCGGACTATGGGGTCGCTCTGGGCATTTGCCTGGCGCTAGCGCTAGTGCTATGGGCTGGCATCTGGTGTATACGACATCGCACACGCCAAGCGGTTCACCGCGCGGTGTGGGCGCGCAAGCGATGGATCAAGGAGGGGCGCTTTCCCAAGCGACCTTACCGGATGTTTTTGTAGCAGGCTTGCATGGGTTATCGACCCCGTGTCTAAAAAACGCAGATGCAAAAAAAAGTGGCGCATACCTTTCGGGATGCGCCACTTTCACTTTCAGAATCAATTCAGCCTAGACCCACGCGGCAAGCGTGCCGCCAGCCACTCGTGCACGTCAGAGCGGATGTTGCGGCCCACGAGCAGGAAATCTTCAAAGCGACTGGGTGTGTAGGGCAGGTACAGCAGCGGCATCTTCGCTTCTTCGGGCGTTCTAGCTCCCTTGCGGCCATTGCAATCACCACACGCGGCCACCAGGTTGGTCCAGGTCCATGCACCCCCGCGAGACACGGGCAGAATGTGCTCGCATTGCAGGTCCTGGTCTTTGAACAATCCCCCGCAGTAAGCGCAGGTGTAGCGGTCGCGCTTGAGCAGTTTGGATTTACTAAAGCCAGGTGTCACATCAAACAGGTTGAGCTTGGGTGCGCCACGCACGGCGATGATGGGGTGGATCTCCAGGATGGATTGCTTGCCGCTGGCGACGTTGTATCCACCGTGAAGAGTGGCCAGCGGCCCCGCACCGTCACACCACACCACGGCATCGCCCGCATAGTGCAGCGCCGCGTGTTCCACGGTGATCCATGCCTGGGGTGTGCCCTGCATGTCGAGCTGGAGAACGTGGGGTTGGGCGTGCATGAAAAACTCCTTGAAATGGTGCGGGCACGGCGACTTGAACGCCGAACCTTCAGGTTAAAAGCCTGTTGCTCTACCGGTTGAGCTATACCCGCAAAAACAAAAATGCCAACAATCCTTCGGGGTGCCCACTGAGAATTGAACTCAGGCCACCGACATCACAAGCCGGGGCTCTGCCACTGAGCTATGGGCACCCCGAAGGATTGTTGAGAGAGAGAAAAAAACTGTCACCACTCACCGACTTCGCGCACGCGCTGCGCAAGGTCTTGCTGGTGTTGGTTGGTGTGGCGCTTGACCTGGACGGCGGTGTGCCGACCGGAGCCCAGTCCAATGCCTGAAAAAATGAATGGTGCGCCCGGACGGATTTGAACCGCCGACCCACTGTGTAGAAGACAGCTGCTCTGTCCGCTGAGCTACAGGCGCTGTAAAGCGACGTTGTGGACACGATGCTCGGATTCGAACCGAGGTGTGATGACTCAAGCGGACTTGCAAACCGCTGCCTTCGACCGCTTGGCTACACCGTGAGAACTGACTTTGGCGGGGGCGCACGGAATCGAACCGCGAACCTTTGGTTTTGGAGACCAACGCTCTACCAATTGAGCTACGCACCCTAGAAGAATCGAACCTCCTACCTTGGCGCCAGGAGGGCCGCGTGCCAAACGCTGCGTCAAGCGCGCGGAGACACTGGTGCAACCCCGTGGTATCGATCCACGCTCTGCGGTTTTTCAAACCGCCGCTTTCACCTGATTAGCTTGGGCTGCGAAGGTTGGCGGGCTGTGCGGGGAACGATTCCGCGACTTCTTGCTCGACAGGCAAGCGCTCTACCACTGAGCTAACAACCCAAGAACTGGTCTCGGTAAGAGGACTCGAACCTCTCGCTTCATGCTCCCAAAGCACGCGCTCTACCAGATGAGCTACACCGAGAAAAAATGGTGCCCCACACACGACTCGAACGTGCAACCCCCGACTTCGTAGGCCGGTGCTCTGATCCAGTTGAGCTAATGGGGCGAAAATTTTTAAGAAAATACATGGCGCGGGCAGACCGTGCACGGCTCGAACGTGCGACCCTCTGAGTCAAAGTCAGATGCTCTACCAACTGAGCTAACGGCCAATAAAAATGGCGGAAGATACAGGACTCGAACCTGTGGATCGCTTTCGCGATCACGGTTTAGCAAACCGCCCCATTACCACTCTGGCAATCTTCCAAATAAATTCCGGTTACGGGTTCCGGGACTGCCCAATCTTTGCAGTCGGTTTCCTCGCATGCCGTATCCCTGAATCAGGTACGGCACGCACTTCTTTTTTGGTTGCGCGAGTTGGATTTGAACCAACGACCTTTGGCTTATGAGGCCAACGAGCTACCAGGCTGCTCCATCGCGCAAAAAACTGGTGTTCCGTATGGGTATCGAACCCATCTAGTCACCTTGAAAGGGTGATGACCTCACCTGAAGTCGAACGGAACAAATCCATTTCGGCTGTGCCTACGCGCGAGTGGCCAGCATGAAGCTGTGCCAGGTTCTCTCGCTGCACCAGGCTTTCAGTGTCGCCCGGCACATCCCACACATCATCCCCGTGATTGCGCAGTGTGGTGCCGCATAGGCACACCCGAAATGGAGCGGACAGTCGGCCTCGAACCGACGACATGGGGCTTGGAAGGCGCCTGCTCTACCTACTGAGCTATGTCCGCATATTTCTGCAAGGCGCGCGCACCACCAGGTTGGGCGCGGCCTCACGACAAATTGTTAAGTAACGTCAGCCTGGTGGCCGGTAGCAGCGCGATCACTGCGGTGGTTAAAGTGCTGTTGCCAGCGGGAAAAAGAAAAAAGGCCCGGATTCTTGTGGAATCCGGGCCTCTGGGTTCAGAGATTTAAGGGAGTGCGGCTAAGCGCTGGCTCCCCCCGGGGTGTAGTGATCCTCATAGGCACAAGCCCAAAACGATGGTTTCATCTTGGGTGATGTTGCTTTAGATGGAGTGCCACCCATGGACTGCGGCAGATGCTGCCCGCCCATGGATCCGCCCATTGCAGAAATACTGAGCGCAGCCATGCCGCGGCCATTGCTGGTCATGCGGTGGTTGATGCTGGCTCTGGTAGTCACGATGTTTCTCGGCAAATGGTTTGGGTAAATCTGTACTGTGAACGGGGCAACACACTATTGCGTTGACCTGCGATGAAGTGAACTGTAAAGTATCTTTACGAAAAATTCAAGGCACATGCGATAATATATTTTTAAGCGTTGCTAAAACTACACACGATGTCATCTGACTCAGCCAGCACGAACTCTATCAACACCTCGGTTGTCAGACGTGCAAACCTGCTCTTTCTGTTGCAAGGGTATGCCGAAAACTATGTGGCCAATGGCACCACGACCACCGGCATTGACCAATCGTTTGCCGCCCACATTCAGGTCAGCCCCAGTATGCTCAGTCAAATGAAATCGGGCCGCCCGATCAGCGATAAGCTGGCCAAACAAATCGAGAGCGCCTGCAAGCGCCCTGCAAACTGGCTCAGTGAGCAACACACGGATCAAAAGCCGTCATCGGGGGAAGCTGCTTTCATGACGCTGGCGCGTGAGGCCTGGCGCACGCAGGATGCCAAGGGTAAGAGAACGCTAGCCAAGGTCGTGCGCGATTTTGGCAAGGCGTGAGTAGCAGCGATTGACGCAGCTACATCTGCTCCCACGGCAAGCCATCATGCCGCCAGCCGTTGAGTTTGGAGCGGTGGAATGTGGCATCCAGTTCGCCCTCAAAGCCGTGCAGGATGTTGGTGACATCGGTAAATCCGGCGGCTTCCAGAGCCAGGCCCGCGTCGATGGTGCGTTTGCCGCTGCGGCAGATCAGGTAAATCGGTCGCTGCTTGGCATCCGCAGCCGCGCCGGCCTCGCGCTCGATGGCTTGCGCAAACTGGGCCGGGTCGGCCTGCATGTCAGGGTATTCGTACCAGGGGATGTTGTGCACGCCGGGCGGGCGGCCCACATACAGGGACTCAATCTCCATGCGCACGTCGATAAACAGGGCGTTGGGGGTGCTTTGAATTTCTTGCCAAGCGGCGCGGGGTTCTAGGTGCTTCACGGTGTGATTATCCCAAACTTGGCAAACAAGCCTAGCTTCTTTCTACAATAGCGCCTATGACACCACTTACCTACACCCGGGGCCAGGCGCTGCCCGGCATCCTTGAACGCCGCATCGCCATCCTGGACGGTGCCATGGGCACCATGATCCAGCGCTTTAAATTGAACGAGGCGCAATACCGGGACGCGCGTTTTGCCGACTTTCACAAAGACATCAAGGGCAATAACGAGCTGCTCAGCCTGACCCGCCCCGATGTAATCGCGGATATTCACGAGGGCTACCTGGCCGCAGGTTGCGATTTGATCGAGACAAACACCTTTGGCGCGACCACCGTGGCCCAGGCCGACTACGACATGCAGCACCTGGCGCGCGAGATGAATCTGCAGTCGGCCAAACTGGCGCGCGCCGCCTGTGACAAATTTTCCACGCCGGACAAACCACGTTTTGTGGTCGGTGCCCTGGGCCCCACGCCCAAGACGGCCAGCATCAGCCCGGACGTGAACGATCCCGGCGCACGCAACGTGAGCTTTGAAGAGCTCCGCGCCGCCTATTACGAACAGGTCGAGGCCTTGTTTGAAGGCGGCTCAGACGCGCTGCTGGTAGAGACGATTTTTGACACCCTCAACGCCAAGGCCGCGCTGTTTGCGATTGACGAATTTTTTGAGGCCAGCGGCGAGTGCCTGCCACTCATCATCAGCGGTACCGTCACCGATGCGTCCGGCCGCTTGCTGTCGGGACAGACCGTCACCGCCTTCTGGCACAGCGTGCGCCACGCCCGCCCACTGGCCGTGGGCCTGAACTGCGCGCTGGGTGCAGCGCTGATGCGCCCCTACATTCAGGAGATGGCGCGGGTGGCGGGCGATACCTTCATCAGCTGCTACCCCAACGCGGGCCTGCCCAACCCGATGAGCGAGACCGGTTTTGATGAAACCCCCGAGGTCACCTCGCGCCTGCTGCACGACTTTGCCGCCGAAGGCCTGGTCAACATTGTGGGCGGCTGCTGCGGCACCACGCCAGAGCATATCAACGCCATCCGATTGGCGGTAGAGCCACTGGCGGCGCGCAGTGTGCAGCGGGAATTTTTCTACAAGGAAGCGGCCTGATGCCGTAGTAGCCGCGCCGCTGCGCTACAGTCCGGTCATCAAATGCACGGCCGCTGAAAATGTCAAAAATGCCAAGGCGGTAGACACCAAAATAATGCGCGCGATGCGTCCGTTATTGGCACCAAACTTTTCTGCTAGCAGCGACACGTGGGAGGCCGATGGCAAGGCTGCTACCAACACGATCACCGTCAGACTGAAAGTGTCCAGCGGCACGCCCAGCGAAATAGCGGCGCTGCCCACCAGCAGCACAAGCAGCGGGTGCAGCACCAGTTTTTTCATGGCCACGGGCACATACTCGGCCAGCGGCGTGGGGTCTTGGCTGGTCATCTGGCTGCGCGCCAGCACCGCACCGATGGTAAAGAGTGCGA
>JAYVJV010000062.1:0-2364 GCA_043769005.1 Polaromonas sp. | reverse complement strand
CCCACCGTTTGGCCCACGGCACCCGCTGCGCCGCTGATAACCACCGTCTCGCCCGCTTGCGGCATGCCCACGTCCATCAGGCCAAAGTAGCCCGTCATGCCGGGCATGCCCAGCACGTTGAGCCATTGGGTGACGGTGCCTGCGCGCAGGTCAATCTTGGCAACGCCATTGCGTTTGACCTGGTCACCGGGGATCAGGCAATATTCTTGCACGCCCAAGCCTGCACTGACGGTGTCGCCTATAACGAAAGCAGGATTCTTCGACGCAACCACTACACCCACGCCGCCCGCGCGCATGACTTCGTTAATGCCCACGGGCGGGATGTAGCTTTTGCCATCGTTCATCCAGCCGCGCATGGCCGGGTCCAGCGACAGCGCCAGCGTTTTAACTAACACGTCGCCTTCTGCTGCGGGCTGCTGCACGGGCTCGGAGGTATTGCTCCAGCATTCGCGGCCCGGCAGGCCGACAGGGCGCTGGGCCAGGCGAATTTGGTGGTTGGTGGTGGCAACAGTGCTTGTCATGTGGCGATTCCTTGGATTGGTTGGCTCAGTTGTATTGAAAAAATACAACTCTAAAAAATACAAGCACGTATCGTAGTCCACCTATTGCATGCAAACCGTAGCTTGTGCGACACTGCATAAAAGTTAACTTTATTACTATGCCTCGCTCCAAATCAACATCCTCTTCGCTGCGTCCCTACGATGTCATTCTCTACGGTGCCACAGGCTTCGTGGGTCAACAAACCGTAGCCTATTTTGCCCAGCATTCCAGGGGTGTGAACTGGGCCATCGCCGGACGAAGCCGCAGCAAACTGGAAGCGGTGCTGCGCAACACCAAAGTTCGCGTGCCCATCATCGTTGCCGATGCGCACGATGCCCTTGCGTTGAGAGAGCTGGCCGCCAGCACGCGTGTGGTGCTGTCCACCGCAGGGCCTTTTGGCTTATATGGTAGTGCCCTAGTGGCCGCCTGCGTGCACCAGCGCACGCATTATGTAGATATTACTGGCGAGACGCCGTGGGTGCGCCAGATGATTGACGCGCACCATGCGCAGGCCGCGCTGGACGGCACGCGCATCGTCCCCGGCTGCGGCTTTGACTCGGTGCCCTCTGACCTGGGCGCTTATGTGGTGGCGCAAGAGATGCTGCGCCGCCACGGCGTGCCCTGCGTGAACATCAAAGCTAGCTTTAGCGTGCGCGGCGGCGTCAACGGCGGCACGCTGGCGTCGGTGCTGGACATCATGGGCAAAGGCCAAACCGAGGCTTTTACCAACGCCTTTTTGCTCAATCCAGCACACCAGCCCAGCCCCGCAGATGCAGAGCATCAAGACCCGACAGCACCGCACCGCGATGCGGATTTCGATGCCTGGCATGGCCCGTTTTTCATGGGGCCGATCAACACCCGTGTGGTACGCCGCAGCGCTGCGCTGTACCAAGCCGATGCACAGGCACATGGACAGGCCCATGAACAGGCTGCTGGGCCTTGCGCTTATGCAGAAGATTTTCATTACCAGGAGTATTTGCGTTTTGGCAAAGGCGCGTTGGCAGCAACGCTGGCCGCTGGCATGAGCGCAGGCTCGTTAGCCGGGCAGGCTGCGTTGCGCTTTGCACCACTGCGCAAGCTGACTGCGGCACTGGTGCCCAAGCCGGGCCAAGGACCCAGCCAGCGGGCGATGGACGGTGGCTCGTTTCGTTGCATGTTGGTGGGCACATCAGCCCAGGGCGATGCACCGAACTTTGAGGTGCGCGCCGTAGTCAGTGACCAAGGCGACCCGGGCAATCGAGCTACCACCAAAATGGTCTGCGAGTCTGCACTGGCGCTGGCCTGCGATACCTTGCTACTGCCCTGTGTCAATGATGGTGGCACCGAGCGCGGCGGTGTTTTAACACCCGCCTACGCGCTGGGCGACGTGCTGGTGCAGCGTTTGCGTGCAGCAGGCATGCGGGTAGAAATTATGGATGCCAAGACATCGGGAGATTGATCTTGGCTGCATTGCCCGTGAATATGCCATTTAGAAGGTAAATAAGGCCACAGCCCAATAAAATAATGCACAAGCAGCTATTTAATTCATAGCATAATAGGCCAATTCATTGCCCTTGTCCTAACGCAAAACCTGTTTCTCCGTCAAACGTGCACAGGTTCTCAGTCTTGATAAAGTCTACGCCATCGCGCTGCAGGTTTTGCAGCAGATCAATGATGTCCTTATGCGATGCCGATGCCTCGTTGCCAGTGCCCAAAAAGCGGCAGCGCCAATGATCGGTACAAAAGGTTTCTGCAAAACCACCTGGCCACACCTTCACGCCCCGGTTGGTGATCATTTGCAGCCTAAAACCCGTAGGACTGGGCTGCTGCGAGAGGGTTTGCAGG
>JAYVJV010000061.1:0-2617 GCA_043769005.1 Polaromonas sp. | reverse complement strand
GGATTCACGGCGGATACGGGTGGTTTGCTGCGCGAAACGGGCCTGATTGAGCGGCAAGCCGCCTTTGACCGCGCGCAATGGCTGGCCATGCACAACATTGCGTGGCAGGGCGAGCGCTTGGTGAGCCTGTTTTGCTACGACAACGCCGCCCTGCCCGGCCTGCTTACACAGCTGATGGAGGGTACAGAGCGCACTACGCTGCTGGTAACACAGGGCAAAGCGGCCGCCGCCGTGCGCAGCCTGCTTGAAACCGTAAATTTTGAGTTTTTAAGCCCAATGTCAGCGTCATATGGTCATAGTATGCTATCAATAGTGTATCTTCCGCTACTCAATCAAACCGATTTTGACCACCTGCTGTGGGCCTGCGACCTCAACTTTGTGCGGGGGGAAGACTCGCTGGTGCGGGCGCTGTGGGCGGGCAAGCCCTTTGTGTGGCAGATTTACCCACAGGACGATGGTGCGCACCACGCCAAATTACAGGCGTTTTTGGACTGGCTAAGCCCGCCTGCGGCTTGGCGGGCGGCTTTTTTGGCGTGGAATCAAAGGCCCAATGGCGCTGGCGAGCAAGCAGTGGAACCATGGGCTTGCGGCGATGGGTCTGATTCGATCTTGGCCGCTTGGCAGGGCAGCGATCTCAGCGCGTGGCAAAGCAGCGCGCTCAGCGCGCGGGGGCGGCTCTTGGCGCAAGACGATTTATGCAGCCAATTACTGGCCTTTGTGGCCGAAAAACGGTTAAAATCATAGGCTTGGCTGCTTTTGGCGGCCCATTATTCTTGCGCTGCCACTTGTGGCGCGCTGCAAGCTTCACACTCAAGGCATTCCCCCATGAAAACCGCTCAAGAAATCCGCGCAGGCAACGTCATCATGCACGGCAAAGACCCGATGGTCGTGCTCAAAACCGAATACAGCCGTGGCGGGCGCAACAGCGCCACCGTGCGCATGAAGCTCAAAAGCCTGATCGCCAACTTTGGCACTGAAGTGGTGTTCAAAGCCGACGACAAAATGGACCAAGTGATCTTGGACAAAAAAGACTGTACCTACAGCTATTTTGCCGACCCGATGTATGTTTGCATGGACGCAGAGTTCAACCAGTACGAGGTGGAAGCCGAAAACATGGGCGACACCCTGAGCTACTTGGAGGACGGCATGGAGCTGGAAGTGGTGTTTTATGACGGCAAAGCCATATCCGTGGAGCTGCCAACCAGCGTGGTGCGCGAAATCACATGGACAGAGCCAGCTGTAAAGGGCGACACATCGGGCAAAGTGCTCAAGCCTGCCAAAATTGCCACCGGCTTTGATCTGGGTGTGCCAATTTTTGTAGCGCAGGGCGACAAGGTGGAAATTGACACCCGCACAGGCGAGTACCGCAAGCGCGTTTAAACGCCGCGCTAAGCATAAAAAAGGCTTCCTCGGAAGCTTTTTTTGCATGCGGCGCGCGGGCTCAGCGCCACAGCGTCAGAGCCAGTATGAGCACCAGCGCCGCACCGAGGGCGGCAAGCAGCATTTGGCCGAGTCGTGATGACGCATCAAGCGGCCATTTTTTGGCATATCCGGCCCCCGCAGCCAAAGAAGCTCCAAGGTGTTGCACATGGTCCATCTGCTCAGGCAATATCTCCATCAGTGCTTTGGCATCGTCTGTGCTATGCAGCATCAGGGTGATGCTGGGAGCAGTACCAAGGCGCGTGTCGCTGCGCACCCACAGCGACACATTTGCAGCACGCTGCTCTGCCCGCACAATTTGTCCAAAAGGCAGCTTGACTCTGCCGGCTTTGCGCTTCAAAAGCTTGCGGCTACTGCCCTCCAAGCGCAACAAATCGGTATGCGCCCGCACCTGCACGGGGCCGACAAAACGCGGCATCTCACGCAAGCCTTTGGAAAGCCGCATGCGCTGCGCAGTGAACAAGCCCACCACGGGCGAATACGCGCCGCTTTGCTGCGCATCAAAGGCCGAGGCCCCCAGATCAAGCGAAGCGGGCCTGCTGCGCTGGCCTAGTAGCTGCCCCACCGTGATTTGCTGGCCATGCGCGTCAATCAGCAGGTCTGAATTGCTCAGGGTGTTTTTGATCCGCATGCCCACAATGGTGCGCTTGTCGTAAGGGCCGAGCTGTTTGCCTTGCAGAAAAACGTGGTACTGCACATTTACCTCGAAAAAGTTGCCATTTGTGTGTGAAACTGGATGCCTCGATTCATATCGTAACATCGCCAAACTCCACTTCTTGTAAAAATCCCCATGGAAACTGCGCACAAATTATCAGAATCCCGCTTGGCCGATGCCTGGGCCACCCTGCAATCGCTCTCTGACAAAGGCGCTAGCCTGAGCCCGCAAGCTAGCCGCATCGCCTTTGCCGACCCCGAGTTCCTTACACGGCGCGAAACCCGCGGCATGCGCATGCAGCTGGAAATGCTCAAATCTGACCTTGGCCAAGCCGCACTAGGGGTGGAAAACACCATTGTGGTGTTTGGCAGTGCCCGCTTTTGTGGCCCAGACGAAGCCGCCGCCAAGTTGGCTGCCGCGCAGGCCGCTGGCGACGCAGCCGCCACCACCCAAGCCCAGCGTTTGGTGCGCAACGCCCCCTATTACGCAGCAGCCCGCAGCTTTGGCCGCATGGTCAGCGAA
>JAYVJV010000060.1:0-31689 GCA_043769005.1 Polaromonas sp. | reverse complement strand
TAGCGCTCTTTGCCCGGTGCATCGCGCTGGTCGGTAGGCTTCCAGGGCGAGCGTGCCCAGCGCACGTCCAGCAGGATGACTTGCAGGCGCTGGCCGGGTGCGCCGGTGATTTGCGCATGGTACAGACCATCCCGTTGGTGGCGTGCGTCTGAGGTGGGGATTTGCCAGAACCTGAGAAATGCGTCTTTAGCAATCTGCTTATCGGCAAACTCTGCGCCCGCATCGTTTTTGCCATAGTCGTGGTCGTCCCAAATGGCGATGTGCGGCACCGTCTGGCGCAGCTTGGAAAAACCGGGGTTAGCGGCGAGCGCGCTATAGGCTGTCTCCAATCTATCTAAGCGAAAGGGTTGGTCGCTGGCGTAGACGTTGTCGCCACCAAAGATGAACAGATCAGGCTTGGCAGCAAGGATGGTGCCCCAAATCGGCTGCGGCTTGTTTTGATCGATACAGGAGCCGAAGGCGATGCGCAGCTTGTCTGCGTTGGCTGGGGGAGGCGCAGTAGCTGGGACAGGTGCGGTAGCCGACGGACTGGCGCAACCCGTGAGCCACGTTACGGTGGCCAGACTGCTGCCCAATAATGCGCGCCTGTTTAGCATTGGAATTCAGACAAATCCGTAAGCGTTAGCGCAAAGCCGCAATCACCTCGGGCGGTGCCTGCACCAGCTCGATGAGTACACCCTCGCCCGCAATCGGAAACTCGTCATTACTCTTGGGATGCAAAAAGGTGATGTCGTAACCCGCTGCACCCTTGCGGATGCCGCCGGGTGCAAAGCGCACACCCTTTGCGGTGAGCCAGTCCACCGCCTTGGGTAAGTCATCAATCCACAGGCCTACATGGTTGAGTGGCGTGGTGTGCACGGCGGGCTTTTTGTCCGGGTCGATGGGTTGCATCAAATCCACTTCCACCTTGAACGGCCCACTGCCGATGGCGCAAATGTCTTCGTCCACATTCTCACGTTCGCTTTTGAAGGTGCCGGTGACTTGCAGGCCCAGCATGTCAACCCAGAGTTTTTGCAGCTTGGTTTTGTCGGTAGCACCAATGGCGATTTGCTGGATGCCGAGGACTTTGAAGGGACGGATCATGTGGACAATGGTAAGTAAAGAACATCAAACCGAGAACTGCGCAGCGACTTGCCTGCGACCCACCAGATACGTGACACCCTGGGGCACGGCGCTCTCCAGGTGCGGCGTGCCTGCCTTCAGGCGGAAAACATCGCCCACAGCATAGCTGCGCGCAACACCAGCCACCGAAATGGTGATGGAGCCTGCGGTAATCAGGGCGCAGGCATCAAACGGGTGCTGGTGCTCACCCATGCTGTAGCCTACAGGCTTTTCCACGGTGACAATTTCGCCATATTGCTCGGCGCGCAGGCCTGCTTCAAACTCTTGTGTGTTCATACCATGCTCCAGTGTGAAAGAACCACCATGCTAATGCGAGATGGGCGTTTATGCAAATTCTGATTATGCAAATTCAACTATCGGTTGATCGACACTGAGCGACTCGCCTTTGGCAGCCAGCACCTTGCCCACCACGCCGTCAGCAGCAGCAAACAGCACGTTTTCCATCTTCATCGCCTCAATCACCGCCACACGCTCACCCGCCTGTACCTTCTGGCCGACCTGTACGGCCACGTCCACCAGCAAGCCGGGCATGGGCGAGAGCACATAGCGGCTCATGTCGGGCGGTGCCTTGTGCGGCATGAGCCTACGCAACTGCGCCACGCGCGGGCTGAGCACCAGCGCGTCGATCTGCGTACCGTTGTGCTGCACGCGCAGCGCCAACGGGTCTTTGCGGGTGCCGCGCTCGACCTGGGCGGTAAACGGCTGGTTGTTGATTGTGCCGTGGATGGCAATATCGTTCAGGCGTGATTCGCTATAAATTTCATAGCTGCTTGCGCCTATGTTTATTCGGGCAAAGCCTACTTTTCCTGTAAATTCCTCGACATGCACGGCAGTGTAGGCGTGTTTGCCATCACCCGCCAAGGTCACTACCACGTAGTTTTTCTCCAGCTTGCGCTGGTAGCCCGGCAACTGGCCGCTCATGCCTGCAGCGCGCTCGTGGGCTTTGCGACGCACAAAGGCGGCTATGGCGATCAGCACGTTCGGGTCATCATGCGGCACGTCTTCGGCGGCAAAGCCTTTGCCGTAGTTTTCGGCAATGAAACCGGTGTTGAAATCACCCGCCACAAACTTGGGGTGCGCCAGCAAGGCGGCCTGGAATGGAATGTTGCTGCTGATGCCGCGAATGACAAAGGCATTCAAGGCCTCGCGCATCTTGGCGATGGCATCCAGGCGGTCTTTACCGTGCACGATGAGTTTGGCAATCATCGAGTCGTAATACATCGGAATCTCACCACCGTCTTGCACGCCAGTGTCTACACGCACGCCATAAAGGTCTTGTGTGTTGGCCTGGTGCATGGTCTGCGCTGGCGGCGCAAAGCGCACCAGCCTGCCTGTGCTGGGCAAAAAGTTGCGAAACGGGTCTTCGGCGTTGATGCGGCATTCCATCGCCCAGCCGTTGCGCTGCACATCTTTTTGTTGAATAGGCAGTGCTTCGCCCGCCGCCACGCGAATCATCAGCTCCACCAGATCCAGTCCGGTGATGCATTCGGTCACCGGGTGTTCCACCTGTAGGCGCGTGTTCATCTCCAGAAAATAAAAGCTCTGATCTTTGCCCACTACAAACTCTACCGTGCCCGCGCTTTGGTACTTCACCGCTTTGGCCAGCGCCACGGCTTGCTCGCCCATGGCCTTGCGGGTCGCGTCGCTGATAAAGGGTGACGGCGCTTCTTCAATCACTTTCTGGTGGCGCCGCTGAATCGAGCATTCGCGCTCATTGAGGTAAATCACGTTGCCCTGGCTGTCACCGATCAGTTGAATTTCAATATGGCGTGGCTCTTCGACAAATTTTTCAATGAACACGCGGTCATCACCAAAGCTGTTGCGCGCCTCGTTACGGCAGCTGGTAAAGCCCTCAAACGCTTCTTGGTCGTTTTGCGCCACGCGCAAGCCTTTGCCGCCCCCGCCCGCGCTGGCCTTGATCATCACCGGATAGCCTATGCCCTTGGCAATCTGCACCGCTTTTTCAGCCGTTTCAATCGCATCGTTTACGCCGGGGATGCAGTTCACGCCTGCCTTGCCCGCCAGCTTTTTGGATTCGATCTTGTCGCCCATCGCGGCAATCGAGTAATGCTTGGGCCCGATAAAAATGATGCCCTCTTCTTCTACCCGCTTGGCAAAGCCAGCGTTCTCGCTCAGGAAGCCGTAGCCGGGATGCACGGCCTGCGCGCCAGTCTGCTTACAGGCCGCAATGATCTTGTCGGTCATCAAATACGACTCGCGCGATGGGGCTGCGCCTATGTGCACTGATTCATCAGCCAGTTGCACATGCCGCGCATCTTTGTCCGCATCGGAATACACCGCTACGGTTTTGATGCCCATTTTGCGGGCAGTTTGAATCACGCGGCAAGCGATTTCGCCACGGTTGGCCACTAAGATTTTTTTAAACATAATTTCTATGAAATCCAAATAAAAATTAAAGCAACAATACTTAACCCATATGCAAAATAGTTATAAAAATTAGAAAACGGCTTTTTGCTGCCAGTTTCAATAAAGCACTTTTGTGGCGAATTTGGTTGAACACGGATGATGATTTTTTGGCCCTCAAAGACACCGCCTGGCCACTCTCGGCCAGCAAGATTGACATCAGCTTGGTATGATTTACCGTCAAATGCATATGTGAGTGTTACCAACCATTCAGGATTGATATACGCTCGAAGGATTTGAACATTTTTTACTACCGCTTTTTGGCTTTGCCAGTGAGTATTGCGATGTTTAGCTTGCCAGCAAAAAATGGGGAATGCAACGGCAACTCCAGAAAAAAACAGTTTTATAAAAATATCCATGATTTTCGGTTGAATTAAAGTGGAGTACTTCCGTGTTTTCCCAATGGGTCTTCCAGCTTCTTATCCTCGAACGCCTCCTTCTGGTTTTGCAGAATGTCTTGCACAAAACGCTGCGGGTTTTCAAGGTCAGGGAAATGACCACAGTCCTCCAGCACCGTCACCTGCGCATGGGGTACATCGGCAAGGATGGCGCGAGGCAGGGTGAAGCGGTGCGAGCGATCTTGCGTACCCCACAATACCGTGCATGCAATGCCGCTCAAACGCACAGCGTCAGCGGGCTCGCGCAGCAAACCTTGCACGACACCCGCCAGGCTAAAGCAAGCACCACAACGCAACGCATGGCTTGAGACGCGGTTGAAAGGTTCGGCAGAAGTAGTCTTTGGCAGGGCTATGCGATACCAGGCCTTGGCCATTTTTTGCCGAAAGACACGGCTGAGCAACTGGCCCAATACAGGTATTTTCAGAACTTTGGGGACTACCCGTTCAGTCCAGCGGTGCATGGCCTGAAGGGATGGTGTTTGCGAGAGTACCAGTCTCTCGACGCGGTGTGGCGCCATCTGCGCCAGGCGGATTGCATAGAAGCCATTGGCGCAACTCAACGCCAAAGTGGCTTTGGTCACACCCAACGCATCCATCAATTCCAGCATCGCATTAGCGCCTTGCTGCAGGCTGTGGTCGTAAGTGCTGCCAGGCGCAGAAAAACCGAAACCCGGCATGTCAAAACACAGCACACGGTAATGCGGTGTCAACAGCGCAATCACTTCCTGATAGTGCTCAATCACATTGGGGCCGTCAGGAGACAGCAGGATGCAGGGCTTATCGCCCCCCGAATCGAACACACGAATGGCCGCTTGCTTTGTGTCCACCCAGCGGGTGGGTAGCGTTGCGGGCGGGGCCAAACGCGCGCGCTGCACCGCACCGGTGCCAAGCCGTGCGTCTAACCAGGAACTCCAGTTCGCCATCATTAATACGCCATCATTCATTCAACAATTCAATGCGCGCTGCGGTGGACTTGATCAAGTCAGTCAACGTGTTACGCCGAATCGGTAGGTCTCGTACCAAGCGGTTCATACCTTTGGCCGCAACCATTGCGTCATCAATGCATCGCTGTGCAATCTTGCTGCTGATGCCGCCAGTTTGGGCCACTTGCAATATATGCGCACGGGTGATGTTTTTGCCATGCCCCGCCACACTGGTGGAATGCTCTCCACCAGGCCCAAAACTGTAGGTCAAATCAAAGGCGGGGGATAGTTTCCACAAACCTTGCTCATTCATGCGAAAGGCAAAGTTGCGGCTGTGGTCGTCCCGGTTGTGCATGATGACGTTGAAGACGCAACGCTCGAAGGCTTTGACCACTTCGCGTTGGTCGCCTGTGATGCGCAAAGTAGCAAGCAATATCGTCTCATAATCGAGCGACGGCAGTCGGTGGTCTGCCTGCAAATACGCCGACATACTCATGATGGGTACGCGTAATACTTGCTTGTCTTTCACTACACGGTCAAATCGCTCAACACCAAAGGCACTGTGCTTCACGCCCAGATCAAAATAACGACTGCGCGGCATGTCTATACCGCCATGACGCGCCACACGGGCGTATAACTCTTCAATGGCGCAGACTTCACGGTGTTCGCTCTCAGCGGGAAACTTCATCAGCCATGGCGTTGCACTGCCTGTCAACGGCATGCCACTGCTCAATTGCCCAGTACGGGCATTGAAATCTACCAGCACTTTAGGACGTGCGCCCTGCGGTGAACCGCCCAGTTGCATCAAGTGACGCAGCTGTGCATCTACTTTGCCCGCGCCTGAATTCTCATCCGCTTGCAAGGCGATGACTTCTTTGGCAAGTTCTTTGAGTTGTAGTTTTTCTGCGGGCAGCGTATCTTCATCAGAAGGCTCAAACGACAGTGCACCCATGGCCCGCTCACCCACAATGGCCAGGCGCTCCAGCACAGATACCTCGCGTGGATTGCGGCCTAACTTGCGCAGCGCACGATCCATCAGCAGCATGCCCCACCCGTCAGGCAACGCATCGGCAATAAAGCCAGGCAAGCCATATGAGTGCGCCTCGCCTTTAAACGAAACCGCTGCTGCACCCGACCGTGGCAATGGTTGATGCATGGGCGATAGCTGCAAACCACGCGCTATGGCTTGTGGTGAATACTCAAACAAAATGGCACTTCCAGTGTCCGCCAGCGTTCCCAGTGGCCAACGCTCACCCCAACCATCATAGATAACCTGTAGCTTCTTCATGGCTAAACGCGATTTTTAACGCTGACTCTGGGCGTGCGGGCACGCTGCCTGAGTGCAATAGATTGCTCGCGCTCTGCTTGCGCGATACTTTGAACAGGCGTTGCAAACAAATCTTCCAACTGTTCCACCGCCTGCAAAGCTTGTGCCACGCGTACGACAAACTCAAGACTGCCCTGCCCCTGCGCCTCAAGCCTGCGCACGGATGAAAGAGAGCTTTGCGTCATCTCTGCCAACTGCTGTTGACCCAAGTTTTGTGCAAGACGCAAACGTTTAATACGTCCACCAAATTCAACGCAAATGCTGTTGGATGACAATAAATTAAATGTTCTCATGAGAGCGTTAATTATCGTTTTTATCGTTTTAAATGTCAAATAAGAACATTTAATAAATTCACTTAAAGAGGAATATTTCCATGTTTACGCCACGGATTTTCTATCTTCTTGTCTTTGAGCATGATGAGTGAACGGCATATCCGTTTACGCGTTTCGTGCGGCAAGATCACATCGTCGATGAAGCCGCGAGCGCCTGCAATGAATGGGTTGGCGAAGCGGGTTTTGTATTCGGCTTCTTTAGCAGCTAGCTTTTCAGGGTCACCTTTGTCTTCACGAAAGATGATCTCTACTGCGCCTTTAGCGCCCATGACTGCGATTTCAGCGTTGGGCCAAGCAAAGTTGACATCGCCACGCAAATGTTTGGATGCCATTACATCGTATGCACCGCCGTAGGCCTTGCGGGTGATAACTGTTATCTTAGGCACTGTGCACTCAGCATACGCATAGAGCAGCTTGGCACCGTGCTTGATGATGCCGCCGTACTCCTGGCTGGTGCCAGGCATAAAACCGGGCACATCGACAAAAGTGATCACCGGAATGTTGAACGCATCGCAAAAACGCACAAAGCGCGCAGCTTTGATGGACGATTTAATGTCCAGGCAACCAGCCAGCACCAGCGGCTGGTTAGCCACGATGCCTACCGTCTGCCCGTCCATGCGTGCAAAGCCGATCAGGATATTTTTGGCGTACTCGGGTTGTAGTTCAAACCAGTCGCCATCGTCCACCGTCTTGGTGATCAGCTCTTTCATGTCGTAGGGCTTGTTGGCGTTCTCTGGCACCAGCGTGTCCAGCGACATGTCCATGCGCGCGGCGGGGTCGCCACTGGGGCGCACGGGGGCCTTTTCGCGGTTGCTCAGCGGCAGGTAGTTGTACAGGCGGCGCAGCATCAGCAGGGCCTCTACATCGTTTTCAAACGCCAAATCTGCCACACCGCTCTTAGTGGTGTGGGTAATGGCACCACCCAGTTCTTCGGCGGTCACTTCCTCGTGCGTCACGGTCTTTACCACTTCGGGGCCGGTGACAAACATGTAGCTGGAGTCTTTGACCATGAAGATAAAGTCGGTCATGGCCGGGCTGTACACCGCGCCGCCGGCGCTGGGGCCCATGATCATGCTGATCTGCGGGATCACGCCGCTGGCCATCACATTGCGCTGGAACACGTCGGCATAGCCGCCAAGAGACGCCACGCCTTCCTGAATGCGCGCACCACCCGAGTCGTTCAGGCCAATCACCGGCGCGCCGACCTTCATGGCCTGGTCCATGATCTTGCAAATTTTCTCGGCATGCGCCTCAGACAACGCACCGCCAAACACCGTGAAGTCCTGGCTGAACACAAACACCAATCGCCCGTTGATCATGCCGTAGCCGGTGACCACGCCGTCACCGGGGATCTTCTGCTCTTGCATACCAAAGTCCACGCAGCGGTGCTCGACAAACATGTCCCACTCTTCAAAGCTGCCCTCGTCCAGCAAAATCTCCAGCCGCTCGCGGGCGGTGAGTTTGCCTTTTTTGTGCTGCGCGTCGATGCGTTTTTGTCCACCGCCCAAGCGGGCGAGTTCGCGTTTGGCTTCTAGTTGTTGCAGAATGTCTTGCATGGTTATTCTCTTTATCTCAAACTTTTATCTAATGAAGTGCTATTAATTTAGTAGCTGCTTACGCTAGTTTTTATTGAGCCGCAAGCAGATTTCGTGCTGCAGTAGAGGCGGCTACCTGGCCGTTTAGCACCTGCTGCGTCAGCTGCGGCAGCAAGGCCTGCACCGTTGGGTTGTGCTTGAAGGCATGCCTCAAACCGGCCTCAATGCGCTCCCACATCCAGGCCAGCGACTGCTGCTGCCTACGCTGCGCAAGCTGGTCGCTTTTGATTTGTAAATCTTTAAACTGCAACACGCTTTGCCAAAACTCTTGCACACCTGTGCCTAGCAGTGCTGATAGCTGCATGACTTGAGGGTGCCATACCCCCTCACCCCAGCCCTCTCCCGCCTGCGGGAGAGGGCCGGGGTGAGGGCCGCGTTTGTGCTGCGCCAATATTCGCATAGCCGATGTAATCTGCGCCTGCGCCCGCGTGGCGGCATCTTTGTCAATATCAGCTTTGTTGATCACCACCAAATCGGCCAGCTCCATCACACCGCGCTTGATCGCCTGCAAATCGTCACCCGCATTGGGCAACTGCATCAACAAAAACATGTCCGTCATGCCTGCCACGGCCGTTTCGCTCTGGCCAACGCCTACGGTTTCCACAATCACAATGTCATACCCCGCCGCCTCGCACACCAGCATGGCTTCGCGCGTCTTCTCGGCCACACCGCCCAGCGTGCCGCTGCTGGGGCTGGGGCGGATGTAGGCTTTTTCATGCACTGAGAGTTTTTCCATGCGCGTTTTGTCACCCAGGATGGAACCGCCAGATATGGTGGACGATGGGTCGATGGTGAGCACGGCAACTCTGTGGCCTTGGTCGATCAGATACAGACCTAGCGTTTCTATAAAGGTGGATTTACCCACGCCGGGTACGCCGCTGATGCCCAGGCGAAACGACTTGCCGGTATGCGGCAACAGCGCAGTGAGCAATTCGTCTGCCTGCGCGCGGTGGTCTGCGCGCGTAGACTCTAGCAGCGTAATGGCCTTGGCAATGGCGCGGCGCTGCGCGTCTGCTTGCTCGCTAAGCACTGACGCAACTAAGTTCAAACCCAATTCTCCAGCTGCAAACCTTCAATCCGCTCAAACTCGCGCGTGTTGTTGGTCACAAAAATAGCGTCCATGGCCAATGCTTGACAGCCTATCAGTAAATCAAGTTCGCCAATTTTTGTGCCTGATTTTTTTAACTTTGCTTTGTGAAAGCCGAACTGCCAAAGCGCTTTGTCATCCCAAGCAACGATGTGCATTCTTGCTAAAAACTGCTCTAGATTTTTTCTATTTGATTCAACACGCGTGCTGTTTTCCACCCTGTAAGCTAACTCGGCGGCAACAATAGATGAAATGGCCAACTCACTGGGATCATGCTCACGAAATTTGGCAGTCACCGCTGGATATTTGCGTGACATGAAGTACGCACAGATATTGGTATCTAAAAGGTACATCAATTGGCTCAATCAAAACTCACCGGATCGCTCAGGCCTGAGCGATCACGCTCAATCTCTTCGGGCATCCCCTCAAAACCAGCCAATATTTTCTCCATCTCGTCCCACCACTCATCTTTGGTCTGCACCTTTGGCCGAAGAATCACGGCGTTACCCTGACGCTCGATGGTGACCTCGCTGGTGGTAAAGCGATAAGCCTTAGGCAAGCGCACAGCTTGGCTGCGACCCGTGGTAAAAATTTTGGCGGTTTCTAGTGTTGCTTGCATAGTTCTCTCCTTGCGCAGGATTAATTTGATACATACCAATGATACATATCAATTAAAATCCTGTCAAGCCAACGCCTTCTTAATCTGCTCCAAAACAT
The DNA here is from genome assembly GCA_043769005.1 of Polaromonas sp. Taxonomy (GTDB): domain Bacteria; phylum Pseudomonadota; class Gammaproteobacteria; order Burkholderiales; family Burkholderiaceae_C; genus JAAFIP01. The sequence continues at coordinate 21,764 of JAYVJV010000060.1, read as the reverse complement.
CCTTCGCACTCACCGGTATCGGCGTGCCCGGCCCATAGATGCCTTTGACACCCGCAGAGTACAAAAAGTCATAGTCTTGCCGTGGAATCACGCCACCTACGAAGACGATGATGTCTTCCGCACCCTGCTTCTTCAGTTCAGCGATGATGGCGGGGACTAGGGTTTTGTGTCCTGCGGCGAGCGTGGATACACCTACGGCGTGCACGTCGTTTTCAATCGCTTGGCGGGCGCATTCTTCGGGGGTTTGGAACAGCGGGCCCATGTCTACGTCGTAGCCCAGGTCGGCAAATGCCGTGGCTACCACTTTGGCACCCCGGTCGTGGCCGTCTTGGCCTAGTTTTGAGATCATCACGCGGGGGCGGCGGCCTTGCTGTTCGGCGAAGTCGGCAATGTCTTTTTTCAGTTGGTTCCAATATTCCATGGTGTCACCTTGGCTGGTGTCGGTGTCGTAAGCGGCGGCGTACACGCCACTGACTTTATGGATGTCGGCGCGGTGGCGGCCGAAGGCTTTTTCCAGTGCGTCACTCACCTCGCCCACGGTGGCACGTAGGCGGATGGCCTTGACCGTCAGGTCGAGCAGGTTAGCGCCATTCACCACGCTACTGCCCGTACCGCCGACACCACTGCCCGCCACACCACTTGCTGCACCAGCAGCCGTGCTGCCCATGCCTTCATGACCCGCTGCAAAAGTAATAGCTGTCAGCGCCTGTTCTACTTGGGGTTGATCGCGTTTTTGCTTAATCTCTTTGAGTCGCGCAATCTGCCCTTCCCGCACCGCCACGTTGTCAATATCCCGCGCTTCAATCGCGTCCTCAGTCTTCAGCTTGTACTTATTCACCCCCACAATCACATCTTGCCCACTGTCAATGCGTGCCTGCTTGTCTGCCGCAGCCGCTTCAATTTTGAGCTTGGCCCAGCCGCTATCCACGGCTTTCACCATGCCGCCCATGGCTTCTACTTCTTCAATAATCTTCCACGCCGCATCGGCCATGTCTTGCGTCAGCTTTTCCATCATGTAGCTGCCCGCCCACGGGTCCACCACCGCGCCGATGTGCGTTTCTTCCTGGATGATGAGCTGCGTGTTGCGCGCTATGCGCGATGAAAACTCGGTGGGCAGGGCAATGGCCTCGTCAAAGCTGTTGGTGTGCAGCGACTGCGTGCCACCAAACACCGCTGCCATCGCCTCAATAGTGGTGCGCACAATGTTGTTGTACGGGTCTTGCTCGGTCAGGCTCCAGCCCGAGGTTTGGCAGTGCGTGCGTAGCATCAGGCTCTTAGGCTGCTTGGCATCAAAGCCTTTCATGATGCGGCACCACAACAGGCGCGCGGCGCGCATTTTGGCCACCTCTAGGTAGAAGTTCATGCCAATGGCCCAGAAGAACGAGAGGCGCCCGGCAAACTCGTCCACGTCCATGCCTTTGCCAATAGCCGTCTTCACATATTCTTTGCCATCGGCCAAGGTAAATGCCAGCTCCAGCGCCTGGTTCGCCCCCGCCTCCTGCATGTGGTAACCGCTGATGGAGATCGAGTTGAACTTCGGCATGTTCTTGGCCGTGTATTCAATGATGTCGCCAATGATGCGCATGCTCGGCGCGGGCGGGTAGATGTAGGTGTTGCGCACCATGAACTCTTTCAGAATATCGTTCTGAATGGTTCCACTGAGCTTGTCTTGCGATACGCCCTGCTCTTCAGCTGCGACCACGTAACCCGCCAAAACGGGCAGCACCGCGCCGTTCATGGTCATGGACACGCTGACCTTGTCCAGTGGAATCTGGTCGAACAGAATCTTCATGTCCTCCACGCTGTCAATGGCCACGCCCGCCTTGCCCACGTCGCCCGTCACACGCGGGTGGTCGCTGTCATAGCCACGGTGCGTGGCCAAGTCAAACGCCACGCTCACGCCCTGCCCGCCTGCGGCCAAAGCCTTGCGGTAAAACGCGTTGGATTCTTCGGCGGTAGAAAACCCCGCGTACTGCCTGATGGTCCACGGCCGCACCGCATACATCGTGGCCTGCGGGCCGCGCAGGTAGGGCTCAAAGCCCGGCAGCGTGTGGGTGTGCGGCAGGTCCTTCACATCGTCCGCCGTGTACAGCGGCTTTACCGCAATGCCATCAGGCGTGTGCCAGTTAAGCGCATCCACATTGCCACCGGGGGCAGATTTGGCAGCCGCTTTGGTCCAGTCGGCCAGCGTGGCAGTTTTGAAGTTGTCAGGCGAAGATTTGTCAGTCATCCCCGTATTTTACCCAAATTTTCACCCGTAATTATGAATTCAAAATTCAGTTTCGTGTAAACTTAAGGCCAATGAACGCCCCCCTGCCCCACAGCCGCCTGAAACCGCGCCCCCTATATGAAGAGGTAGCCGAACTCCTGCGCCAGCGCATCTTTGCAGGCAAGACTGGCGACCTGGAGCCCGGCGCGTGGATAGACGAGCTGAAATTGGCCACAGAATACGGCATCAGCCGCACCCCCCTGCGTGAAGCCATCAAAGTGCTTGCCGCCGAAGGCCTGGTCACCATGAAAATGCGACGCGGTGCCTATGTGACCGAAGTCAACGCCAAAGACCTGCGTGACGTGTTCCACCTCATGGCCGTGCTGGAAGCCGATGCTGCGGGCACCGTAGCCAGCACTGCTACAGCAGAGCAACTGCAGGGTCTTGAGGCCCTACACCAGCAGCTAGAAAAGTCCGTCAAAGACCGCGTCAAATTCTTCCAGCTGAACGAAGCCTTCCACGTCAAATTGCTAGAAGTAGCCAACAACCGCTGGGCAGGCCAAATGGTAGCCGACCTGCGCAAAGTGATGAAGCTGAATCGCGCGCAGTCGCTGACCAGACCGGGGAGGATTGAAGAGTCACTTGACGAGCATGCCGCAATCATGTCGGCGTTGAATAAAAGGGACGTTGCTGCTGCACAGGCTGCGATGCGCTCGCATATTGAGAGCGGGCAAGAGGCAGCAGCTTAACTTAGATTCAACCAGGGGTTGCAGTGTGCGACTATGCATGCTACGCCCCATACACCGTAGAGGCCGTCTCGCCGCCGCGCCCGGTCCAGTTGGTATGAAAATACGTGCCGCGTGGCTGGTCTACCCGCTCGTACTGGTGGGCACCAAAATAGTCTCTTTGAGCTTGCAGCAGGTTGGCTGGCAGATTGGCTGTGCGGTAGCTGTCGTAGTAGGCCAGTGCCGCTGACATGGCGGGCATGGGGATGCCGCTTTGCAGGGCGTGCACCAGGGTGTTCCGCAGGGGCTGCTGCGATGCGGCCATGGTGTCGGTGAAGAAGGGGTCTAGCAGCAGGTTGGTGAGCGTGGGGTTGCGGTCAAAGGCCTGTTTGATCTTGACTAAAAATGCCGAGCGGATGATGCAGCCGCCGCGCCACAGCAGCGCAATGCCGCCGTAGTTAAGCTTCCAGCCAAACTGCTCTGCGGCGGCGCGCAGCAACTGGTAGCCCTGCGTGTAAGAGATGATTTTGGCGGCGTAGAGTGCGTGGCCCAGGTCGTCGATCACGGCTTGGCGGTCCCCTGTAAAAACGGCCTGGGGGCCTGCCAGGGTTTTAGCGGCCAGCACCCGCTCGTCTTTTTGGGACGACAGCACGCGGGCGAACACCGACTCGGTGATGAGGGTGAGCGATACGCCCAAGTCCAGCGCCAAATTCACCGTCCATTTGCCGGTGCCCTTTTGGCCTGCTTTGTCTAGAATTTTGTCCACCAACGGCAGCCCATCGGCATCTTGGGTAGCCAGGATGTCGCGGGTGATTTCGATCAGGTAGCTTTTAAGCGGGCCCAGGCTCCAGTGGTTGAATACGGCATGCATCTCGCCCGCCGTCATGCCCAGCAGATTGCGCATGATGTCGTAGGCTTCGCAAATGAGTTGCATGTCGCCGTATTCGATACCGTTGTGCACCATCTTCACCAAGTGGCCCACGCCCTCGTCGCCAATCCACTCGCAACAGGGCACGCCGTTGTCTACCGTCGCTGCAATGGCTTGAAAAATCGGCTTCACATGCGGCCAGGCCGCACCCGAGCCGCCGGGCATGATGCACGGGCCCAGCAGCGCACCCTCTTCGCCGCCCGACACGCCCGCGCCCACATACAGCAAGCCGCGCGACTGCAATAGATTTAAGCGCCGCGTAGTGTCGGCAAAATGCGAGTTGCCGCCATCAATGATGATGTCGCCACTGGCCAGCAAGGGGGCCAAGGTTTCGATGATGCTGTCCACCGCCTTGCCCGCAGGCACCATGAGCATGACCCGCCTGGGCAGCGCCAGCGATTGCACCAGCGCCTGCAAGCTAAGGCAACCGGTGATCGCCTTGCCGCGCGCCCGCCCAGCGGTGAAGGTGTGCACCCGCGCGCTCTCCACATCAAACACCGACACGGCAAAGCCTTTGCTGGCCATATTGAGTGCCAGGTTCTCGCCCATCAGGCCGATGCCAATCAAACCAATGTCAGAGCCTGCGGCCAATGTCTGTGCTGCCAATGGCTGCACTGCGCTACTCATACACCACCCGCGCCTCGCCTGCATGGGCTTGGGCTATCCAGCTGGCCAGCGCGGCATCGGTGGGGAAGAACTTGGCGCGTTCGTCCAGGGCAATTTCGGCGCTGGCGGACAGGTCACCGCCCTGCCCTGTTCCTGTGCGCCAGATGTTCAGGCGCACGCCCAAGCCGCGTAGCAGCTCGCCTTGCTCGGTTTGTTCTTTTTTGGGTGGAAAGTCGCGCACCATGCGGGCGATGTCGGGGGCTTTACCATTAACGTTGACGCGCAAGTATTTGCCAAACTTGGCGCGCGCCGTCGGTAAATCCCATACAGCGTTGACGACAAAGCGTATGCCGCCGGAGAAGCGGTCGGGCTGGGCCTTGCCTTGCACGATGATGAGCTCGTCGTCTTTGAGCAGGTTGCGGTTGGCGTTGATGAGCGCTTCGTCGGCGGTGGCCTCGATGACGGCAGATTTATCGTCGAGTTTGAAGATGGCCAGTTTGCCACGCTGGCCGTTGATGACGCGCAGGTCACCGACGATACCCACCAGGGTTTTCAGCTCGCGCGACTCGGGCAGGCCGTCGATTTTGGTTTTGACAAACTGGCGCACTTCGCGCTCTACCTCGTCAAACAAATGGCCGGAGAAGTAAAAGCCCACTGCGGTTTTTTCGGCTACCAGGCGCTCTTTCACGCCCCAGGGGGTGGCCTCTACCAAGGGCGGCTCTTGCGTGCTGGAGCCGTGGCTGTCGTCGTCGCCCATGTCAAACAAGCCGCCTTGGTTGGCATTGGCTTCTTGCGCCTGGGCGTAGTCCATGGCCAGCTCGATGGAGGCCATGAGGGAGGCGCGGTTGAGTTGCAGGCTGTCAAAAGCGCCCGCTTTCACCAGCGCCTCGATGGTGCGTTTGTTGATCTTGCTGCGCTCTACGCGGGCGCAAAAGTCAAACAGGCTGGTGAAGGGGCCGGCTGCGCTACCTGAGGGGCCTTTGCCTTCACGGGCCGCGATGATAGCTTCTACCGCTTGCTGCCCAGTGCCCTTGACCGCGCCCAGGCCATAGCGGATCACCTTGTCGCTCACTGGTTCAAAGCGGTGCGTGCCACGGTTCACGTCGGGAGGCTCGAAGGTCAGGCCAAAATTGTTGATGGCATCTTCAAACAGCAGTTTCAGCTTGTCGGTGTCGCCCATCTCCACCGTCATGTTGGCGCAGAAAAACTCGGCCGTGTAGTGCACCTTCAGCCAGCCGGTATGGTAGGCCAGCAGAGAGTAAGCGGCGGCGTGCGACTTGTTAAAGCCGTAGCCTGCAAACTTCTCCATCAAGTCAAATATTTCGTCAGCCTTCTCGATGGGGATGGCATTTTTGGCGGCACCGTCGCGGAAAATCTGCCGGTGCTCGGCCATCTCTTCGGCCTTCTTTTTACCCATGGCGCGGCGCAATAAATCCGCGCCACCCAGGCTGTAGCCGCCCAGGATCTGCGCGGTCTGCATCACCTGCTCTTGGTAGACCATGATGCCGTAGGTCTCGCTCAGCATCTGCTCTACCAGCGGGTGCGGGTATTCAATCACCTCGCGGCCATGCTTGCGCGCCACAAAGCTGGGTATCAGGTCCATCGGGCCGGGGCGGTACAGCGCGTTCAGCGCAATCAGGTCTTCCAGCCGGGTGGGCTTGGCATCTTTGAGCATGCCTTGCATGCCCCGGCTTTCAAACTGGAACACGGCCTCGGTGCGGCCATCGGCAAACAGTTTGTAGGTGGCTGCGTCGTCCAGCGGAATGTTTTCAAAGGCAAAATTTTCCTGGCCTTTGTGCCGCGCCACGATGAAGTCTTTGGCAATCTCGGCAATCGTCAATGTGGCCAGGCCCAAGAAGTCAAACTTCACCAGGCCCACGGCCTCCACGTCGTCTTTGTCGTACTGGCTGACCGCCGAGTCGCTGCCGGGCTGCTGGTACAGCGGGCAAAAGTCGGTCAACTTGCCGGGGGCGATAAGCACCCCACCCGCGTGCATGCCAACGTTGCGCGTCATGCCCTCCAGCTTGCGCGCCATGTCGAGCAGGGTGCGCACTTCTTCTTCTTTTTCCAAGCGCTCTGCAAGAATCGGCTCGGCCTTGATCGCACCGTCAATCGTCATGTGCGTGCCGGGTTTGTTGGGAATCAGCTTGCTGATGCCGTCGCAAAAGGTGTAGCTCATGTCCATCACGCGGCCTACGTCGCGGATGGCCGCTCGCGCGGCCATGGTGCCAAAGGTGACGATCTGGCTGACGGCCTCTTTGCCGTACTTGGCCTTCACGTAGTCGATCACGCGGTCGCGGTTGGCTTGGCAAAAGTCAATATCGAAGTCGGGCATGGACACCCGCTCGGGGTTCAAAAATCGCTCGAACAGCAGGTGGTATTGCAGCGGGTCGAGGTCAGTGATCTTGAGCGAGTACGCCACGAGAGAGCCCGCGCCCGAGCCACGCCCGGGCCCCACGGGGCAGCCGTTCGATTTGGCCCATTGGATGAAGTCGCCCACAATCAAAAAGTAGCCGGGGAAACCCATCTTCAAAATGGTGTTGATCTCAAACTCCAGCCGCTCTACATAGCGCGGCATCTCGGCATCACGCACTGCGGCATCGGGGTACAAGTGCGCCATGCGCTCCTTCAAACCCTCGTGCGACAGATAGCGAAAATACTCCTCCGCCGACATGTGCTGGCCGTTCACCTCGGGCGTGGGGAACTCGGGTAGCTTGGGTTTGCCCAGTTCAATCGTCAGGTTGCAACGCCGGGCAATCTCGGCCGTGTTAGCCAGCGCGCTGGGCAGATCAGCAAAGAGCGCGGCCATCTCGGCAGGCGATTTGAAGTACTGCTCACGGGTGAACTTGCGCACGCGCCGGGCGTTGCCCAGTATTTCGCCCTCGGCAATGCAGACCCGCGCCTCGTGCGCTTCGTAATCGGTAGCCGCTAAAAACTGGATCGGATGCGTGGCCACCACGGGTAGCTTCAAGCGCGCAGCCAGGGTAGCCGCTGCCGCCACATGCGCCTCGTCGTCGGCGCGGCCTGCGCGCTGCAGCTCAATATAAAAGCGGTGGGTAAAGGCATTGGCCAACTGCATGGCGATGTCGCCCGCGCGCGCGGTGTCGCCCTGCACCAGGGCCTGCCCCACCGGGCCTGCCTGCGCTCCACTGAGCAGTATCAAACCTTCATTGAGCGTCAGCAGCCATTCGAGCTTGACCACAGCCTGCGTGCGCGCGGCGCTTTGCGTCCAGGCGCGGGCCAGCAGCTCGCTCAGGTTTAAATAACCTTGCTTGTTTTGCACCAGCAGCAGCACGCGGCCCAGCGGGGCTTCTTTGCCCCCTTCGCTACTGGCAAAGCCTTCCAGCCATACCTCGGCACCGATCAAAGGTTTGATACCCGCGCCACGCGCCTCTTTGTAGAACTTGACGGTGCCAAACAGGTTGCTCAGGTCGGTAATGGCCAGCGCGCCCTGGCCATGCGATTGCGCGGCTTTGACACCCTCGTCAATGCGTACTGTGCCGTCAACGACGGAGAACTCTGTGTGCTGGCGTAGATGGATAAACATGGCACTGATTCTATCGGCCCAGGCACGCCCATCACACTACAGTAAAGCGCTTTTCGGGGGCTAAATGTAGTGAACTTTGACGATTTCGTAATGCTTTTCACCGCCGGGTGCCTGCACCACGGCGGTGTCGCCCTCTTCCTTGCCAATCAAGGCGCGGGCGATGGGGCTGGAGACGTTGACCAAGCCCAGCTTGAGGTCAGCCTCGTCTTCACCCACAATTTGGTATTTGACCTTGGCACCACTCTCGTCGTCTTCCAGCTCTACAGTCGCGCCAAACACCACCCGTCCATCGGCAGCAAGTGTGGTCGGGTCAATGATTTGCGAGACCGACAGCTTGCCCTCTATCTCCTGAATGCGCCCCTCAATAAAGCCCTGACGGTCTTTGGCGGCATCGTACTCGGCGTTCTCGCTCAGGTCGCCTTGCGCACGAGCCTCGGAAATAGCATTAATCACCCAAGGACGGTCTACCGATTTGAGTTGCTGCAATTCAGCCTTGAGCTTTTCTGCGCCGCGCTTGGTGATAGGGATAGTGGCCATGGGAAATCCATCAAAAAGAAAAACCGCCGAATGTTGCCAAAGGGCGGTGGTGAGCCAACTGCACTGGCGGAAGCTGTGAGATTCGAACTCACGGAGGTCGTAAAACCTCGGCAGTTTTCAAGACTGCTGCATTCAACCGCTCTGCCAAGCTTCCTGTAGTTGATGCGCGTATTTTAACCTACACCTCAGCTAAAAACAGGCTTTGCAGATCGCTTAAAAAATCCATGCCCCGCTCGGTGGGCTTGACCCGCGCCCAATCGCGCTCTACAAGGCCTTTGCGTTCGGCCTCGTTTAAACCTTGCTGGATGGCGGTGATGGCCAGGCCCGTCCGGTCGCAAAAGTCTTGCACCGCAAAGCCGCCCGCCAGGCGCAGCGCATTGAGCATGTATTCAAACGGCAGGTCAGTGCGGCTGACCTCGCTGTCTTGCACGATAGCCCCTTGCTGCACAGTATCGGCGCTCAGGATGGCACCGGACAGGCTCAAAGACGCGATGCCCGTTGGGCTGCTGAGTGACGATACACCGGATGTGGCAGGCGCACTAGCCGATAGCGTGCCCAGTGCCTTGTCCATGTACAACGCAGGATCACGCGCGCGCACCTGGCGCACCACGCGGTGGGCAAAGCTGAGCTTGCTGTGCGCGCCCGCCCCTATGCCCAGGTAGTCGCCAAACTGCCAGTAGTTGGTGTTGTGCCAGCACTGAAAACCTTTTTTGGCAAAGGCGCTGACTTCGTAGCGGTTCATACCCTGCTGCGCTGTCAGCGCAACGATGCGGTCGAGCATGTCGTAGGCGATGTCGTCTTCGGGAATGGCAGGCGGGAACTTGGCGAAATAGGTGTTGGGCTCTATCGTCAGGTGGTAGATGCTGATGTGTGGCGGCTTGAAGCTGAGTGCCGTTTGAATGTCTTGCTCGCACTGTTCCACGCTTTGGCCAGGCAGCGCGTACATGATATCCAGGTTAAACGCTTCAAAATATGTAGCTGCTTCCGCAATAGCTGCATGGGCTTGCGCGCTATTGTGTACTCTACCCAGGGCTTGCAAGTGTGCGTCATTGAAGCTTTGCACACCAATAGACAGGCGGTTCACCCCCGCCGCGCGAAAGGCCTTGAAGCGGTCTTTTTCAAAGGTGCCAGGGTTGGCCTCCAGCGTGATCTCGCAGTCTGCATCGAGCTTCAAGCGCGCTCGCACTGCACTGAGCAGCTGGTCGATGGAAGTGGGTGAAAACAGGCTGGGCGTGCCGCCACCGATGAAAATGCTGTGTACCGAACGGCCCCAAATCAAGGGAAGCGATGCGTCCAGGTCGGCAATCAATGCAGCGATATAGCGCTGCTCGGTGTCAGGGCTGAGTTGGCCGCCTTTGGATTCGTGCGAATTAAAGTCGCAATAGGGGCACTTTTTAATGCACCATGGCAGGTGAATATACAAAGACAGGGGCGGCAGGCTGGGCAGCTGTAGTGTGCCCGGGCGCATGTAGTGTTGGATGTCTTTCACAGCCTGCGCTACAACCAGTTTTGGCGGATCAATTCCAGCATCTGCCGGGCCGCCTGGCCGCGATGGCTGATGGCGTTTTTTTCTGTGGCGCTGAGCTGGGCCATGGTTTTACCCAGGCTGGGGAGGTACATCACGGGGTCAAAACCAAAGCCTTGCTCGCCCACGGCTTGGCGCGTAATGTCGCCTTGCACCCGGCCCACTGCAATCAAAGGCTCGGGGTCTTGCGCGGTGCGCAGGGCGACCAAGGTGCTGACGAGTTTTGCGCGGCGGTGGGTGTGCCCCGCCATTTGCTCCAGCACGGCGCGGCGGTTGTTGTCGTCAGACTTGGGGTAGCCAAACTGCGTGCAATAAAAGGCCGTATCCACACCGGGCAAGCCCGCAAATGCGTCAATGCACAAACCCGCATCGTCGGCAATGGCAGGCAGGCCCGTATGCTGGGCGGCGTTGCGCGCCTTGGTGAGGGCGTTTTCGACAAAAGTGCGGTACGGCTCCTCGGCCTCTGGCACGCCAAACGTGCCCTGCGCGATCAGCTCTACGCCCAATGGCGCAAACAAGGCGGTTAACTCGGCCAGTTTGCCAGCGTTGTTGGATGCGAGTACGATTTGCATGCGGTATGTGCCGTATTTATATGTCGAATCAGGCTACAGGTCAATATAATGCAGCGTAAGCAGCTATTATTTTTGTAGCGAACGTTGCTGCAAGGCAATCAGCTCGGTGATGCCTTTTTCAGCCAATACCAAGAGCGCGTCCATCTCTTGGCGCGAAAAGGCCGCGCCTTCTGCCGTACCCTGCACTTCCACATAATGGCCTGCGCCGGTCATCACCACGTTCATATCGGTGTCGCACGCCGAGTCTTCGGTGTACTCCAAATCCAATAGTGGCGTGCCCTGCACTATGCCTACTGAAATCGCCGCCACGCTTTGGATGATGGGGCTTTCGGTAATTTTGCCAGCAGCCAGTAGCGTGTTGACCGCATCTTGCGCGGCTACAAAAGCTCCGGTAATGCTGGCCGTGCGGGTGCCGCCGTCGGCCTGGATCACGTCGCAGTCCAGCGAGATGGTGCGCTCGCCCAGCTTTTTCAGATCAAACACCGCCCGCAGGCTGCGGCCAATCAGGCGCTGGATCTCCTGCGTGCGGCCGCTTTGCTTGCCCTTGGCAGCCTCCCGGCTGCTGCGGGTGTGGGTAGCGCGCGGCAGCATGCCGTACTCAGCCGTCACCCAGCCCTCGCCGCTGCCTTTTTTGTGCGGCGGCACGCGCTCTTCCACGCTGGCGGTACACAGCACCTTGGTATTGCCAAACTCGATCAGCACCGAGCCCTCGGCATGGATGGTGTAGTGACGAGTCATTTTGACGGCGCGCAGGGCGTTGGCGGGGCGGTTGTCGGAGCGTTGGAAGGTGGTCATGGAAATAATATAGTTATGCGGTTAGTGGGGGAGGGAGAATTTTGAACGCAGAGGGCGCGAAGGTTACGCAAAGGGCGCAAAAAAATACAAAGAAAACCTGCTTGTGTATCAACAAACATTGATGGATTCAACAGCAAAATAGATACTACTTAAATTACCCAATTTTCACATTTCAATTTGGTATTTTTTTGGTATTTTTTTGCGTTCTCTGCGAATCCTTCGCGCCCTCTGCGTTCAAAAATTCTTCGGTTTTCAAAGCACTTAGGTTTTCTTCGCCGCGCTGCGCCGAATCGCCGCATTGATCTCCGCAATCGAGCGCTCAATGGCGGCATCGTCCATGTCGTCCACCATGGAATCAATGCCGCCTGCTTGGATGGTAGAGGCAAATACACCGTCGTTGATGCTATCGGTGGTAATAGCCAGTGTAGGCTGAAAAGCGTCAGGCGTTTCCCATTGCAAGGCGATGGCGGTGACATTGTCGCAATGCTCTCCGCCGTTGCGCAGTGCCATCTCCACCAAATCGGGCACGGTACTGGCTACTGTGCCCTTGCTCAAATGCGCCACGATCTCGTTGTCAGCCACCGTACCCCACAAGCCATCCGAGCACAATATGATGCGATCGCCCTGTTGCAGTGGGTTAGGCCCAGCCACATCAAATACAGGTTTGGTGGGCGAGCCCAAGCAGGTAAACAGGATGTTGCGATTCAGACGATCCATACGGATGATGCCGGCGGCATGCTGCTCCAGGTAAGAATGGTCGCGAGTACGGGTGACCAGCTCGTTATCACGCACCAAGTAGAGGCGCGAATCACCGCAGTGGATCCAGGTAGCTGCGCCACCCTGCACGATGCAGGCCACAAAGGTGGTCCGCGGCGTGTCCAGCATACCTTTTTCATTGGCATAGCGCAAAATTTGGTGGTGCGCTGCCAGCATGGCCGAGGCCAGAAAACCCGTCACGTCTTTGATGTGCGGGCGGGCTTCTTTTTGGTACAGGGCTGAGACGGTTTGCAGTGCCAGTTGCGCAGCCACTTCGCCCTCGGGATGGCCACCCATACCGTCGGCCAGCACGAATAAACCCGACTCGCGCGTGTAGCAGTAGCCCATGCGGTCTTCGTTTTTTTCGCGCCCCCCTTTGCGACTGACTTGAAAGACAGAAAATTTCATGGTGGGTTACTTCGCCTTGCCCATACTGGTGGCTTTGCCCACGACATTTTTCGTATCGGTCATCATGTTGTCAAACTGCATGCGCATCTTCTCTCCCACCGACAGTTTGGTATAGCGGCGCTCGTTTTCCTGGCTGAGTTCTTTTTGCAGGGCAAACACCGACTGCGGGCGCGACAAGGGGTCTAGCGACATGCACCACTCGACCACTTCGATCAGGTTATCGGAGTACACGCCGCGCAGGCGCGACAGGGCCAGGGACAAACGGTCTTTTTCCAGGCGCTGTGGCGCGTCATTAGGCGGATAGCCCTGCATGGTGGCGTAAATGCAGGCACCGATAGCGTAAATGTCGGTCCAGGGGCCCATCGACGAGTCGCGCCGGTACATCTCGGGTGCGGCAAAACCAGGGGTGTACATGGGACGGATAAAGTTGCCTTCCTTGCTCAGCACCTCGCGCGCTGCGCCAAAGTCGATCATCACGGCTTTATTGTCGTCGGTGATAAAAATATTGGCCGGTTTGATGTCTAAATGCAACATTTTGTGCTGGTGCACGATGCGCAGGCCGCGCAAAATTTCATCAAACAGGCTGCGAATGGTCGATTCGCGGAAGACTTTTTGTTTTTTCAGTTCACGCGCCGTAATGATGAAATCTTGCAGGGTGTCACCCTCCAGGTAGTTCATCACCATGTAGACGGTTTCGTTTTCGCGAAAGAAGTTCAGCACGCTGACCACCGAGGCGTGGGAGATTTGCGCCAGCGAACGGCCTTCTTCAAAAAAGCTTTTCAGGCCTAAACGGTAAAGCGATAATTTGTCCGGCTGCACCTGGGGCAACAGCTCTCCGGGGGCACGCGTTGCCAATGAAGACGGCAGGTATTCCTTGATGGCAATTTGTTGGCCTTCGTTGTCCACGGCCAGATACACCATGCCAAAACCGCCAGACGATACCTTGCGCACAATGCGGTAGCCACCGATCACGGTATCCGGCGGTAGAGATGCAGGTTTGACCTTTGACATAATCGCTTGAGCGTTTCAATCCATGGTGGGCTCTGAAAACCCAACCAACGCCTAGTTTGCCTTACAAACAGTGGTTAAATAACTAATTAATTCGGTACTGAATCAACTTATGCCAGTTTACAGCATGACGGGCTATGCCAGCCTGCAATCGCCCAACACAAATGCCGAAAATGCCGAGCAAATGCGCATTGGGCTGGAAATTCGCAGCGTCAACAGCCGCTTTCTGGATCTGAGTTTTCGCCTGTCCGACGAGTTACGCCACAGCGAGCCTGCCCTGCGCGAACTGCTGACCCAGGGCCTCAAACGCGGCAAGGTCGAGCTGCGCGCTTTTGTCGGTGCGGCCAAAGACAGCGCTACCCAGCCGCCCAGCACCGCCCTGCTCCAGCGCCTGAACCATGCCCAGGACAGCGTGTTGGCCTGGCTGCCTACAGCCAGGCCGCTCAGTGTCGCCGATGTACTGCGCCTGGCGGGCAGCGATCCAGGCCAAGCGGCCAACAGTAGTGCCGATGCCGACAAAACCGAACAGATTTTGGCTCTGGCGCACCAGGCTTTGGCCGATTTGATGGCCTCTCGCGAGCGCGAAGGCGCACGCTTGGCGCTGATGCTGCTTGGCCATACCACGCAGTTGCGCGAACTGACCCGGACTGCTGCGCCACTGATTCCCCTCCTGGTCGAGCAGCAAAAGCAAAAGTTCATCGACCGCTTTATGCAGGCCCTCACCGCCAGCGACCCGCAAGGAGCCAGCCCCATCAGCGCGCAGGCCGCACATGACCGGGCGCTCACCGAAGCCACCGCTTTTGCCATCCGTATTGATGTGGCCGAAGAAGTCACACGACTGGCCGCACATCTGGACGAGATTGAGCGGCTGCTCACCCCTGCCGACGCACAAAAAGCCAGCAAAAACGCAAAGCCCGAGGCCAAGTCGGTCGAAATCGGTAAACGCCTGGACTTCGTGATCCAAGAGCTGCACCGCGAGGCCAACACTCTGGGCTCCAAATCCTCTACGCTGGAGCTGACCCGCATCAGCGTGGACATGAAGGTGCTGATCGAGCAAATGCGCGAGCAGGTGCAAAACATCGAATAAGCACTTAAGCACTTCTATTTAGCTATATAATAAATAGCTGCTAACGCATATATTTAAAGGGCTAGCAATGGATTATCCGGGTAATCTCTTCGTCGTCGCCGCACCCAGTGGTGCGGGAAAATCAAGTTTGGTCAAAGCCCTGCGCGAGCTGGACTCCAAGGTTCAGCCCTCGGTCTCGCACACCACGCGCGCACCGCGCGGGCAGGAAAAGCATGGCCGGGAGTACTACTTCGTCAGCGATGCCGAGTTTGACGCGATGATTGCGGCTGGACAGTTTTTAGAGTGGGCACAAGTGCATGGCCATCGCTCGGGCACCTCGCGCGCCGCCATCGAGGCACGCATCTCACACGGCGAAGATGTCATTCTGGAAATTGACTACCAGGGTGCTTTTCAGATCAAGCAATTGTTCAGTAACACGGTACTGATTTTCATTTTGCCACCCAGCCTGGAGGAGCTGCGCGCCCGCATTGAGCGGCGCGGCGAAGACAGCCCCGAAAAAATTGAACTGCGCATGCAAAATGCCCGCACCGAGATCAAACAGGCTCATCTGTTTGACTTCGTTATAATCAACGAATTGTTTGACAGCGCGCTGTTTGACCTGAAAGCGATTATTCATGCCCAGCGCCTGAAATTCATCGCCCAGCGCCGCGCCCGTCCAGACACCTTCCGGGCACTGGAAATCAGCTAACCCGTTATCCATATTGTTTACTTACCCTTCAAAGGACAACTCACCATGGCCCGCATTACCGTTGAAGACTGCTTGGTAAAAATCCCTAACCGTTTCCAGCTTGTGCTGTCGGCCAGCTACCGCGCCCGCATGCTCAGCCAGGGCCATACGCCCAAAATTGAGAGCAAGAACAAGCCCGGCGTAACGGCTTTGCGCGAAATTGCCGAAGGCAAAATCGGCATCGAAATGCTGAAAAAAGTACCCCTGTAACCGCGCTATGCGCCTGCTGACCCAGTAGCGCTTTAGCTTACAGCTGCAAAAAGCACCTTCATAAGGTGCTTTTTTTATGCCCTTTTAGTTGCATGGCCGGCCACAATTTAGGTAGAGTAGAGGCGTGGACACTTCAGCTACCATCACCAGCCCAACCCCTTTGGTCAAATCCGCGGCCAAGTTGCGCCGTGCGTCCGTCAAGGCCAGTGCGTCAAGCATGGTAGTGCGCAAACCCAAAGGGAGTTCGACCGAATCATCGAGCCCTGCTGATGTGGTCACTCACGCAGCAAATAACGCCGCATCCAACGCCGCCTCGGCCAGCTTTGCGACACTGACTGCCCGGTTGGACTACTTGGACAAAGCAGACATCCAACGCATCCGCCATGCATACCGCTTTGCCGACGAAGCGCATCTGGGTCAATTACGCGCCAATGGCGAGCCCTACATTACCCACCCCATCGCGGTAGCGGTGCTGTGCACCGACTGGAAGCTCGATGCCCAGGCCATCATGGCGGCGCTCTTGCATGACGCGATGGAAGACTGCGGCATCAGCAAGGCCGAAATCATCGAGAAATTTGGAGCGCCCGTGGCCGATCTGGTCGATGGCCTGACCAAACTGGAAAAACTCGAATTCACTACCCGCGAAGAAAACCAGGCCGAGTCGTTTCGCAAAATGCTGCTGGCCATGGCGCGCGATGTGCGCGTGATCCTCATCAAGCTGGCCGACCGCAGCCACAATATGCGCACTCTGGGCGATATGCCGCGCGCCAAGTGGACACGCATCTCACGCGAGACGCTGGACATCTACGCCCCCATCGCTCACCGCCTGGGCCTGAACCAAACCTACCGCGAGCTGCAAGACCTGAGCTTTCGCTACCTGCGGCCCTGGCGCTACGCCACTCTGGCCAAAGCGGTGGCCAAGGCGCGCAGCCGTAGCCGTGATTTGATCCAGCGGGTACAACGCGAGGTGGAAGGCACGTTTGCAAAAGCGGATATGCCCATTGCCTTATCTGGGCGCGAAAAAACCCTGTACTCGGTATACCGCAAGATGGACGAAAAGCATTTGAGCTTTGCCCAAGTGACCGATATCTACGGCTTTCGTCTGGTGGTACCCACGGTGACCAACTGCTACACCGCCCTGGGCATCCTGCACCAGCTTTACAAGCCTGTGCCGGGCAAGTTCAAAGACCACATCGCCATTGGCAAGATCAATGGCTACCAGTCGCTGCACACCACGGTGGTAGGGCCCTCTGGCGTGAACGTAGAGTTTCAGATGCGCACGCAGGACATGCATGTGGTGGCCGAATCGGGCGTGGCCGCCCATTGGCTCTATAAGGCCAGTGCGCCAGGCAATGCAGAGGCTGAGCGCCTGGGCACGCAGTGGCTGCAATCCCTGCTGGACATCCAGAACGAAACCGGCGATGCCACCGAGTTTTGGGACCATGTCAAAGTCGATCTGTTTCCTGATGCGGTCTACGTGTTTACACCCAAAAGCAAGATCATGGCCATGCCACGCGGTGCGACAGTGGTCGATTTTGCCTACGCCGTGCATACCGACGTGGGCGACCACACCGTGGCCGCCAAAATCAACGGCGAGCAGGTGCCTCTGCGCACCGAGATCAAAAACGGCGACGTGATTGAGGTGGTCACCGCGCCTGTGTCCAACCCCAACCCAGCCTGGTTGGGCTTTGTACGCACCGCGCGGGCGCGCAGCAAGATCCGCCACCACCTGAAAACCATGGCTGCCGACCAGTCGCAGGAATTGGGGCGCAAGCTGCTGGCTCAGGCTCTACGTGTAGAAGGCATTGAGCATTTACCCGAGGACGATGCGGCGCACCACGCGCTGTGGGACAAGTTGCTGCGCTTCTCTGGCAATAAAAACCGTGCGGAGCTGCTAACCGACATTGGTCTGGGCAAGCGCATTGCCAGCATCCTGTCCAAGCGTTTGGTTACCTTGCTGGCCGAGATGGGCGAACGCCCGAATGCCTTGTTGATGAGTAAAGAGCGCTTTACCGCGCATGAGTCGCTCTCGCAAGGCGCTATCGTGCTGGATGGGTCGGAGAGCGCTACGGTGCAATACGCCCCGTGCTGCCAGCCCCTGCCCGGCGATGCCATTCTGGGCTATCTAGGCCGGGGTGAGGGCTTGATTGTGCACACCACGGGCTGCGCGGTGGCCAGGAAACTCCAACAGAAAGACAGCGAACGCTTTATCGCCGTGGAATGGGCCGAAGATCCGGTGCGTGCCTTTGACACCGCCGTGATTGTTACCGTGCAAAGCGGCAAAGGCGTACTGGCCAAAGTAGCTGCCGCCATGGCCAGCGCCGAGGCCGACATTACCCAGGTAGACCTGGGGCGTGACAGCGAGGTGGGTGCGCCCACCGCTGATCTGCGATTTGTGATTGCGGTGCGCGACACCTCGCACCTTGACAGCGTGCTGCGCACCCTGACGCGCACCCCCACGGTACTGCGTGCCAAGCGTGTTATGGCTGCTTGATTGCTATTATTAGCATAGCTGCTTACGCTATATTTTATTGGGCTAGAGCCCTAAAACACCATTATTTCAGGCTCTCACTGCGGCAATACACCTCACTTCAACACGGTGCTGCTGCGTAGCGCTTTAACCGCGCCCTCGCCCATCGCCGCACCAAAGCGCTTGGCCAGCCGCTCGGCCACGTTGTCGCGGCGGGTGTAGTCAACAATCTCTTCGGCTTTGATGACCTCGCGGGCAACAAAATCCAGGCCTCCCAGGTTGTCGGCCAGGCCCAGCTCAATGGCTTGCTGGCCGCTCCAGAACAGGCCGCTGAACATCTCAGGCGTTTCTTTGAGTTTGCTGCCACGGCCTTTTTTGACCGTGTCGATAAACTGGGTGTGGATCTGGTTGAGCATGCCTTGGGCAAAGGCGCGCTGCTTGTCGGTTTGCGGGCTGAAGGGGTCTAAAAAACCCTTGTTCTCCCCGGCAGTCATCAGGCGGCGCTCGACACCCAGCTTGTCCATCAGGCCGGTAAACCCAAAGCTGTCCATCAGCACGCCAATGCTGCCCACGATGCTGGCCTTGTCCACAAAAATTTCATCCGCCGCCACGGCGATGTAATAAGCCGCGCTGGCGCAGGTTTCTTCCACCACAGCGTACACGGGTTTTTTGTGCTTTTCTTTCAGGCGATAAATCTCGTCATTGATCATGCCCGCCTGCACCGGGCTGCCACCGGGGGAGTTGATCAGCAGCACCACGGCCTGCGCGCCTTCGTCTTCAAAGGCGGCGCGCAGGGCGGCGTTGATCAAATCACTGCTGGCCTCGCCGCCGGGGCCGATCTCGCCCTTGATCTCCACCACGGCGGTGTGCGCTGACGCGCTGTCTTTACCCAAGCCCGTACTGCCGGGTTTGAACAGCGCCCAAGCCAGTGCGATAAAAAACACCAGCCAGGCCAGGCGCACAAAGGTTTTCCATTTGCGGGCGGTTTTCTGCTCGTTCAGTGAGGCGAAGACGAGCTTTTCCAGTGTGGCGCGCTCCCAGCCCGGTTGCTCAGTGGGATTCTTGCTTGCTGCACTTTTCATAGCTGCTTGCGCTTTATCTGATGAGTCTTCTGGCTGATTGCGCTTCAAAATATCCGATAACGTTTCGTCCACCGTAGTGGGTGTAGTGGCGGGGCTGGGTACTGGGTTAGACACTGGGTTGGGCTCGTTGTTCATCTTTAAAATTCTACAGGCTTAAGGTTGTGTGCAGTATGCCAGTAGACCACACCGCGTTCTTCGGTCAGGGTGATTTTGACCAAGCCGCCCGTACAGGGGCCACCGCCGCACTCGCCCGTGGCAGGCCGGTAGGCCGCGCCATGGGTGCTGCACAGCAGCCACTGGCCGGTGTCGTCAAAAAACTGGTTGGGCTGCCAGTCCATCTCCATGGCCACATGGGCGCAGCGGTTCAGATAGGCATGCACATGGCCCTCAAAACGGATGGCAAAGGCGCGGCAGGTTTGGCCTGCGTACAGCACGTCAAAGGGCACGGCGATGCTGGCGTTGACCAGGTCGGCGCTGTTGCACAGGGGCTGTCGCTGGGCGGGTTGCTGGGGCGCAGCGGTATCGGCATGGGGCACCAAGGCAATGATGGGACGGTTCATAAGGCTCAGGGTTGAAGTGGCAGGCGGGATGCAGGGCTCAGGCATGGGCCAGCAGCCAGTCCTGCAAATCGGCCACGCTGTGCGCTACATGCAGCGGCGTATAGTCGGCAAAGGCTTGCGGGTCATGCGCACCAAAGCTCACGCCGACGCTAGCCACATCGGCATTGGCGGCCATGAACAGATCGTGCGTGGTGTCGCCAATCATCAAGGTGCGCTCGGGAGCAACGCCCAGCTCGGCCATGAGCTCGTGCAGCATCAACGGGTCGGGCTTGCCAGCGGTTTGGTCGGCCGTGCGGCTGGCCTCAAACAAGCTGGACAGCACCGTGCCATCCACCTTGCGTGCCAGAACGTCGTCTAGCCCCGAGCGTGACTTGCCCGTCGCCACGGCCAGCAGGTGTCCGCGCGCACGCAGAGCCTGCAGCAAAGGCACCGCCCCCTCGAACAAACTCACCTCGTCCTGCAACGCGCTGTAATGGCGCTTATAGGCTTCGCCCAGCGCCGGGTATTGGTCTTTGGGCACATCCGGCGCGGCATGCGCCAGCGCCTGCATCAGGCCCAGACCAATCACATACGATGCCGCCTGCTGGCTAGGCACCGTGCCGCCCACGTCACGCACCGCGTTTTGAATGCAGCGCACGATCAGGCCGGTGCTATCAAACAGGGTGCCATCCCAGTCAAAGGCGATCAGGTCGAAACGGCGTTGTAAACTCATTCATCCTCCAATACGGCCATCAAGCAGTCGAGTACCTGGCTTACCAGTGCGGGTGGAGCGGACTCTACCTTGGTTGCTCGGCGCACGCCCCAGTCCAGCGTCTTCACCTGATGCACATGTATATTGCCATCCGTACGCAATCCATAGCCCATCAACGGCACTAAAAACCCCGTCTCGCGAGCCGCGCCTGCCACACCACCCGAGATAGGGCAGACCATCGCCAGCTTGAAACGGGTGTTAAACGATGCGGGCGACACCACCAAACAAAAGTGGTCTCCCTTCATTTCACGCCCGCTGGCAGGGTCAAACGCCAAGTGCAATATGTCCCCGCGCTTGGGGGTCATAGCTCGGCTCCAGCCGCCGTCAATTCGTCCCAGTCCGCCACACGGCGCAGTCCTCTGGGTGTAGCCTTGAGCAAATCCTTCAGATGGGGGCGCTGCCGGCTGGCGCGCAAGGTCAGCTGCGCCCCCACAATCTGCATGTGCAGGCGACTGCCTGCGTCAAGATGATTTTGCTCAATATAGCTTTGCGGGATCGTGACGATTAACGATCCACCTGAACGTCTGAGTGCAGCGTTGAGCATGAGAGTGTCTTTTCAATAGTTTTACTATTGTATAACAACCATACGCTGTGCACTACTGCATTGGGTACAAAATAGAAATGCGGCAGAGGGTATGCACCCACTGCCGCATTGATTTTTTGCGTCTTGGTTTAGAGCGATACAGCCCTATACCGCGCTACCTTTCCGCAATTATTGCCATGTGCCTAAGGTTCTGACGAAGTTGCCATTGCGGTTGGAGTATTCAAGCCCTGCCTCAACATAGGTCGGTGTCACTAACGCCGGCACAGCAGCCGGGACATTCAGCGTAGCCGATGTCGCGGTGGACAGAGGGTAAGCCGGGTTAAATTGACGGCTGGCAGGGTTAAAAGCAGTCCCTGCGCTGGCCCGACCCCGCTCAAACGACCAAATCGTACTGAGACCCGTCGCCCTGGCGTCTGGCAGAGCACCGGGCTTGCTCCAGGTCAGATCCGCAGCCACTGCCAACTTTGCCCGCAAAGCCGTAGCCACCTCAGCCGCCGTTTTGCTGGAGGTCAAAACCGATGGGTATTTGTTCACTGGCACTGCAAGCGTGCCCGCTAACGCGGCCGCGCTCATGGGCAAGTTGTCCAGCGTGGCGGTATAGGTGGCGATGGGCGTTTTGCCTAGGAGTCTGGGCGGCAGAAACTAATGCAACCTAGTCCACGGAGGGAGTTTGTCAAGCGTTATAGGTTGATGACAGCAAGCTACATCGCCTACCAC
>JAYVJV010000059.1:0-12069 GCA_043769005.1 Polaromonas sp. | reverse complement strand
GTAGGCTGCGCCGATCAGCGCGTCCACCGATTGATCCAGGTCAGCGTCGGGCATCACTACCATGTGGTTCTTGGCACCGCCCAGCGCTTGCACGCGCTTACCGTGGTGTGCGCCAGTTTCGTAAATGTAGTTGGCAATCGGTGTCGATCCTACAAAGCTGATGGCTTTCACATCAGGGTGCACCAGCAATGCATCCACAGCCTCTTTGTCGCCTTGCACCACGTTAAACACGCCGTCGGGCAAGCCTGCTTTTTTCAGTAGTTCAGCCATGAACAGCGAGGGTGATGGGTCAATCGGGCTAGGCTTCAAGATGAATGTATTGCCCGAAGCTATAGCCACCGGAAACATCCACATCGGCACCATCACTGGGAAGTTAAACGGCGTAATGCCTGCCACCACGCCCAGCGGCTGGCGCATGGTCCAGTTGTCAATGCCGGTAGACACCTGCTCGGTGTAGTCGCCTTTGAGTAGCTGCGGAATGCCAGTGGCAAACTCGACAATATCAATGCCGCGCGTGACCTCGCCCTGCGCGTCGGTAAACACCTTGCCGTGCTCGGCCGTAATCATGCGGGCCAGGTCGTCCTTGTGCAGGTTGAGTAGTTCCAAAAACTTGAACATGATGCGGGCACGCTTGAGCGGCGCGGCATCGCCCCAAGCTGGGAAAGCGGCCTGCGCGGCAGCAACTGCGGCATCCACATCAGCAGCCGAACCCAGCGCCACGCGGCCGGTGACAGCACCCGTGGCGGGGTTGGTCACGCTCTGGCTGCGGCCAGCGGCTCCGGCGATGTTGGTGGCGATGCGGCCTGCAATGTAATGGTCGATATTTGAAATACTCATGGGAAATCCTATAGTCTTATATTCTTCAACCGATCATTTTCCTCAATTACAGAGAAAAACCAGATGAAATCGGCAAACCTTTAATGTAAGTTAAATTTATATAATTTTTCCATGTCTATCGCACCAGCGTCCCGCCGTAAGTACTCAGGCCAAAGTGGTCAGAGCTAGTCGTTAACAACAAATTGCTGCGATTGTCATGTACGCAAAGAAAGCAGCAGCACAAACCAGTCAATCTCGGTGATCCATACGCTGCGACTTTACGGGCCAGTCAGCGTCACTTTGGGTTAGCAACGTCAACGCAATCTTCTGACTAACCGCTGGTTGAACAAATACGCGAACAAATTGTCAACTACCCACCGCAATTACGGTTAGCGAAAAAGCAACCAAATATTGAATCGCTGGTTTCACGATGACTCAAATTGACGGTGACTCAGGGCTTGATCGCCCGCAGTTTTTCATCCGCCATGCCCACCAACAATGCTCGTCCGTTTGGGGTAACGCGGAACTCGCCGTAACGGGCTTGTTCCCAGCGCTGGGCTTCGCCCTCTTTGAAAAACCAGGCATCGGTCACTAAAGTCCAGTTGCCGCTTTTGGGACTGAGTTCGATTTTTACTTCGCCAGCATGGATCGTTTCTCCCGGCAGTGCGGTGCGGGTTAGGGCCAGCTCACCATTGGCGGCAAGTTTACCTACCGCGAAGGGGCGCTGCGCCCCGGTGAGACTCAAATTAGGCTCTGGCCTGTGCATCGCGAAGTTGAGCGCCATGTAGTCGCCCTGCATAAGCGAACGCGGATCGCGCGGGGCTAAGCGTACGAACACGGGTTGGCCTTCGGCAATGAGCTGTTCTTTTTGCCAAATAGCTGTGTTGGCTACGCCCAGGGTTGCCAGCGCAGCAGCCATGAGCAGCGCGGGGCGACCCCAAGAGGGTGCGCGCGTGGCAACGTCAGTGTTTGCAACCGCAGCGCTTTGGCGCGAGCTGTGCGCCCACCAGGCCAGTGCGGCCAGCACCGCTGCGGCGCACACCAGCACCACGGCTTTGGTGGCCAGGGGCCACGTCAGGTGGTAGTAAAAGCTGCCCACAATCCAGGTGGTCACCAGAACGGCGAACGATGCCAGGGTATAGCGCTGGGTGCGCAAGGCCAGCGCGGCAATGAGCAGCACCGCACCCAGGGTGGGCATGAACCACGCCAACACCACCAGCACCGCCGCCACACCCAGACTGGCTACAGACGCTTGCAGACGTGCCTGCGTAGGCATGCCTGCAGACAATGCGGCAAACCAGGTCACCATGCGCCACGCGCCCAGCGCCACCAAGGTTGCCGACACGGCGCTGCGTACACCGCCGCTGGCAAACCATGCGGGGCGACCCCAGGTGTGATTCATTTCCATGGCTACGCCGTCCGCACCGCCAGCCACAAAGCTTGGCCCAGAAACCCATGCCAATGCAGCCAGCACCGCCACCACCCAGCCGCCTGCAAAAGCAGGCAGGTCGGCTGCCCAACGCGAAGGCCTTGACCGGCTAAGCATCTGCAGGCCCCGCAGGTGCCACAGCGCCCAAGCAATGGCCAGCCCATGCACCGCCAACCAAGGACTGAGTAGGGTTGTACGGTCAGCCCCGGCTACGGAGTTGTATCGGTGGCCGTAGGCCGTGAGCGCATACAGCAGCAGCACCGCACACGCTGCACCCAGCAGCAGGCGCAGCCATGCGCGCGATGCGCCCGGCAGCAACACCGCAATGGCCAAGAGCAGCAGGGCTAGCAGGCCGGCCCACACCAGCGGCGCCATGTATTGCGAGAAGCCCCAGGCCATGGCCGCAGTGCCCGCCCACAACCCCGGCACGGCAAACTGTTCTAAAAATAAGGGCAAATCTTTGGCGCGTAGCACCACCAACGAAGCAGCGACAAACACCGCGCCCAACACAATAAAGGAACCAGGGTTGCGGGTTAAAAAATCTCCCGCTGCTAAGGCAATAAAACCCAGTAGCGGCAGGCCAGCCAGCCAAGCCCCAAAAGCGGTGAGCAGTACCACCGGCCAAGGGCGCGATGCATCGGGCTCCAGCGCGGTGCCGGGCGGCAGCAAGCCTTGGACTTTGGCCTGCGTGAGCCATGCAGGATCTGGCTGGGCGGCTGGGATGTTTTGCGCTTGGCTGCTCATGCGGTGTCTCCTGCGGTAGTGTGCACGGCGGCGTTGGAAGCATCACCGTACTTCTTTTGCAAATCCATAATCAATCGCACCGCACCAGCCAGCATGCCTGCTGCCGCCATGGCCAGCAGCAACATCACACCAAACCAGTCAGACTTAGCACCATTAAACAGCAGACGCACCAAACCGCCCATCACCAACACGATGGTTCCCAGCGCAAACACGCTCAGGGCGTACACATCAAACAGCTTGCGGCGCGTGAACGCGGCGCAGCCCGCTAGTGCCACAACCAGGGCCAGCAGATATTGCGGCGCAACGGTGTTGCTGAATACGCCCGCCGCGCCGCCTGTCACCAGGCCAGCCATGTTGAGCGTAACGGCTGCGCGCAGACTCCATAACCCCGCGCCCGTCCAGCGTCGCAGCAGCGGGCCCACGGCAAAGGCCAGTGCAGCGCCCATCAAGCAGGCTGAGAGGTAAGCGGGGAAGTTGTCAACGTCCACCCGCCAACTATGCTGCGTGTGTGCGTTTAGCCACAGGGCCACACCCGTGGCTGCCACCACCACCCAGGGTACCCACAGCGTGTCACTGCGCAGCGCAAAGCACATAGGAAGTGCCAACACGGCCCATAGGGCAAAGAGTTGCCAGGGGTCGGCCCCGGTTTGGTAGGTTTGACCAAAGTAGGCGAACAGCGCGCCGATGCCTAGAAAAGCTACCAGGCCAAAACCAGCCGACGCAGACGAGGTTGGTTCGGCAACACTTTGGGTACGCAGCTTCCAGGCCGCACCCACACTCATCACCAGCACCATGGCTTGCAGCAAGCCAAAGCGTCCAAAACGTCCAAAGGTTTCCCAATTGGCTGCCACCCACATGATGACGCCAAAGCCCCCGAGCGCAGCCGCCAACAACGCCACAGTGCGCCAAAACCACAGGCGCACGATGGGTGCACTGGGTGGCGGCGCGGCCAACGCCAACAACTGTTCGCACTGCGATGCGACCAGGCCGTGGCGTAAGGCCAGGGCTTGCGCTGCTTCTAGTTGATTCATACAGATTCTCTTTTAATTGCTATATATAACATAGCTTGCCGCGCAATGAATACGAGAGTTTCAGCCTATTTATACTTAAAAATACATACCTTAACTATAAACGCAGTGTCACAGGTGCTGCGCCCAAACCAGCGCGTTGCAGCCATGTAAATACTGAATCTACTGTGGCTGTTTCGATACGATCAGAAAAGCGCTTCTCGTTGGGATGGTCGTCAAACGCCACGTTGGCGGCAGTGACGCGGCCGCCCAAGCGGGTAAGCGGCCCTATCTTGAGCGTGCTAGGCTGGTAGCCTTTGAATTGCAACCACGCCTGCGCTTGCTGGCGGTTGCGTATGCTGCTGTCCATGGCTGCGGCCAGCGTCTCTATGGCCCACTGGTTGCTCTGCTGGTATTTTTGCGCCCATACATAGCTGACCATGCTGTAGGGCTTGGTGTGCAGGGCCGTGGTGCGGTTTGTATCGAGCAAGGTGGCGTGCATGGTGTCTTGCACCTCGCGCGTGGGTACACTCCACGCAGCCTCGTAGCGAAACAAGTCGTCCAGGAAAAACTCACCCAAACCATGGCGATACAACGAAGCCTGCGCAGTACCGCAGGTGTTGAGCTTGTGCGCTACCAACCATGGGCCGTCTGGTGTTTTGTAGGCCAGCCCCAGGTGCGAGTAGCGCAGACCGTACTTGCTCAGGTCTTGTCCAGCACGGGCCAGCACCACCACCTTGGTGCCATTTTTAGCATGTTCTGCATCCAGCGCATTCAAGGTGCGCTCAGCCAGGTTCATGCCTTTTTCGACAGCCTGCGGTGGCGGCGGTTTAGCCGCCTCGCAGGAGCGGCCCGCAACGGCAGCGCCCGAAAAAAGAGCGAGCGCTACTGTGGCAGCCGCGAGGGCTACAGTGTGTATTGATTTCATAAATACCTCTGATCAGAGGACAGAGCAACGGGGCGCTGCGCGCAGCCGTTGGGCTGTCCCACAAAGTTATTAAAAAGTAATGCGTTCGTTATGCAGTAAGGACCTACCCAGTGCATTGGGAATGAAAGCGATGGCCTCGCCCAAGGCTGACAGTAATACGCCGCTGCCTATCACGCTGACAGTGACCGCAGTACCCGCCACCATCAAGGCACCACCTGCGGCCCGGCCCACCAGCTCTACGCTGGCGGTTGCGCCATCGGAGGCGCGCTCCAGGACATACACGGTGCCGCGTGCAGTGCTCTCAACGGTCTTTACCAGCAAGACAGCACCTGCGGTGGACAAGATCACAGGCACCGCAACAACAGCGCCTGCCGCTGCCGCGCTAGCACCACCGGCCAAAACGACCGAGGCCACGGGCAGCATCGACAGCACCAGCGAGGCTTCACTTTGCGCATGCACTGTGGGGCTGGCAGCTATTGCGACGACTACGCAGGTAGCGGCACACAGCATCGCTATTTTTCGCTTCAACAGCGTGGACTTCATCAACATAGTTTTCATGACGCACTCCTTGAATGTGTGGTTGAAAGACAATTACTGTTGCTCAGCGGCCATCTCGCGACGCGCTTCCATGCGGGCACTCAGGCGCGTTTCGGCCAGATCGGCCTCATGCTTGTCGCGCAGAGTCTTAGCGAGCGTGAAGGTGGTGGTAATAAGGTACAACCAGCTAACCAACAAGAAAGCTTTGTAGGTTTCGTTCAGGTTCATGCGCCATAGGCCCCACGCGGTCAGTGTCATGGCGATGGCGAAAGCGGCATACACCACCATACGCCACATGGGTGTGTCTACCGCTTTGTATTGGTTGTCACGAATAAACTTGGCCAAAAAGAAAGCCGTAGACAAACAGAAGATATACCCCATGACCATGAACGCGCGGTCCAAATCCTGCCCCGGCAGGTAGGCCAAGCCCGTCCCGCACAAAAACACGGCAATGCCGAAGGAAATCCACACTTGGGCCAACCAAGCTTTGGTGTCGCGTTGTACGATGGGTTGCTGCATTTTTGTCTTTCAGTAGTTAAGATGAGTGAATTGTCTGGTGCTTTTGGTGGATGGCCAGCAAAGTATACAAAGTGGCCCCAGGTTGCCTTCGCGGTATCGCTTGGCGCTACTTTAGGCTTTTAAGAGTTCCTGCACACGCTCTTTTAAGATGGCAGGCTGCACCGAATTAGCCGCCATTGGTGCCCCCACATTCAAGCCTACACGGTTGAACACGCCGCGTCGGAATGGTCGCACCATAGCACCGCCTTTCTCAATGCGGCTGAAGTAGCTGCCCCACAGATTGGTCAGCGCCATGGGGACCACGGGGGGCTGCATGCCGTAGGCTTGGGCGGTCTCCAGGATCTTCATGATGCCGCCTTTGAACTCTTGCAACTGGCCGTCTTTGGTGATGCCGCCTTCGGGGAAGATGGCCAGCAGGTCGCCCTCGCTGAGCACTTTTTGCGCTTCGGCAAAAGCGCGCTCATAGGCCGCCGGGTCTTCGCTCTTGGAAGCAATAGGGATGGCCTTGGCCAGTTTGAACAGCCAGCCGAGCACGGGAATCTGGAAGATGCGGTGGTCCATCACAAAGCGGATCGGGCGCGGGCTGGCGGCCATCAGCAGCACCGCGTCGATAAAGCTGACATGGTTGCTGACCAGGATCGCGGCACCTTCAACGGGAATGTGTTGATCGCCCGTGACCTTGAAGCGATAGACAAAACGCGAAGCGACCCAGGCAATAAAGCGCAAGAAATACTCGGGCACCAGCATAAAAATGTAGAAAGCCACCACGGCGTTAGCGATGCCAGTGAACAAAAAGATTTGCGGGATGGTGAACTTGGCCCCCAGCAGCGCGCCTGCAATGACTGAGCTGGCGATCATGAACAGCGCGTTCAAAATATTGTTGGCCGCGATGATGCGTGCGCGGTGCGTGGGCTGGCTGCGTAGCTGGATGAGTGCATACATAGGCACGCTGTACAGGCCGGCAAACAGGCTGAGCAGGGCCAGGTCGGCCATCACGCGCCAGTGCGCACTCATGCTGATGAACTGGCCGATACTCAGCTCGCTACTGGCTGGCAAGCCGCGCGAGGCAAAGTACAGGTCGATAGAAAAAATGCTCATGCCTATGGCACCCAGGGGTACCAGGCCAATCTCTACATGGCGGCGACTCAGCGTCTCGCACAGCAGCGAGCCAATAGCAATGCCGATGGAGAACACCACCAAGAGCAGCGAGGCTACCTGGCTGCTGCCATGCAACACTTCTTTGGCAAAGCTGGGGAATTGGCTCAAAAACACCGCGCCAAAAAACCACATCCAGCTGATGCCCAAGAGCGAGCGGAACACTACGATGTTGCCGTGTGCCAGCTTGAGGTTGCGGATGGTTTCGGTGACCGGGTTCCAGTTGATTTTGAGGTTCGGATCGGTGGCTGGCACGGCCGGTATGAACTGCGCCACCACCCGCCCTACCAGGGCCGCCGCCACGCAAGCGATAGCGACATAGGTCGGCCCTACCTGCGGTATGGCCACCAGCAATCCGCCCACAATGTTACCCGCCAGAATGGCCACAAAGGTGCCCATCTCGACCATGCCATTGCCGCCGGTCAGCTCGCGCTCGCTCAGTACCTGGGGCATGTAGGCAAACTTGACCGGGCCAAACAGCGTGGAATGCAGACCCATCAGAAAGGTGCAGGCCAGCAGCATCGGCACGTTGGCCGTAGCAAAGCCCAAGGCGGCCAGCAGCATGATGCCGATTTCCAGATTTTTGACAAACCGGATGACGCGGGTTTTATCAAACTTGTCCGTGATCTGCCCGGAGGTAGCGCTGAACAGCAAAAAGGGCAAGATAAACAGCGCGCCAATCACCAGCCCGGCCATCTCAGGCTGCATCCAGCTGATGTTCAGCTGGTAAGTGACCATCACGGTGAAGGCAAACTTGAACAGGTTGTCGTTGGCGGCACCGGCAAACTGCGTCCAGAAGAAGGGCGCAAAGCGGCGCTGGGTGAGCAGGGCAAACTGGTTGGGGTGCTCGCGCGGGTCTGCTGCCACAGGTGTGGCGCTCGTCGCGCCTGCGGCTACAGTGGCTGCGCTAGCCGTGGTGGTGGGCTGCATAGTGCTCCTTATTCTTGGTTCGCCTGGGCTGGGGCAAATGCCCGCCCTGGGGCAATTGTGTCAAACTGTCCCGCATTTTGGTGCAGCGCCAGGATGACGGGCAACGCGGCCAGGCTGGCGGCAATATGCTTGAGGCTGTGGCCCGACACCGTATTCATGGTGCTGTGGAACACCCAGGCATCACCCAGCTCCAACAGCTTGGCCAGTGCGTAGATGGCGATCACCACGCCCCAGCGGATGCCCAGTGCTCCAGGCAAAGCGCGCTGGGTAGCAGCCCACAACACCACAGCCATGCCGCCAAACTGCACCACGGCCCAAGGGGCGATGGCACCTGTTGTGTAGTTCAGTGCAATCGACACCATGCCTGCGGCCAGCACACTGGCCCACACCGCTTGCGCCGCGCGCTGGCTCACCCGGTCAGCCACTGCCAAGCCCAGCACACCAGCGAACGCAAAGGCCATGCCTGCGCGGTCCAGCGCCAGGCCCCAGGCATCAGGTGCCCAATGGTAAAAGCTGGAGCTGGCACAGGTAAGAACCAGCCCGGCAAAAAACACCATGGCGGGCACGCGTGTGGCGCTTGGCAAAGCCGCTGGGCTGCGCAAGTGCCACAAACCCCATGCGCCCAGCAGCACAAACGGCAGGTTACTCAGCACATCCATCGCATTGGGTATGCCCCACAGCGTGCGCGCATCGACAAACGGGTGGCCATGTGCATACACATGCGTGTGGCCGTGGGCATTGAGCGCCAGGCCCAGCTGCGCGCCCAGCGCAGCCAGCTCGGTAGCAAACACTGCGCCCAGGCTTGCCAGCCCGGCCAGCAAGGCGGCTATAAGGCACAAGCGCCGCTCCTGCGCGCTCAGTGGTGGGTGCAGCAGTTGCTGCGGTGCAGAGGTGCGGGATGCAGTAGAGCGAAGCGATGAAGTGGCCATGGGTATCACGCAGGAGTGGTTGAACATGGGCCTGAGTGTGGCCGCGTTCATGCGTTCGGGTTCAAGTCTTGGCAAAGCCGCATGCTGCACTACTGCGGGTATTACGCTGCGCTACCCGCCCGCTGCGGCTATGCGGTAAACACCGTCAGCACGCCGGTATAGCCATACAAGTGCTGGTGCGCAATCTCGCCACCGGCAAAAAACCCAACCAAGGGCACATCGCCCAAGGCGCGGCGCACAATCTGCAGCTCGGCACTGGGCGCGCCAAAGTGTGGGCCACCACGGCCTGCACAGCTTACGTAGATGGCCCCTGCAATTTGGCGAGCGGGCGTGGGCGCGGCATCGGCAGAGTCAGCGGCCAGTTGGCTGGCCACTTCCAGGGATACTTCGGCCGGTTCCAGCTCTTCGCGGATCTCGGCGCAAATACGCACCAGGTCACGCCGCGCCGCATCCGGGTTGCGGCTGCAAAACACGATGGTGCTGCCCGGCTTGACCATCTCGGCCACGGCCACGCCTTTGCGCGCCGGGTCCAGCCCGATGATGTGGCGCACGCGCGTATCTACGCCAAAGTTACCCACTGCCGTCATGGCACGGTCGCCTTCATTGGTCAGGCCGACCAGGGTGTTGCGCAGTTTGTCCAGCGCCTCGCGCGGTTGTTCCAGACTCACACCCAGGTCTTGCAAAAGCACATCCAGCGCGTTGTGGCCATCCAAAGCGGTAACCACATTGCCGTCGCAGGCCGTCACCACGCGGGCGGGTGATTTTTTGCTGCCCTGGGTACTACCTGCCAGCGTGATCGGCTCGCAGCCCTGGGTCACGCGCGAGAGCAGGGCCACGCCCTCACCAAAAGCCACGCCGCTCAGACCCCCGTGAAACACCCCACTGGCCTTACCCTGCCCACGCACATTCCCGTTGCCACTGATGGCAAACTGCACCGTTTGGCTGCGGCTGCTGGCCAAGCCACCAAACAGGTAGCCGGTGTTGGTGCGTTGCGAGAGCTCTTGCAGCAGCTCCGCCATGTCGGGGGTACTGCCGTCGGCATGTACCAGGGCAGTGTGTGCATCGAAAAACCCCTTGTGCGAGTCCAACGGGGCCACGCCGCTGAACACACGGTACTGGTCACCAGGCAATTCGCACAGCATCACCGCCAGCGCGGGTTCGTCAAAATACTCGACGTTGTTGGATGCAATGCCAACGCCTACGGTGCCCGTCCAGTCGGTCACGGAGGGCAGCTCAGCGCTTAAATGCTCCAAAATCGCTTCGGCCTGGCTGGCGTAGTGGTCGGTGATATACAAAATGGCCAGAGTGGGCTGCTGGGCGTAGTCGTGCAGCGCAATTTGCGCACGCAGTTGTGCCAGCACCAAGCCTGCAGCCATACGCCACTGCGGGTGCGTAGCATGCCCGAAAGGGAACAGTTTTCTCACTATTTTTTGCCTTTAGAGCTTGATTTACGTGCGCTAGCAGCTACATTTTTAGTAGCATTTTTCGCGGGTGTCGCCATGCGTTGTATGCTTTGCGCGGCGGCAGCACCCGCAGTTTTGGCGGTGTTGAGTGCCGTCTCAGTCATGGCCTTGGCCATGTTCTTGGTGGTGTCCATCGCGCTTTGTTTGGCCGCATCTTTCATGGCGCTGCTGGCGATCTGGCTGAACTGCTGGGTCAGCGATCCCCATAGTTGCATCGGATCAATCAGGCCAGCGGCGCTGGCAACCGGAGTGGCGGTTTTGCTGCTGGCTTTTTTGCGGGCAGCAGTCTTGCGGCTGGCTGGGGGCGCTGTGGTTTCAGCCACTTTCTCTTTAGCGTTGCCCAGCGCGTTGGCCATGCTGTCTGCGGCCTTGAGCTTGAAGGCGTTGGCCAAATCGCCCATATTGAAGTTCATGCCCTTGAGGGTTGCCAGGGTCATCTTTTGTACTTCGAGGGCCGTGATGGTAGCCGCCAGGGCCTTGCCGTTTTGATCCAACCAGAACTGCACGGTTTTCAGCTCGCTGATGCGTTTGTCCAGCTCTTCGGGGTTCAGCGTAGGTGCGACCCAACTGGCAGGGTTTGGCATTTGCGGGATGCTACCCGCTGCACCTTTGGCCAGATTTTGCAAAAAATCAAAACCAGGGACAAATTTGCCAAAGGGGTTAGCGTCGCTCATGGGGCTCCTAATGTGGTGGAAGTTAGATCTGGTGAGAGGTATTTGAGGACGACTATACAGCGAAGCAAAGCTTAACGCAGTCTGTGGGCAATTGCAATTTTCAATTGCAGTGAGCCACTCTGAGCTACCTACGCATCGGTAAAGTAGCAAGCCAGGTAGGGCATTAACGC
This sequence comes from Polaromonas sp., assembly GCA_043769005.1. GTDB lineage: Bacteria > Pseudomonadota > Gammaproteobacteria > Burkholderiales > Burkholderiaceae_C > JAAFIP01. Next base: position 768 of record JAYVJV010000059.1, on the reverse strand, counting down.
AGCAGTTGGCAGTGCTGCACAGGCTCAGGCATTATTTAGCGCAACCCAGCAAAATTTGTAGCAAATCATCGTGCGCGCTCACCATCGGGTCGTGTCCAGTATCCATCACCACCGCACGCCCACCGCGCTGCCAGGCGCCGCCCCAAAACTGCGGGTCGCGCACGCGCTGGCGAATGCTGTCGATGGTGGCCAGTGGCGGATTCATGCAATCGATAAACGTACGCGGCACGCTGGCCACCCTGGCTATATCGAAGTTCAAGACATGGGTGTATGGCTCGGCCGGGTGCGGGGTTTGGCGGCGCTGCACCCATGCGTGGTCGGCACCGCTTAGACCGAAGATGGCCGGGTCGGGCGGCGGCAGCGTGTAGTGCTCAGAGGCCCGGGCGGCACTGATACGGCCCTCGCGCGTGGCGGGCGTGTGCCGCGCGCTCCAGCTCTCACCCGGCTCGGGGATGACCGCGTCCAGGTACACCAGGTGGCGCAGGCGCTGGGGCATGCGGTCAGCCACGGCGGTGCCCAGCATGCCCGCGTAGCTGTGCACCACCAGCACTACGTCTTGCAGCTCTTGGGTGTCTATCAAACCCATCACGTCGGCAATATGCGTCTCCAGCGTAATGGCCTTGCTGAGCAAGTGCGCTCGCTCGCCCACCCCCGTGAGCGTGACGGCATGCGCCACATGCCCCAGGCGCACCAGCGCGGGCTGCACGCGGCTCCAGCACCATGCGCCATGCCATGCACCGTGTACCAGTACAAAATTTGCCATACCAG
>JAYVJV010000058.1:0-2722 GCA_043769005.1 Polaromonas sp. | reverse complement strand
GTCGCCCACAATCGGGTAGCCGCTGCTGGCCAGGTGCACGCGGATTTGGTGGGTGCGGCCGGTTTTGATGGTGACCTCCAGCAGGGTGACGGTGGCGGTGCCCAGCTTGGCTGCCAGGTCGGCGCTCAACTGGATGGTTTTGGACACCTTTACCAAGGTCACCGAGCGCATGCCATTGGGGTCGTCTTTGGCCACCACCTTCACACGCCGCTCGCCATCGTCCTCACCACCGTTGACCAAATATTTATGCAGCGGCAGGTCGATGACTTTTTTGTTGGCTGGCCAGGCGCCTTTGACCAGCGCCAGGTAGGTTTTGCCGGTTTCGCGATTTTTAAACTGTTCTTGCAGATGCACCAAGGCGCTGCGGCGTTTGGCGATCAACAAAATGCCGCTGGTGTCGCGGTCCAGGCGGTGCACCAGCTCCAGGTATTTGGCCTCGGGGCGGGCCATGCGCAGTTGCTCAATCACGCCAAAGCTCACGCCGCTGCCGCCGTGCACGGCCACGCCAGCGGGTTTGTCGATGGCTAAAAAGTGCTCGTCTTCAAACAGGATGGGAAAACTGCGGGCGGGCGCGGGCCGGTTGGCCATGGCCTCCTGCATGGCGGCGGCTTTTTCTGCCACATGCTCGCTAATGCGCACGGGCGGCAGGCGCACCACGTCGCCCGTGGCCAGCCGCGTGTCGGCCTGCGCCCGGCCCTTGTTGATGCGCACTTCCCCGCTTCGGATAATGCGGTAAACATGGGTTTTGGGCACGCCCTTGAGCTCGCGCAGCAAGAAATTGTCCAGCCGCTGGCCTTCGGAGGAGGCATCGACCGTGACCAGGCTCACTTTAGGGCCTACGGGGTCAGCGGATGAAACAGGCTGTTTCCCGCTTATAATGTTTTTCACTAGCTTTTGCGTTTAAGTGGTTGATTTATCTGAGTTTAGCCCCCTTGTGGACTTTTCTCACCACCTAAAACGCTCAAATTAGAGGTCGATGCCACCGGCATGGCAAATGTGCAGGCTACACAGCCCAAGCTGCAAGCGGCGCAAATGCCACGGCGGTCGAGCCGACGTTGTACTACGAAACACTGTTACGGAATACCCAAAAGCAGGCAGTTCAATTGAAGATTGAACTGTTTGTTCGGATTGATGTTGAGATGATGTTCTTATTAGCCCTGATGATGCCCAGCCTGGCGCGGTTTACCGCTGCATTTGGCATGCCTAATCGGGCGCTAGACCAACAGAACATAGCGCAAGCAGCTACGCAATTAATAGCAAAATTATTGCCCACGCTGCGCCTGCGCGCCCTCACCCCACTCCCCGCGCCTGTGCTGCGGCTTCGCGTTATCCAACGCTAAGCGCTGCAGACCTACGGCAATTCCATCCGTTTCGTTCAACGTCTTCTCTGGCATCTCGTAACTCGGACAACCGAGTATGGACGGGGCATAGGAGCGCCGCTGCGATGGCAGCGCGCTAATTTGCCCTTAACTGGTCAGGAAACCCCTGACCAGACTAGAAGGAAAAGAACATGAAACGCATGCTCATCAATGCCACGCAAGTGGAAGAAAAACGCCTGGCCATTGTCGATGGCCAAAAACTGCTGGACTACGAGATTGAAATCGAAGGCCGCGAGCAGCGCAAAGGCAACATCTACAAAGCCGTCGTCACCCGGGTCGAGCCCTCGCTGGAGGCCTGCTTTATCGACTACGGCGAGGACCGCCACGGCTTTTTGCCGTTCAAGGAAATCTCCAAGCAGTATTTCAACGGCAACGTGCCCCCCAGCCAAGCGCGCATCCAGGACGTGATCCGCGAAGGCCAAGAGCTGTGCGTGCAGGTCGAAAAAGAAGAGCGCGGCAACAAAGGCGCGGCGCTGACTACTTTTATCAGCTTGGCAGGCCGCTATGTGGTGCTGATGCCCAATAACCCGCGTGGCGGTGGCGTGAGCCGCCGCATCGAGGGCGAAGACCGCGCCGACCTGAAAGACGCGATGGACCAGCTGCAATACCCGCAAGGTGCCAGCATCATTGCCCGCACCGCAGGCATTGGCCGCAGCGCCCCCGAGCTACAGTGGGACTTGAACTACCTGACCAAGCTCTGGTCCGCCATTGACGAAGCCGGTAAGGCCGGTAAGGGCGCGTTCCTGATTTACCAAGAGTCGTCACTGGTGATTCGCGCCATCCGCGACTACTTCCACAACGATGTGGGCGACATTTTAATCGACACCGACGACATCTTCGAGCAGGCGCACCAGTTTATGGCGCACGTCATGCCCGAGCATGCCAGCAAGGTCAAGCGCTACCGTGACGACGTGCCGTTGTTCAGCCGCTTCCAGATTGAGCACCAGATCGAGTCGGCCTACGCCCGCACCGTTACGCTACCCTCGGGCGGCGCGATTGTGATCGACCAAACCGAAGCCCTGGTATCGGTGGACGTGAACTCGGCCCGCGCCATCAAGGGCGGCGACATCGAAGAAACCGCCACCCGCACCAACCTGGAAGCCGCCGACGAAGTGGCCCGCCAGATGCGCCTGCGCGACCTGGGTGGCCTGGTGGTGATCGACTTCATCGACATGGACGAAAGCCGTAACCGCCGCGACGTAGAAAACCGTCTGCGCGACGCGCTGCGCCAAGACCGCGCCCGTGTGCAGTTTGGCACCATCAGCAAATTTGGCCTGATGGAAATGAGCCGCCAGCGCCTGCGTCCTACCCTGTCCGAAGGTGCCTCCATCCCCTGCCCGCGC
>JAYVJV010000057.1:0-48474 GCA_043769005.1 Polaromonas sp. | reverse complement strand
GCGCAATAAAACGAGGTCTTGCGGCAGTGCGCCCTGCTGCGCGTTGATCTGCTCGCGGATCGTGTTACAGGCTTGCTCTGCGGCCTGCTGGGCGCTGTCATCAAGCCCCTGCACCAGCTCGGCCACATCGGCCGGCACGCCCGCGCGGCCGCTCTCCCAGTGCTTGACAGTGCGCGCCTGCACGTGGGCCAGGTCGCCCAGTTCTTCGCGGCTCAGGCCGCAGGCTTCGCGCAGGGTTTGCAGCTCTGCGCCGGTGATGGGGTGGGTGTTCATTTCAGGTTTTTGGGGGTGAAATAAGGTTGAATGGGGGCCAGGCTCAAAACTGCCCAAACGGCCTTTTCTTCGTCTGTCCAGCGAAACCATCCGCTGTTTGGCGGGTGGTGGTAGCGGCATTGCGTGTTTGTGCATCTGTAGCTGCCGAACTTTGTTCTTCCATTGCTGAGGCGCCGGTCGGGTGTCTCATGAAGCCCTCCGCCGCACAGGCAGCCGCCGCAATAAGTGAACCCCGACAGAAGTTCGGCAAAAAAGCCGATGCGGTGCAGTTTCGCTATTTTTACCCGCTCGATTTCTTCCTGGTAGCGTTGATCGTCGCTGGGCTGCAGGTCTTTTGCTTTGGTGTATCTGGTGTATGTCATTTTTGGTTTATGGGGTGTTTTGGGTTGGCAAGGTCTCGGGCTGGGCCGTGCTGCCCGGCGCCGAGGTCTTGCGGGGGTGGGTGGTGTGGGTGGCTTAGGCGTAGCTGCTCCATCCGGTGGGGGCGTAGCATTTCACGCCGGCAATGGTGTGCATGGGCTCCAGCTTGTGGGCGCGGCCATAGCTGGCGTTCATCACGTTAACGCCGCCGTATTGATCAACCAATTTGCGTTGGGGTTCGCTGATGTATTTGCCTGGTACGGGCACGCACACGCCTTGCATGTGGGCGGTGTCGGCGCATTCTTGCGCAATGCCGCGCAGCTCTACCCCGCGTTTTCCGTGCAGGCCGGTTACTTCGTAATAATCGATGTTTGTTTGATCGTATCCCCAGGACGAAATCAACACATCGCCCAGGGCCAAGCCATGCGGCGCGGCCAGGCGCTGGCGTTTTTCGTCGGCGCGGCGGGTGGCTTCTTGTTGTATTTTTTGCGCGTCTGCGGCATAGTAAGCCAGTGACTTGATGGCTTTTTCACGGGTGGCGAAGCTGAATCGCTTCCATTCTTTGGCCGATTGGCCAAGGTAGATCACCATGCATTGTTTGCCGGTGTTGCTGGATTTGTATAACCAACCTTCCCAAGCGCCATTTTTTGCGGCTACGCGTTGGCCGTTGGTGGGCGCGTGGCGGCGCTCGGTGCGCTGGGGTGTGGCTGGTGCGGCTGGTGTTTGTGTGACTGGGAGGTCTTGGGGGGTGGGTTCATTCGGGATGGATTCATCTAATCGCATAAAAGTGATGGAGGGCCCGGAATAGGTGGCGGTGTCGGCAAAGACATACATTTTGTCGAACTCAATGCCGGCGGCCTTTGCTTCAGCATGGGCCTGGTTGAATTGCTCGCGGCCAAAGTTGCCATTGGTGACGAATATTGGCCGTCCAGTCTTGTTTTGAACAGCGGCCAGCATGCCATTGGCTTGGCTTGGCTTGATTCCCTTGTTTCCGAATGAAAAATCAAGCACGCGAGACTTGAGGTCTTGCGGGGTGTGGGCCAGCCCGGCGGGCTGGGGGGTCTCGGGGGTGCTGGTGCTGGTGGGGGGTGCTGATGCATCAGGCGCGGCGGCGGGTAGGTCGCTGAAGATGCGTAACCCTGTTGCGCGGTGGTCGGCTTCGCTTAGGCCGGCGGCGGGGTCGGCAAAGTAAACGCGGGTGTCGCTTGCGAACGGTGCAGAAAGTTTGCCACCCCGGCCCGGTCGGTAGCCGCGTCCGGTTTTCAGAAACCAGTTTCCATCTTTTTCAAATTGAAAGGCTTCGCCGCGTTTGATTCGGCTGTATGTGGTGGCGCTGCGCGCGGCATAAGCCGCTGCTATTGTGTGTGAGTGGTCGGCATCGCGGGCGGCGGCTGTTTGCCCATGGTCGAGCGGCGCGGCGAAGGTCTCGGGGGGTGTGCTGCAGGTCTCGGGGGTGCTTGTGGTGTTGCTGGTGTGGCCGTGGTGGTGCGGCGCGGGTGCTGGCGGGTAGCCATGGCCGGTGCTGGATTCGCTGGCCATGGCCAGGGCTGGGGCACAGCGCTGAAATACTTGTTCTACCTTTAAGTCGTTTCGCATCGCCGCTTGAATGGCTGCATCGGCGTGCACGGTAGCCACCAGGTCGGCTACAAACTTCAACGTTTGCGCGTCGAATTTGATGCTAGTCACTTCGCCCGCTGGGTCGGCTTGTGCGACGGCCTGCATGGTTTCGGGTGTCTGGTTGGCCTTGTATGCTTGATAGGCTTTTTCGGTGGCGCTGAGTTGTTGTGTCGGGGTAGTCAGGTGTTTGTCTGAAAACCACTTTTTAGCCTTGATGATTTTGGCGCGCAGTTGGGCGATTTGCTCGGGCGTGTTTAAAACGCGGTAGGTGGTGCGGCCGATTTTGAAAACGGCCATCTGTTGGCCGGCATGCTCGATGGTGTTTGGCTCGTCGGCCATTGTGGCGAGAAATTCGGCTAGCAGGGCGAAGCCTTTGCCTAACTCTTTTTCAGCGGCGGCGGCTTTTGTTTTGGGGTTGCTGATGAGGGCCCGGCCACTGGTTGGCACTTCGGCGCCTTCTGCTTGCCAGGCGTAACAAAAAAAGTTTTGGCCTTTTTCTTTCAAGGTAAGCCGCACATATCGGCCGCACCATGCGCCAATGGTAAAAATGGCGGTGCTGGCGTTGTGCCCGCTGCTGGTGCTGCCTTCGCCTTCGGTTGGTAGGTCCATCAACTGGCCTTCAAACGGCCCGCCCGAACACATTAATGCCACGGTGGTAATGGTGTTAATTCGTGCCTCTTGTGCGCAGAGGTAGGTGTTAAGTGTTTTTGCGCTGTGGGCGTCAAGGCCGGCCAGATTGGCCCGGTTGAATTTGAAGCCGTCGATTCTGTAGTTTGCCATTTTGATAACTCCTGAAGTTACCCGGCGCGGCGCCGGGCGGGTGGTGTGCGGGACTGCACTGGCAAGAGCCGCGCGCGGCTCTTGGCGGTGGGGTCTAGCTGGTGGTTAGAAGTTTGAGTATGTCGGCTTCGAATTTGTCAATTCCGGCCACGCCTGAAGCCGGTGTAGTGTGGCTAAGGCTATAGCGTGGCTCTGGCATTTTGTGTTCTTTGAAAAGTGCGCCGGCGGTTGTTGCTGGGCTGTAGACAATCGTGTTTATTTTGGCTTGTCGAACTTTCAAGCCGGTATCTTTGTTGTCGATATGGATGCCACCATAGTTATCAATTTGCAGTGTCATTTTGATTTCTCCTGAAGTTACCCGGCGCGGCGCCGGGTGGTTTGGTGGTGCGGTATTGCCCCGCCATGGCCATAGTATATAGGCGCAATGCGCCTATGATCAAACCCTTTTATTGATTTGTTAAGACTGTTTAGTTATATCTAGAAGGTTTCTTAATCCGGATTTAATTAGGTACAACTCCCAAACTGCAGCGTCAATTGTGCGGCCGGTGCGGCCGGTGCGTTCCCATTCTCGCCACCTTGCAGAATCAGGCCGGTGGACAAGCTGAGCGGCGCGGGCTTGTGTATGGCCGGCATGTACACGCGCGGCGCGTATGTCTGCTGGCTCAGGCGGTGCCAGGATAGCGGCGCGGTAATCGTAAGGCATGCGCATATTGTAGGCGCGGCGCGCTGGGTGCAAATTGTGCCAGGTGCTCGATTGTGTGCATCTCAGGTGCGGCCGGTGCCAGGTGCCCACTTATCCACAGCTTAAAGCGCTATAGTTTTTGGGGTGTTGATAACAAAGGTACTCCTGGGGATAACTCAGCGAGGGTGGATTCGGCGGCGAGCGTTCGCTAGTTTCAGTGGTGTTGTTAGGGGGTTATGCCGGGTTGGAGGGGTTGCAGTGGGGTAGCAGAGTGGTTGTATTTGGGTTGCAGCGGCTGGTGTGGTGGCTGGGGTGTGCTGAGGGCGGGCGATATCGCAGCAAAAATTTTGTGAAAAAAGGCGGCGGGGGTTTTACAGAAAAATGCCGCGTGCTGCACATTGTGGTTTTTGATGGGCCTGTTGCGCCGTGCGTGCGTTTCGGGCTCCCCAGTTGGATCCACAACGATTGCCCGCCATGCAGAAGCCGTGAAGCCATGACCACCGTGCAGATTCGGGTTGATACCCGCCAGGCGCAAGCGCTGTTTGCCACCGCCCGCAGCCAGGTGCCGTTTGCGCTGGCCAAAACGCTGACGGCGTTGGCGGGCGACGGCAAAGATCACCTGGTTGCCAAGTTGCCCAGCGCGTTCGACCGGCCCACCGCCTTCACCCTACGCGGCGTGTTCACCAAACGCGCCGAAAAAGCCACGCCCGTGGCCGAGGTTTACTTCCCTGAAAGCGACCCCGCTCAGGGCAAAGGATTGCGCGAATACATCCGCCCCGGTGCCCGGGGCGCCAGCCAGCGCAGCCAGAAAAGAACCGAGTTTTTGCTTACCAAAATGGGCTACCTGCCCGCTGGCTGGGTGCTCACTCCCGGCTCATACACCAGGGGCAAGCTAGACGGCTTTGGCAACGTGCCCGGCAGCTATTACAAACAGGTGATCCGCTCACTGGGCATCAAAAACACCAAAGGCCCACCCAAGCCACCCAGCCGTGCCAGCCAGGCCCGCGCCGCAAAGTTGGGCGTGGCGAGTGAATTTTTTGCCGTTGCCCCAGGTGCCAACACCTCGGGCAAAAACGGCGGCTGGTTGCCCTCGGGCATCTACCGCCGCGCGGGCCCAGGCGGCAAACGATTGGTGCAATACTTCAAATTCAGCGCCCGCGCCCGGTACCGCGCCCGCATCAACGTGCTGGCCGAAGTGCAGGGCGCGGTGCAACAAAACGCGCAGCGCCGGTGGGGCGAAGCCGTCGAGCTGCTGGGCACAGCCTTCAAAGCGCGGTGAAAGCAGGCGCCATGAACCTTGAAGCCACCTGCACCCAGCAAGAATTTGCCGACTTGGTGGGTGTGAGCCAGCCCGCCGTTAGCGACATGCTCACCCGTGGCCTGCTCACCCCGGGCGACACGGCCGGCCAGTGGCTGCAAAAGTACATCAGCGGCCTGCGTGAACAAGCCGCCGGGCGCGGTGCCGATGGTGAGCTGGCCCACCAACGCAGCGAGCTGGCCCGCGTGAGCCGCGAGCGAAACGAAATCAAACTCGCGCTGGAGCGCAAAGACTTCGCCCCCGTTGCGCAGATCGAACAAGTGCTGGCCAGCGTAGGCCGCGCCGTGGCCGGCGTGCTTGAGCCGTTGCACGTCACCCTGCACAAACTGTGCCCCGCGCTCACCGCGCAAGACGTGAAGCTCATCCAGCAGGAAATCAGCCGCGCGTGTGACCTTGCTGTGAGTGCATCGCTTGACCTGCTGGCCATTGAGGATGCCGCGCTGGGGTTGGGTGCCGATGTTGAACAAGAGAGCGATTTGCAAGAGGCGGGCGTGTAATGTCCGCCCGCGACCTCCCCCCCCAACTCCTGGCCCGCACCTGGCAGCACCTGCCGTTGCCGCTGCGCCAGAGCATTCGGGCGGCGGTAGCCAAAGGCCTGCAGGCGCTCAAAACGCCTGAACCGCTCACGGGGGATGAATGGGCCGAAAAGCACTTTTACCTCAGCGCCGAAAGCAGCCAAGGTGAGAAGCGATGGGTAAGCTACCCGCCGCAGCGCGTCATCTTGTGCGCCATGGGAGATGATGACATTGAAGAAGTCGATGTCAAAAAAAGCGCCCGCGTCGGCTACACCAAAATGCTGCTGGCCATCATCGGCTACATGGCCCAGCACAAGCGGCGCAACCAATGCCTGTGGCAACCCACCGACGGCGACAGCGACGAATTTTGCAAGGCCGAACTTGAACCCATGCTGCGCGACGTGCGCGCCATGCAAGCCGTGTTTCCCCAGTTCATGGCCAAGAGCAAAGCCAACACCCTGAACATGAAAAAGTTTCTGGGTTCGCTGCTGTTTTTAAAAGGCGGCACCAGCGCGGGCAACTTCCGGCGCATGACATTGCAAACCGCCTTGCTCGATGAGTTCGACGCGTTTGACCAGAAGATCGAGAAAAGCGCCGACCCATTCACCCTGGCCTGGAAACGGCTGGAAGGCGCCACCTACCCCAAAATCATCTGCGGCACCACCCCCCGCATCAAAGGCCTGAGCCACATCGAAAAGCGCGAAGCCGCCGCTGATGCCCGCATGCGCTACCACATCGAGTGCCCCCACTGCCAGGCAGAGCACCCCTTGCAGTGGGGTGGCCCCGATGTAAAACACGGTTTTAAGTGGGACCCACAAGACCCCGAAGGCAGCGTGCACCACGTGTGCCCCCACTGCCACGGCAAAATCACCCAGGCAGACTATTTGCGCCTGTGGGAGCGCGGCGTGTGGGTGAGCGAATGCGGCAACTACCGCGCCCAACACAGCCCGTACCGCTGGAGCGATGCCGCCGGCAACACCCTGCTGCGCCCCCCGCGCCACGTGGCTTTTCATATCTGGACGGCCTACAGCCCGCAAACCACCTGGGCCGCTATCGTGCGCCAGTTTTTGCAATGCATCACCGCCAAAAAAGCGGGCGACAAAGCGCCGCTTGAAGGCTTCATCAACGAAACCTTGGGTGAAACGTGGGAGGAAGACTTCGACAAAGCCGACACCCATGAACTGATGAAGCGCGCTGAAGACTACCCCCTGCGCCGCGTGCCCGTGGGCGGCCTGCAGCTCGTGGCCGGGGTGGACGTGCAAGATAAGCGCTGGGAGGTGGTGGTGTGGGCCATCGGCCGGGGCCAAGAAAAGTGGCCCGTTGATTACCAGGTGATCGACGGCAACCCCGCCGACGAACGCGACTGGGAAGAACGCCTGCACCCCTACCTGCAAACCACCTTCACCCACATGCACGGCGCCCCCATGAAGATCGCCGCCAGCGGCATCGACACCGGCGGCCACTACACCCACCAGTGTTACAACTTTTGCCGCCTGCACGCCGGGCACAAATACTTTGCCCTCAAAGGCGATGCGCAAGAAGGCAAACCCGTCAAAGGCAAAAGCAGCTTTCAGGATGTGAACTACAAAGGCCGCATTCTCAAACGCGGCGTAAAGCTGTGGATGGTGGGCACCGACACCGCCAAGGATTTGCTCTTTGGCCGGCTCAAAGTCACCCAGCCCGGCCCCGGCTACGTGCACATGTGCAAAAACATGCCCATTGAATTCTTCAACGGCCTCACCAGCGAAGTGCGCAAAACCGTCAAAACCGCACGCGGTGAAAGCAGCCGCTGGGTGAAAACAGCCGCCCGCAACGAGCCGCTGGATTGCACCGTGTACGCCATGTTCTGCAGTGACTTGCTGGACCACCACAAACTCAGCGAGGCGCAGTGGCGCAGGCTTGAAAACGACCTGCTGCCCGACCTGTTCGAGCCCATGCCTGAGCCCATGCCCGATCATTTGCCTGACGCCACGCAAATGATCCAACCCACCACGCCCCAGCTCGCCCCCGGCCAAATCGAGGTGCGCGATACCCCCGCGCCCGCCGCCGCCCAGCCCGCGCCCGATGCCCACTTACCCAAACAACTAAAGCGCAAACAAAGCGCCCCCGTAACCCCTGCTGCGCCACCTGCCAACCCCTTCGCCTCCCGCGAATGGCTGGCCCGCCTATGACGCTCACCACCAACACCAGCCGCCCCAACCACACCGCCACCCACACCGCATCGCCCGGCAGCACGCCCGGCGCCACCCGCTACACCGCCCACGGTTTTCAGCGCCCCCCGGGTCATTCAACAGGCCAGTCACCCGGTCATTCAACAGGCCAAACCCCTGGCCAGGCCAACGCCCCCGCCAGATCGCGCCCGGCGCGCATTGAAAACGTGCAACTGCTGGAGGCCGAATTCACCAACATCCTGCGTGATCGCATCGGCCTCAACCACCGCTTTGCCGCCGAATGGGCGCAAGAGTTGGTCGACGGTATGCGCCAAACCTACGGTGGCAAAAACATCCACATCCCCGCGCCCGACAAAACCCGCCGCGACGCCGCCATTTTTGCCCAATACAACGGCACCAACACCGCTGAAATATTGCGCACCTACGGCATCAGCCGCACCCGCATGTTTGACATTCTGGAGGAGCAGCGGGCGCTTAAAAAAGCCGCCGCCAAACCCGTTTGAGTCCACTTTTGCACTTTAAAAGTGGACAGGCCCGGCGATAGCCTCGCGCTCTATGGCAACTGAACTCGAAACCGCGCAAGCAATGGTGACGGCCTACGTCGAGGCCGAAAAAGCCGTGCTTTTGGGCAAAGAAGTACGCATGGGCGGCCCCGGGCTGGACCGCTGGCTGCGCTTTGAAGACCTGGGCGAAATCTGCAAAGGCCGCAAGGATTGGGAGACCAAAGTGGCCCGCCTGCAAGCCAGCGCCGCCGGTGCGCCCCAATTTGCCGGCTTGAGCTACAGCGTGGCTGATTTCAGCCAATAACCGGCCCCACCCGCGCCACCGCCCCCAACACCCCCACGCACCATGCCAACCGAACCCACCGCCAAACACAACAGGCTCAACGCGGTTGACCGGCTCGTTGCCTTCTTTAGCCCGCGCCAAGGCCTGCAACGCCTGCACGCCCGCAATGTGCTGGCCGCCTTCGCGCCGTATGAAGCGGCAGAGCCCAGCCGCCTGCGCAAACACTACCGCGACGGCTACAGCCCAAACCAGCTCACCGAAAAAAGCGCTCCCATCATCCGGGCACAGGCCCGCCAGTTGCAGCGCAACCACGACATCAGCCGGGGCATCTTGCGCACCATGGTCAACAACATCGTGGGCCCCAACGGCGTGGGGGTCGAACCCCAGCCGCGCCGGCGCGATGGCAGCATCCATGAAGAATACGCCGCCGCGCTGCGCGAAATGTGGCGCCAGCACAGCCTCAAACCCGAAGTCACCCGCCGCCACACCGGCGCCAAAGTGCAGCGCCTCATGTGCAGCGCCTGGCTGCGCGATGGCGAGAGCTTTGCGCAAGAGCTAATCGGCAACGTGCCCGGCCTCGTGCACGCCAGCGGCCTGCCCCTCAGCCTTGAAATGTTCGAGGCCGACATGGTGCCTTACGACTACAAAGAAGGCGACAACACCACCCAGGGCATCGCCCGCAACGCCTGGGGCCAGCCCGTCGCCTACTTTGTCCACAAAACGCACCCGTCAGAGGGTTTCACCAGCGGCAACAACAACCTCAAACGCATCCCGGCAGACCGCGTGCACCACGTCGCCCTGCTGGACCGGGTGGGCCAAATGCGCGGCGTGAGCGAGTTTGCCAGCATCATCACCCGGCTGGAGGACATCAAAGACTACGAAGAATCCGAGCGCATCGCCGCCAAAATTGCCGCCGCCGTCACTGGCGTTATCAAGCGCGGCGCGCCTGAAGCCTACGACGGCCCGCTCACCGATGATTCGGGCAAACCCATCCCCCGCTCATTCAGCATGCAGCCGGGCATGATTATCGACAACCTCGTCGCCGGTGAAGATCTCAGCATTCTGAGCAGTGATCGCCCCAACCCCAACCTCGTCACCTACCGGCAAGGCCAATTGCGCGCCGTGGCCGCAGGCGTGGGCGCCAGCTTCAGCAGTGTGGCCAAAGATTACAACGGCACCTTCAGCGCCCAGCGGCAAGAGTTGGTGGAGCAGTGGGTTAACTACGCCGTGCTGTGCGACGAATTCAGTGGCCAGTTTGTGCAACCCTGGTACGCCAGCGCCGTGCACGTGGCCAATTTAAGCGGCGTGGTGCGCACCCCGGCAGACGTGATGCCAGGCACCGCAGACGATTGCCTGTTCATCGCCCAATCCATGCCCTGGATCGACCCCGCCAAAGAAAGCGCCGCCTACCTTGAGCTGGTGCGCGCCGGTTTTGCGAGCGAGGTCGAGGTGATGCGCAAACGCGGCATCAACCCGCGCGAGAACATGGCTCAAATCAAATCGTGGCGCGACCTGACCAAAGAAAAAGACCTCGTTTTCAACAGCAATGCGGCCGTGCCCACCAACGCCGGCACGGCCAACGCCGCCGACGCCACCGATCCGCCGCCACCCGCCAGCTAAACCCATTCAGCCGAAAGCCACCCCATGCCCATCATCACAACAGACATTCAATACCGCCACAGCGGCGGCGCGGCCAACGCCACGGATGACGCCAGTTTGGGCGGCGCAAAATCAAGCAACGCCATCTCCGGCACCATGCTCGATGATGTCAGTGCCGCCGAATCCCTGGCCGGCCGCGTTGAATACCGCTGCTACTACGTGCACAACAACCACGGCAGCCTGCAGCTCACCAGTCCGGTCGTGTGGCTGCAAGCGCAATCGCTCGGGGCGGGCCACACCATTGACATCGGCGTGGGCACCGCAGCGGTGAACGGCACCGAACAAACCATCGCCAACGAAACCACCGCCCCCGTCGGCGTCGCCTTCAGCGCCCCCACCACCTTGGGCGCTGGTTTGGCGTTGGGCAGCTTGCCCGCCGGGCAGCACAAAGCCATATGGGTGCGCCGCACCGTTGCAGCGTCAAGCGTGGCCAGCAACAACAGCTACACCCTGCGCGTGCAGGGTGAAACGGCAGCGTAAGCTGGCCCGCCATGCCCAACCGCCACGACGTAGGCAACGGCCAAGTGCTCGAAGCGCTGGGCATGGAGCGCGGCAACGCGTTTTTAGACATCATCGACACCGTGCCCGATTTTCGGCACGTCAAACCCCTGCTGGAACTAGGCACGCTCAACATCCGCTCGCCCTTGGTGGCGGGCGCGCTCGCCCAATTTGTTGCGCAAGGCGCACTCACCGAGGCTGAAGCCGCCAAGCTGCTGGCCATCGGCCAAGAAGCCAACGCGCCCGAACAAGCCGCCATCACCGTCAGCCTGCCCACGGGTCACCCCTGCCATCACGACGCCAGCCTGTTGGTGGTTGCGGGCGGCACGTTCGCCGCTGATGCGCTGGTCGAAGTGACCGCACCCGGCGGTGCTGCGGTGGCATTTCCGGCGCAATTCATCCTGACTGGACAAAATTAACATGGCATCACGCGCCGTCAAACTTCGCCTGGGCAGCCTTACCAGCGCCCGTCTGGGCATCGATACCTACGATGCCGACAAACTCATGCTGGGCAACTGCATGGGCCAGTGGACGGGCGGCACGCCTGAGGCCAAATTCTGCGGCCCCTTGCCCATTGTGTTGGGTCGCCCTGTTGAGGCCAGCACCAACATCCCGGCCATCTTTCCGCGCCCCTTGCGTTGGGCCAACAGTGCGTCAAAGCGCATCAACTGGGTGTTTTTTGCTGACAACGCCACCGCTGCCAACACGCGGCGCATCGTGGCATATGAGCATGATTTAATCACCAACACCTTCACGTGGAAGGGCTTTATCACCCTCACGTACCCCACGGCAACGGCGCACACCATTCGCGGCTTGAGTTACGACTACCGCTTGCAAACAACTGGCACGGTGAGTGTGTCGGGCACAGCAGTTACGGGCGCGGGAGGTAGCAACTGGCTCACCAACCGCACGCCCATTGGTTGCCGCATCGGCTTTGGCAGCACTGATCCGGCTGCCATCACCACGTGGTACACCATCAGCGCGATGGCGTCTGATACGTCCATCACGCTGGCCACCAGCGCAGGCACCATCACAGCAGGCACGGCCTACGTGATTGAAGACTTGCGCCTCATCACGCTGACCAGCAACGCCACCACCACCAACGGCGGCGTGTATTTGGTCAAAGGCTTGAGCTGGGATTTGTTCAACAGCGGCGGCACCACCATTCCGGCGGCGGTGTCTACCGATGGCATTCGCGCCGTGTACTGGCTCAAAGACGCGGCCACGATTTTGAACACGGTGGGTAATGGCATCACGCTGGACGCTGAAATCAGTGCCACCTCGCGCATGTTGTGGAGCGGTGATGGCACCACCACCATGCGCCTGTTCAAACATGACATTCGGGCTGCGCTCACCCTTGCGACGGGTGCGGCAACGAACCAATTCCAATTTGCCACGGCGGTAAGCGCTACGCTCACCGGCACGGCCAGCCAAAACGACAACTTGATCGGTGCAACGTTGGGGCACGGGCCGGGCAGCGGTGTGCGCTGCATGTATTTCACGACGACGACGAGGGTTTACCGCACCAAGGCGACCAGCACCATCACCACGGGCGATACGACATTTATCACCAGCGGTGACGTGATGACCGAGGTGCCGCCGGGAAGTGTGAACACCTACGCTGCCACGGCTGTAATGAACAGCTTGGCTTATCTGGCGAGCATCGACAAGTTGGTTATTTTGAGCAGCAGTGCGACAGCCTTTCGCAGCTACATCACACAATACCGAACCGATGCTGGTCAGATGGATCGCATCTTTTCGGTTGATTCCAAGCAAAATAACGCGCAAGCGGCGTCTGCAGATGTCACGCCATATTTCAACACCTTGAGCGTCGTGCAGTCGGCTGGTGATGATGAAAACGGCATGTTCTACACGGCAGGAATCAGCACCACAGCCAACGGCAATGTGATTTTTGGTATGTCCCTCGCCAGCGATTGGGAGTACGCCGCCACCACCGACCAGCGCATTCACTTCCCGCGCATGAGCACGTCAGACGCGGCCAAACTCACTTGCGCATTTGCCAGCAGCGTTGAAGTCATCGGTGGCAAAACAGGCCAAAACCTGGGCATGGCCACCGAGCCGTTCCGCCTCAATTACCGCACGGCGGGCATCACCGACAACAGCGGCGGCTGGACATTGATGGATGACAGTTTTGATTTGAGCGCCGCCACGCCCGGCACGCACATTCAGTTGATGGCTGAATTCCGCACCATCGGCTTGACGGGCATCCCAGCCCGCATTTTACAGGTAGGTGTGCTGTATGAAAACACCGAGACGGACAGCCACTACCAATTCAGCGAAGCCAAGAGCGTAGCCGCCAACCGCGAGTTCGCTTGGCGCTTCAGCACAGCCTTTGGCGGCGCTGTGCCTGCGCTTAAAGTGTGGTTGTACGACGCCACAGACCCAGAGGCTGAAACCACCTTGCTCACCGACACCACCACCGCCAGCGCCAACGGTGTGTGGGAGCGCAGCACGGACGGCACCAGTTGGAGCGCCTGGAACAGCACCGACAAGGGCAACGACACCACCTACGTGCGCTACACGCCCGCCAGCATCGCGGGCAATCCGCTTGTGCGGGCCGTGCTCACCCTTGCCTGATCGGGGCCCACCGTGGCCGTCGATTCCATCGTCAGCCGTGAAGGCCTAGTACAGATCGTCAACCCCAATACCGGCACGGTTGCTGGTATTGTGGTGCGTGGAAGCGGGCTGGTTGCGGTTACAGGCAACGGGGCCGCGCCTGCTGGCATTTTGGGCGAGCGGGCCGTGGTGGATTTTGCCGCCGGCGGCACCACCGCCGTCAGCGCCGACAGCACCCAAACCTACATCGCCCGCGAAGGCGTTGCCGCTGACGCAGCCCAAACATACGCAGCGCTGGCCTACGTCAACGCCGACAGCACCCAAACCTATGCCGCCCGCGAAGGTGTTGCCACTGACGCCGCGCAAACATACGCAGCCCAGGCTTACGTCAACGCCGACAGTGCCCAGGCCTACATTTCGCTGGCCGGTGTTGCCGCCGACACCGCGCAAGCCTACGCGGCGCTGGCCTACGTCAGTGCCGACAGCGCTCAAACCTACCAGGCAAGCGCAGCCGTCAGCGCCGACACCGCCCAGGCCTACACCGCATTCGAGGCCATCGCCGCCGACACCGCGCAAACCTACCAGGCCCGGGCCTACGTCAACGCCGACAGCGCCCAAACCTACACCGCCAGCGCCGCCATCGCGGCAGACACGGTGCAAACCTATGGCGCAGGTGGTTTTGTCAGTGCTGACACGGCCCAGACCTACACCGCTTTTCAAAGCGCTTCGGCAGACGCGGCGCAAACTTACCAGGCGCGGGCGTATGCCAGTGCCGACAGCACCCAAACCTACACCGCCAGTGCCAGCATTGCAGCCGATGCGGCGCAGTCTTACATCGCGCTGGCCTATGCCAGTGCCGACACGGCCCAGGCCTACACCGCCAATGCGTTCATGGCGGCAGATGCCGTGCAGGCCTACGTGGCCCGCGCCTACGTCAACGCCGAAACCCTGCAGTCTTACCAGGCCGATGGCCCGCAACCCGGCAGCCAAAGCGCGGGCCCACTGGTGTGGCACCCGGCGTTTGGGCTGCGCCAGTGGGTGCCCGATGCGCCGCGCCACCTTGCCGTGCAGGCCGCCGGGCGCGATTGGCAACCCGATGCGCCGCGCGATTTTGCAATCGAGTTCACCCGCCGTGATTGGCCTATCAACCCACCATCACCCTCATGACCTACGCACACAACCTCACCCTCTCCAAATTCGCCACCGAAGCAGACCGCTTCTACCTCGACTGCTCCGCCGTGCTGGAGCCCACCGACACCATCACCGGCACGCCCGCGCTCAGTTTTGAGCCCGCCGCGCTCACCGGTGCCGACGCGCTGGCCTTCAGCAGCATATCGGTCAACGCGGCCCCGCAAGACTTCCCCGACGGGCGCAGCGCCCGCATTGGCGCGTGCATTTTGGTGCGCATTGCCGGTGGCACCCCGGCCAGTGCAAGCGAGCAGCGCGAATACACCGTTATTGCCACATTCACCACCAATAGCGGCAACACAAAAACAGTGCGCGGGCGCTTGCTTTTGTTGCCGTTGGTGCTATCGTAATTGTAGCTAATTTAATCCACTTTTGCGCTTTAAAAGTGGACAGCGCGGGGGCAAAACTATGCCCCCATGAGCACCGCACAAAGCGCCCCCGCACAGCCCAAATCCTGGTACACCATTCGCCAATTCACGCCTGTTGCGGCGGCGGCAAAAGGTGTGCAAAGTGCCGCAGAAATTTCAATCTACGGCGACATCGGCGAAACCTGGTGGAGTGAATCCGTCAGCGCCGCGCAGTTCGTGCGCGACCTGAAGGAGCTGGTGGCCGAAAGCATCACCATCCGCATCAACAGCTACGGCGGCAGCGTGAGCGACGGCATTGCCATCCACAACGCCATCAAGCGCCACCCCGCCAAAACCGTTACCTCGGTCGACGGCGTGGCCTACAGCATCGCCAGCCTGATCGCCATGGCCGGCGACGAGCGCGAGATGGCCGAAAACGCCATGATGATGCTGCACGCCCCGTGGGGCGGCATCGAAGGCAACGCCGTGCGCCTGCGCGAACTGGCCGACCACCTCGATGGCTGGGCCCGCGCCATGTCTACCACCTACGCCAATGCCAGCGGCATGGCGGCCGATGACGTGCTGGCCTTGCTCAGTGACGGCAACGACCACTTCTACACCGCCAGCGAAGCCAAGGCCTGCGGCCTGGTTCACACCGTGGTGGCCAGCGTGCCCGAAGCCGCCGCCGCCATGGCCTCGTTTGATCTGCGCCGCTTTGGCCCAGGTGGTGCTGCGCTGCGTGCGCCTGCTGCATCGGCTCACGCCACCTTGCCCCTTGCTTCACCCCTTGTTTTACCCCCTGCGGCGGTTGCCGCGCTTCCTTTGGAGAACTCCATGCTACCCACCAATGCCCCTGGCAACCAGCAGACTGAACTTACCGCGCAAGCCCGCGCCGACCTGATCGCCCAAGCCGGTGCCGATGCGCTTGCCGCCGACAAGGCCCGCCGCACCAGCATCACGCAGGCGTTTGCCAAATTTGCCGGCGCACCCGGTGTGGCAGAACTGCAAACCGCCTGCCTCGACAACGCCCAGTGCACCGTCGAAGCCGCCGGCCAGCAGTTGCTGGCCCGCTTGGGTGCCAATGCCACCTCGGTGGCGGGTGCTTTGCCAGGCATCCAGATTGAAGAAGGCCGCGACCAGCGCATCGACGCCATGGCCACCTCGGTGCTGGCCCGTGCCGGCATTGTGGGTGGTGATGGCAAACGCATTGTGGCCCAGCACAACAACCCCTACCGTGGCGCCAAGATGTTGGACCTGGCCCGCGCCAGCCTGCCCGAAAGCCAGCGCAACGCCAGCTACGACCAAATGTCGGTGTTCGCCGCCGCGTTCACGCAAAGCACCAGCGATTTCCCGATCCTGCTGGAAAACATCATGCACAAATCGGTGCAGGCCGGTTACGCATTGGCCAAAGACACGTGGTCCATGTGGTGCCACCGTGGTTCTGTAAGCGACTTCCGCGTGCACAAGCGCTACCGCGTCGGCTCGCTCTCGAACCTGGAAGACCTCGACGAAAACGGCGAGTTCCGCAACAAAGCCATTCCAGATGGCGAGCGCAGCAGCATCACCGCCAGCACCAAAGGTAACCTGGTCAACATCAGCCGCCAGATCATGGTCAACGATGACCTGGCCGCCTTTGTGGGCCTCACCAACAGCATGGGCCGCGCTGCCAAACGCACCGTTGAGGCCGCTGCCTGGAACCTCGTTACCTCCAACCCCAACCTCGATGATGGCGTTGCCCTGTACAGCACCGCAGCCACCCGCCTGAACCTGGCGGCATCTGGTGCCGTTATCAGCACCGCCAGCGTTGAGGCGGTCCGCGTGGCCATGGCCTTGCAAAAAGACGTGGGCGGCAATGACCCGCTGAACCTCACGCCCAGCATTCTGCTGTGCCCCACCTCGCTCGGTGGTTTGGCCCGCGAAGTCAACGGCGCCGAGTTCAATGACGACACCAGCAAAAACCAACGCAAGCCCAACGTGGTGCGCGGCATCTACAGCACCATTGTGGACACGCCTTACCTCACCGGCACCGCCTGGTACACCCTGGCCGACCCCAACGAAGCGCCCGTCTACGAAGTGGCCTTTTTGGACGGCAACGACATGCCCTTCACCGAGTGGGTGGACGGCTTCAAGGTCGATGGCGTGATGGGCAAAGTGCGGCTCGATTTTGCGGTGGCCGCCATCGACTATCGCGGCGCCTACAAGCAACCCGGCGCCTGATGCGTGCCCGCAAGGGCACTGGTTCACCCCTTTGTTTTTTTGGTTCACCCATTCACCCTGTTTTTTAAAGGAGCCACATCATGGCCGGCAATTACAAGTCTTCTGGAGAAGTCATCAAATACACCAATGCCGGCGCGGCGCTGGTGTCCGGGCAAGCCTTTTTGGTGGGTGCTGTGGGCACCGGCCGCATTGGCATTGCGCTGGCTGCCATTGGCACCGGTGCTTCTGGTTCGGTGCAAATGCAGGGCATTTTTGAAGTCACCAAAGCCACAACCGACGTGGTGGCCGTGGGTGCCCCCCTGTATTGGGATGACACCGCCAAAAACTTCACCGTTACCAACACCTCCGACACGCTCGCGGGGTATGCCGTCACGGCGGCCGGCAACGGTGTCACCAAGGTCGAAATCAACCTCAACGCCTAAAGCGAGCGCCCCCGCTCGCCCGCCGCACCTCACGCCCTGGCCACCGCCCCAGCCCGCATGAACTGGCTCGCCCTGCAAGACCGCACCAACCGCGCAACGCTGCGCGTGTTTGGCAGCACGCAGCAAACCCCGGTCAAACTGGGGTGGCAGTCGGTTGATGGCGATTTTGTGGAGCCCACCGACCAGGTCTTTCTGGAAGGTGTGAGCGCCACGGCGGGCAAACCTGTTTTTGTGATGTGCAGCGCCGATGTGCCCGCTGGGGTCATCGGTGAAACGCTGCAGCGCGGCGCTGATTCCTGGCAAGTGGTAGACCAGCTCCCCGATGGCCGTGGCCTCACCACCCTGGTGCTGGAGATGGCGCAGTGAGCCAGCCTGTCAACAGCGTGCACCACAGCGTGTGCCAAGCCATTGCGGCTCTGCTGCTGGTGGCGCCGGTGCTGGCACTGGGCAACGTGGTGGCCAACCGCAAACGCCCCATGCCGCTGGGCATCAACAGCCAGATTTTTGTCTATTTTGAAGAATCATCCGCCACACGCGGCGAGATTCGCAACGCCCCGGTTGACTGGCGCACCCGCGTCCGCGTGGAGTGCGTGGCCCGTGATGTACCTGGCCAGCTGGCCGAAACCACCGCCGACGCCATGGGCGTGCAGGTGTACGCCCGGGTGATGGCCGATGTGTCGCTGGGTGGCCTGGCGCTAGACGTAATCCCCCTCGCCGTAGGCCTCGCCGCCGACGAAGCTGATGCAGGCCTGGCCGCCTACCAACTCATGTTTGAAGTGTGGCACCGCAGCCAAGAAGGCTCCATCGCCGCCGCGTAACCCCTTCAGCCCGCCAAACACCGCCCCCCATTTTTGACCCCACCCGAGGACCCACACCATGCCCAACCGCCTCATTCGCAACACCGCCATTTTGGCCAAGCTCGAAGCCACCTACGGCACTGATTCAGTGCCCACGGGCGGCGCCAACGCCATTCTGGTTACCAATCTGCGGCTCAATCCCATCAACGCCAACAACGTCGACCGCGACATCATTCGCCCCTATTTGGGTGGCAGTGAGCAACTGGTGGGCACCCGCTACATTGATTTCAGCTTCGATGTGGAATATGTCGGCAGCGGCACGGTGGCCACGGCCCCCGCCTGGGCTCCGCTGGTGCAGGCCTGTGGTTGTGGCCAGGTGCTCACGGCAACCGTGCGGGCCGATTACGTGCCCATCAGCGATCTGAGTGTTACCAACACCAGCATCACCGTGTATTGGTACGACGACGGCGTGCTGCACAAAGCCACCGGCGTGCGCGGCAACGTCAAACCCATGATGAAAGTGGGTGAGCGCCCCATGCTCAGTTTCGAGTTTCAAGGTTTGTACAGCACGGCCACCGCCGCTGCGCTGCCCAGCACCACCCTCACCGGCTGGAAAACCCCGCAAGTCGTGGCCGACCAGTTCACCGGCGACCTCATTTTTGGCGGCACACACGCCACTGCCACCGCACCGCTGTTGGTGGGTGGCACCTCGTTTGTCAGCCAGGGCATTGAACTCGATTACGGCAACACCGTCAGCTTTGTGCCCCTGCTCGGCCAAGAAACGGTGGAGATTACGCAACGCAACGTTACCGGCAAAGTCACGCTCGATTTGAGCGCGGCGCAAATGGTGGCCCAAATGGCGGCGGTGGAGGGCAACACGCTCACCACCATCGGCGTGAGCCACGGCACCGTGGCCAACAACAAGGCCTTGATCTGGCTGCCCAGCGCCCAGCTCATCAACCCGCAGCTCACCGATTTGAACGGCAAGCGCCTGGTGTCGTTTGACATTCGCGCCGTGCCCGTGAGCGGCAACGACGAAGTGCGTTTGGTTACCAGCTTCTGATTTTTTTAATCAGCCGCCAAAACCCTGCTATTTGCCTGCAACGTCTGTTAAATCATGTCACTCATCATCAGCCAATCGCCCAAATATTTTGCCCCGTGCGAGCACCCCGTTTTGGGGGAGGAGGGCAAGCTGCAAACGCACCTGTTTGACGGGCAATTCAAACGCCTTAAAACCTCGCAAATCCAGCAGCTCAATGAAGACATTGCGGCGGGCAAATGCACCGATGCGCAATTGCTGGAGCGGGTAATGGTGGGCTGGCGTGGTGTCGAGAACTTGAGTGGCCCCATGCCCTTCACGCCTGAAAACTTCGCGCTGGCTGAAGAAGAAATGCCAGGCCTCAAACAGGCGTTTGTGCGCGGCTACATCGCCTCCACCAGTCCAACGGCCAGCGCCCACCTGCTGGAAAAAAACTCATAGAGGCGGCGCACCACTGGGCCGGTGCACCTGCCAGCGAATCAAACGGCCACGCCCCCAACGGCAACAGCAGCAACAGCGACACCTTCAACGCATTAAAGGTCTTCGGTGGTACACCTGAACAACTTGCCGAACTGGCCCGGGCTATCGACGATGAAGCCCGCCGGCGCAACACCCAAGGCGGCGGCCACACCGATGCCGATGGCCACTTTGCCGTGTGGCCCGAAAACTGGCATGCCGTCTGCGTCTTTTGTGCCCTGCAAACGCAGTGGCGCGTCAGCATTGGCATGTCGGTGCAGTGGCTCGGGCTTGAGTATGCGGCCATCGACCACGTGGCCCGCAAGATCCAACACACCGGCGTTGCCGGTTGGCAGCCCGAGTGGTTGCCCGACGATGCCCGGCTCTTCGCCCAGTTACAAACACTTGAGCGCGCCGCGCTGCCCCTGCTCAACAAACCGCGCAAATGATGTCCGCTGTGCTGAGGTGCGGGCATGACGAACGGCACCGTGATTGGCGTCAAGCTGGTTGGCGATGGCAGCGGCCTGCAAAAAACGCTGGTTGATTCGGGTAAAGACGTTGAAGGCTTCGGCCGCAAGGTAAGCGAGGCCAAAAACCCCGTCGAGGCGCTGGGCCAAGGCCTCAAAACCGCCTTTGTGGGCGGCAGTGTGGCGGTGGGCCTGATCGGGCTTAAAAACATGGTGGGTGATGTCACCCACGCCATGGTGCAGGCGCAAATCCAGGTCGACCAACTGCGCAACGGCCTGAACTTTGCCGTGGGGCGCGACAAAGCCGCCGGTGAACTCAACTTCATCCGCGAAAGCGCCCAAACGCTCGGGCTGGAGTTTGTCAGCACTGCGCAACAATACACCAAGCTGGCGGCCGCCTCGCGCGGCACCGCGTTGGAGGGCAAGGGCACGCGCGACATCTTCACCGCCATTGGCCAGGCCAGCACGGTGATGGGCTTGGGGGTGGAGCAATCGCAAGGCGCGCTGCTGGCCATCACGCAAATGATTTCCAAAGGCAAGGTGCAGGCCGAAGAGCTGCGCGGCCAGTTGGGCGAGCGTTTGCCAGGCGCGTTTCAGATCGCCGCGCGGGCCATGGGAGTTACTACCTCCCAATTGGAAAAAATGCTCGAGACCGGCCAGGTGCTCTCCACCGACTTCCTGCCCAAATTCGCCGCGCAACTGAGCAAGGAAGTTGCACCCGAAGTCGAGGCCGCCAGCAAGTCGATGCAAGCCAGCATCAATCGATTGGCGAATTCGTGGACGGATTTGAAGCAGACTTTTGTGCAGGGCGGGGTTGGTGCTGCATTGGCGAGTGGGATAGGTGGTGTCTCGACATCTGTTTCGTTTATGACCGAGCAATTGGTGCGTGCACAAAAGTCCGGTCTTGGGCCGCTTGAGCAGGCTACTTACGGCTTGGGTATGGCGCTGGGGCGGGTGTCATTCCAGGGATTGGCTGGTGCGGGCAATGCGCTAAATGGCACGATCAACGATTTGAGTTTTGGGGTTGTCAAACTCAAAACGGACATCAACCTGTTGCCCGATGCCTTGCGAACTACGCAAGAAAAAACAGCCGCAATGGCGCGTGAACTTGCCGGTGCGGAATTGGTGCTGGGCAAACTAGAGGCTAAATTAGCCGTTGCAACCGAGCGGCGCACCGTCATCTACCTGCAAAGCGAAACGGCTCAAGCCGCGCTGTACGTGCAGCAACTGCGCGCCGCCAAAAAAGCAGCGGATGATCTTGCTGCGGGTCCGGCTGGCAGTGGTGTGCAACTGGTGGCCGAAACCAATGGCCGCGCCCGCGAAGCCTTTGCCGCGGAACAACTGCTTGACCAAGCCGCGCTGGCCAAAATTCGGCAAACCAACAGTGGGCAAAGCGCCAGCTTTCAAACCGATCTGGCTGCGCTGGCCGCCATGCGTGAACGTGGCGCGTTCGGTAGCGACAAAGAATACGCCAGTGTGGTGGGCGACCTTATCAAGAAGGAGGGCGGCGTCAAGGCTCTGGTGGTCGCAAAAACAGATCCCAAACAGCGCCTGGCTGAACTCGGCCTGCAAGAAGGCCACGCCAAACAAGAACTAGAAGCCACCCAAAAGCGCGTGGCCATTGAGCGCGAACTGGCCCAGCTCAAACTGGCCAGCGCGGCGGGCAACGTCAACGCCGATTACACCGCCGCCTACCGCGCCCAATTGCAACAGCAAGAGATTGACGCCGCCGTGGCCGGCCTGCAGGTGGAGCGGGCGCAAGCCCAGGCCGCGCTTGACAGTGCCAAACTCACCGAAGACAAAATCCAGGCGCGCACCAAGCTGCTGCAAATCGAGAAAAATCTCGAAGAACAAGCCATCAAACGCCTGGGCATTGACGATGGCGAGGCCGACTTTTTGGCCGCTGATCGCAAGTCGATCGAAGAAACGCAAAAAGCCCTGGCCAAATACCTGCTGGACCGGCAAGCCGCCGGTGTTGCCAAAGGAGTGGAACTCAGCGAGCAAGCCCGCGACAACCGCATTGCCCAGTTGCCCAACGCCCAGCGTGCGCAGCAAATGCTGCAGGTCGAATCCGAGGCGCTGCGCAAAATTGTCGATGTCAACTACGCCAGCAGTGAAGACGCCAAAAAGGCGTGGGCGGGTTACTACGACTGGCAAACCCAACGCAGCCGCGAGCTGGCCGAGCAATTCGGCAGCGGCCCGGCAGCGGGCATCAATGCCTACCTGAAATCCATCGCCGACACGGGCAAGCAAACTGCTGATCTGGTCAGCGACGCATTCGGCTCGCTTGATGATGTTTTGGTGCGCATGTTTCGCACCCGCAAACTCGATGCCACCGCGTTTTTTGACGTGGTGCTCGATGGCCTGGCCAAAATGCTGGTGCAGCAAAACGTCACCGGCCCGCTGGCAAAAATGGTGCAGGGTGGTTTGGGCGGCACGGGTGGCCTGGGCGATCTGTTCGGCGGCGTTGGCAAACTCTTCGGTGGTGGCTTTCAAGGCTCGGGCGGCATGGGCGGCGTGGGCGATTTTGATGGCCTGGCCAGCCTGTTTGGCGGGGGCAGCAGCAATATGTTCGCCACCACCGCCGCTGGCAACGAACTGGGCATTGCCGGTGCATCGGTGGCCGGCGGCACCAGCGGTTTTGCTGCGGCCATGCCCTACATCGGCGGCGCCGTGGCTGCTTATAGCCTGGCCAAAAGCCTCGGCGTGTTTGGCAGCGACGAAGAAAAAGAAACCGCCCGTGGTGTGCGCATCAGCGCCACCCCCGGCGGGGTAAGCGGCACCAGCTACAGCCAGTGGAGCCGCGCGGGCGGGCTGTTCAACCCCGGCAGCAGCGGCGAGAACCGCACCGCGCTCGATACCGCGCAAACCCAAGCACTCAGCGCCACGTTTGACGGCCTGCGCAGCAGCGCGGTAACTTTTGCCGAAGTGCTGGGCCTGGGCAGCAGCTCCATCAAGAGCTTCAGCAAAGATTTGGATCTGGCTTTGGGTGGCGATGCCGCCGCCAACCAGCGCACCATTGAAGCCGCCATGGCCGGTTTGGGCAACGACCTGGCCAGCCAGGTGCTGGGTACCACCTCTCGCACCAGCAAAACCGTTACCGATGTCACCTCCAGCCTGCAAAGCTACATGGGTGGCGACGTCATGCAGTATGGCTACACCTACCTCGACCGCATCGTGGAAGATGTCACCTACACCGCCAGCGAATGGGCCCGCGCCGGTGAAACCGCCAACCAAACCCTCACCCGTTTGGGTGGCTCGCTGATCGGCGTGAACGGCGCTTTTGCGCTGCTGCACCACAGCCTCAACCAAACCGGTTTGGCCGGTGCAGATGCCGCCAGCAAACTGGTCGACGCCTTTGGCGGGCTTGAGAGCTTTGCTGGCAAAACCGCCGCCTATTACGACAAGTTCTACACCGCCGAAGAAAAACTCGCCAACCAACGCGCCACGGTGAATGCAGAGCTGATCCGCATTACCGGCACCACCTTCACCAACCGCACCGAATTGCGCAAGCTGATCGAGGCGCAAGACCTCAGCACCGATTCTGGCCGCAACGCCTACGCCAATCTGATGAACGTCTCCGGCGCGTTCGATGCCATGGTGAGCGCGTCAGACCAAGCCGCCGCCGCTGTCAAGGGTTTAGCCGATTCGCTCATGGATGAGGTGCAGCGCATTCGCGGCGAACTGGCCGGTGAGAGCAACCAAGGCCTGGCCTACGCGCAAGCCAAGTTTGCCATCGCCACCGGCCAGGCCCGCGCGGGCGACGAAGCCGCGCTCAAAGCCCTGCCCGAACTCAGCCGCACCCTGCTCACGCTGGCCGCCAGCAACGCCACCACCGCCATCGAACTGGCCCGCGCCCGCGCTTATGCTGCCAACAGTTTAGAAGAAACCGGTGTGGCATTGGGTGGCACCATCCCGTCGTATGCCGTGGGCACCGATTACGTGCCGCGCGACATGTTGGCCTACATCCACAAGGGCGAAGCCGTGGTAACCGCCAGCGACAACCAAAGCGGCAAAGACGCGTTGGTGGCCGAAGTGCGGGCCCTGCGCGCCCAGGTAGAAGGCCTCGGCGCCGCCATGCGGCAAACCGCAGAAAACACCAAAGACACCACCGACATTTTGCAAGGTGCCACCCGTGGCGGCTTGCCATTACAGACCGTTGCAGCATGAGAGTCATCCCGCCCATTGAGATTTTGCCCGCCACGTTCACACGGGCCAGCACGGGCACGTTTACCGATGCCGACGGCGTGCTGCAAACGGCGGCGGTGGATGTGCCGCGTTTTGACTATGGCTATGCGCCGGAGCCGGAGGGCGGGGCGTTGGTGAATTTGCTGCCTTACAGCGAAAACTTTGCGGCTTGGCTGCAGAGCTTCGTAAGCGTTCTCCCATCCGCTATTCCTTCGCCTTATGCAGGCAAGACGGCGGCAAAATTGGTCGAAGCCGTTGGGGCCGGTACCAAATATATTTATATCAGCGTTCTTGGTAGCGCCGCCGTTGTGGTGGGCCAGCAAGTCACCCAGTGGTGGGTGGTAAAGCCTGCAGAGCGCTACCGGTTTGAAATGCGGCTCTTCAACGTTGGGGCCTTTCCCATCGGGTTGATCGGTTACTACAACACTGCGACAGGTGCTGCCACCGCATCGGGCGGTGCGACGGCGATGATGGAGGCGCTGGCAGACGGGTTTTGGCTGCTGACGATGACCGCAACCGCCACAGCAACCGGCGTTGCGCAGGCGGGCTTTGTTCTGGCCGACGCTTCGGGTTCGATTGGCTACACCGGCGACGGCGTAAGCGGTGCCTACATTGCCCGCGCCCAAATCAATTACGGGCCGGTGCCGCAGGCCTACATCGAGACCAACGGCGAGGCTGGCTACACGCCGCCGGCTTGGGTGTTTAAGGGGTTGTTGCAGGAGACGGCGGCTACTAATTTGTGTTTGAGGTCGCAGGAGTTGAACACTGCGCCTTGGTCGGGTAACGTGTCGGCATCCGTTTCTGCTAAGACTTGGCACGGTGTGCCGTTTTACACGCTGACAAAAACCGTGACAACAAATTCCGAGAATAGAGCACAGAATTTAGGCCCTCAAGCGGCTGGCGCGTCACTCACCGTGACGCTGGCGTTGCTGGCTGGCACGTATAACGCTCTCCAGTTCAGTTTTTACGGCTCTGTTTCTGGTGAGGGTGTTGGCAATACATCAGCGCTTATCTTGGAGGGGCCGGGCATTGCTTACCCGCCCGTCAGCGGGATTCTGACGGTTGGAGGCCTTTCCACCGTCTACCCCACATTGGTGCGGCTTACTCGAACCTTCACCGTTGCAGAGACCGTAGGCCTCTACCTCTATCCTGGCACGGCTGGCAGCACCACCATCGGTCACAGCATCCTCGCCACCCGCGTGCAGGTTGTTGCTGGCCTGACAGACGGCGGCAGCTACATCCCCACCACCAGCGCCACCGTCACCCGCGCCGCCGACGTGATGGGCACGGGCATGGTGAGCAGCATTCCGGAGCCGGACAGCTACACCAGCGAGCTGGCTTGGCTTGCAGCCACCAACTACACCACCGGGCAGCGCGTGGCGCGTGCCACCACGCACCGGGTGTACGAGCGGCTGGCACCCGGCGGGGTAGATGCCAGCCTGCCTGAAAGCAGCCCAACCGAATGGCTTGACTTGCAACCCGACAACAAGTTCGCCATGTTCGATTTGACGGACAACACCGCATCCGTCGCATCCGGCCCGATCCACTTCGCCATCAAATCCGGCCTGCGCTGCAACTCGCTTTTCTTGGGTGGCGTGGTGGGCACCGACGTGCAAACCGTGGTGACTGCGGACGGCGCTGAAGATTACAGCAACCAGCAAAACCTGCGCCTGCGCAAAACCACCGGCTGGTACAGCTACTTCTTTGGCGGCTTCGCCTACCGCAAGGCTGTGGCCCTGCTGGATTTGCCGCCGCTCACCACGGCCACGGTGTCGGTCTCCATCACCAACACGGGCGCGGGCGGCACTGCTTGCGCGGCTGCGGTGCTGGGCAAAAACGTATTTATTGGCCTGGCCGAATACAACGCACAGCGCAAGGCCCGCAACTTCAGCACCGTCACGCGGGACGAGTTTGGCAAAGCCACTTTAGTGAAGCGTCGCTCCATCCCCACCACGCAGCAAACGTTGTTCATCAAGAAAGAACTGGCCGACACGATTCTGGAAATGAACGAGCTGCTGAACGCCACACCCGCCGCGTGGCTGGGCCTTGACGAGCCCGAAGACGGTTACTTCAACGCCCTGCAGATCGTGGGCGTCTACCAAGAATTTGACGTGGACGTGAGCTACCCAAACCACGCCCGCGTAAACCTGAAACTGGAGGAAATCTAAATGCCCGTAACCGCACCATCACTTGCGCCGACGCTGCCGGAGTGGCCATCGCTGAGCGACACCGAAGCCGTTTTTGACACCAAGGCGGACGCCGTCGGCGCTGCCATGCCGGGCACGGTAGCTGCCATCAATGCACTGGCATCCAACTTGTATGGCAACGCGCAATATGTAGAAAGCGCTGCCAACGCAGGGCTTGCATCCAGCAATTTCAAAGGCAACTGGGCATCTCTGACGGGCGCTTTGAATGTGCCCGCCAGCGCGTACCACAACGGCATGTATTGGCAGTTGCTCGCCAACCTTGCGAACGTGACGACGGATCAGCCGGGAGTGACGGCGAATTGGGTGCTGCTGCCTGGGCCTGCAGATGCTTGTAATTTTTTGGATAACGGGGGGTTACTTATCCAACAGGTGACGGGCACGACGTTGACCAGTTCAAGCAACCACAGCAATGCAGACCGCTTCTATGTTGCAGCGGGTGGCGGCACCAGCATATCGGGCACGAATGGTATTGGGGTTGCCACTGGGTTTGCGACCGGGCGCGGTGTGGGTGCGGTAGCCGCTACGTTCACGACCGGCACTATGCTTATCAAGCAGCGCACCGAGAGCGCCCGCACCGCCGCGTTGAACAATAAAACGATCACGATCAGTTGCAAGGTGTGGCACGATTTTGGCAGCACCCGAAACGTCACGCTGCAACTTTACAAGTGCAACGCGATTGACAACTGGTCGGCGATGACTTCGATCAGCACGTCATCGGCGGTAGCGTGCGCCAGCGGCGCTTACACCACGGTAAAGCACACGATTCCCCTGGGTGCAGCCGATGCGACTAACGGGTTTGAGCTTGTTTTACAGGATACGGCCTCAGCGACGGTGACAAGCAAAAGTTTTCTGGTGAGCGAGTGGAAGATGGAAGTGGGCAGTGTTGCCACGCCCTTCCAGCTTAAGAGTTATGACGAGGCGCTGCGGCGGTGTCAGCGGTATTACGAGATTTTGGGGGGGGATCAAGGTGGCAGTATTCAGATGGGTGGACATGCGCCAGTCAACCCTACGCCCTTTTACGCGACTATCCCTTTTACTGTGCAGAAGTGGAAGTCAAATGCGACAGTCACTGTGTCTGGTACTTGGTTCACCGCGAGCTGCACGCAGCCAGTGCTGATTAACTTGGCCGGTACGAAGGAATTGACCCTTTACTGCCAAAGCACAACTACCGGGGGTGTGAATACCAGCAACAGCGGTGGCGCATCTTCCGTGATTGTTAATGCAAGACTTTGAAGGGCTGACAATGAAACACTACCAAAACGAAACCGGGCACATCCTCCACCTGCTGCCGGGCGTATCTGTGCCCGAAGGTTACACCGAAATCACCCACGCACAGTGGATGCTTCTGAGCGGCAGCACGCAGGCTGAGGTGGATGCTTATGAGCGTGCGCAAGTGCAGTCGCAAATCGACGCGCTGGAGCGCCAGCACATCGCCCCGCGCTGGCAGCGTGAGTTTTCAATGGCCGTCATGCAAAGCATGGCCACGCCCGAGCAACTTGCCGCCAATTTTGGTTACCAGGCGGTGAAGGCGCTCGACACGCAAATTGCCGCATTGCGGGCGCAGTTGGAGGCGCTGTAATGCAAGACCTGATCCAAAACCTGCTGTGGGCCTGGCCCGCCGCCGCCACCCTGGCCACCGTGGTGGTTTACCTCTACTTGTTCTGGCTGGCCTACATCCTGGTGATGGGCCTGTACCGTGCCCACCTCGCCGGGCGGCTGCAGGGCGCATCACTGGTGCTGGCCGCACCCGTGGTGCTGGTGGGCCTGCTGATGGACGTGCTGGCCAACATCTTCCTGGCCACGGTGATTTTTATCGAGCTGCCCGGCGAATGGCTGGTAACCAGCCGCCTGGCCAAATACCTCAAACGCACGCACGACTGGCGCTGCAGCGTGGCCTGGTGGGTGTGCACGCACCTGCTCGATCCGTTTGACCCCAACGGCACGCACTGCGTGGAGAGTGTGAGCGCGGCCGAGGTGCTGCGCGGGCTCAAAGGCAACGCGGCCAAATATGGGGGCACGCAATGATCGAACCCGCCAACAGCGTTGCCGTAGGCGCCAGCACCGCCGCGCTCATTTACCTGTTTGGCCCCGGCGCGCCCGAGATGGTGCTGGTGCTGCTGGCTAGCCTGGTCGGCGCGTTGCACCCCATGGCCAAAAAAACCTTTGCCACGGGCATGGCTGCAGCGGGCTTTGTGCTGCTGTGGATGGCCACTGCCGCCGTGCTCACCGGTGTGGCTGTGTGGGCGCTTGAGCGCTACCTGGGCGTGCCCGCCGCCCGCTGGCCCGGCGTGGTGGCGTTTGGTATTGCGTTTTTGTCCGACAAATGGCCGGTATGGCTCGACCAAATCATCGACTTTGCACTGCGCCGCAAAACCCAGCCCGACGAACCCAATGGGGAGCGCCCATGATCTCCTTCAAAATTTGCGTGCACCTAGTGCTGTGCGCGCTGCTGCTGGGCACGGTGCTGTTCCGCATGTTCCGCACCAACGAAGAAACCTACGAGGCGGTGCGCCTGGCCTTCTGGCTGCTGGCCGTTGCCGCCATTGTGGGCCTGCTCGCGCCGTGGGCGCACCACCTGTTCCCATGGGCGGGCCGCTTGCGGCTGCACTGGTCTACCCTGCTGCTTGAGGCGGGCATTGTGGCCGTGCAATTCGTTACCGCCAAACACTGGCAATTCAACGTGCCCAACCAATTCCAGCGCCCGTTTGAAGACAGCCAATTCGCCCCCAGCCAATACGACACGCACCACGCCGCCCGAGCCAACGCGCAGGCCGAGGCCAAATGGCACCCACGCAGCAACCCGCATCAAGGCAAATTATGAAACTCACCCTGCAACGCAAACCCAGCCAAGGCGGCGCCACCTTGGGCCTGTTGTACATCGACGGCGTGTTTGCCTGCCACACGCTCGAAGACGAAGTGCGCGAAGTCGAAGGCGAGCCCGTAGCCGCGTGGAAGATCAAAGGCCAAACCGCCATCCCGGCAGGCACCTACCGTGTCACCCTAGAGCCCAGCGCCCGCTTTGGCCCCGAGACACTCACCATCCACAACGTGCCGGGCTTTGAGTACATCCGCATGCACGCCGGCAACACGGCGGCCGACACCGAAGGCTGCCCGCTCTTGGGCAACGCCATCACCGCCACCGGCATCGTAGGCGGCACCAGCCGCCCGGCGGTAGAGTTTGTCAAAGGCATGGTGCGCCACAGCCTGGCGCACGGCAACGCGGTGACGATTGACATCAACAATGCGCGGGCGGTGGCGTGAAAACAAACGCTGGCACGCTGGCCGCGCCGTTCCCATACTTCGGCGGAAAATCCGGCGCGGCTAAAACAGTGTGGGCCGCGTTTGGCGCGGTAGACAACTATGTCGAACCCTTCGCAGGCAGTGCCGCCATGTTGCTGGCCGCGCCCGATGGCAAGCGCGTCGAAACCATAAACGACGCGGATGGCTTTGTGGCCAACTTTTGGCGGGCCATTGCGTATGAGCCAGAGGCCGTAGCCCGCGCTGCTGATTGGCCTTGCAACGAGGTCGATTTATTCGCCCGCCATAGCTGGCTGGTGCGCCAAACGTCAGACCTGACCAGCAAACTAAATGCCGACCCTGATTTTTACGATGCCAAAATTGCCGGCTGGTGGTGCTGGGGCGCGTGTAACTGGATCGGCTCGGGCTGGTGCAGCGGCACCGGGTCTTGGGTTTTTGACGGCGACAACATTGTTGATTCGCGCAAGCTCCCGCACCTGAGTGCAGGCCAGGGCATCAACCGCCAGCTCCCGCACCTGAGTGCAGGCCAGGGCATCAACCGCAAGCTCCCGCACTTGGGGGACGCAGGCCGGGGCGGCCATCCGCGCACCGAATTTATCAACGACTGGTTTGCAAAACTGCATGCACGTTTGAGAGATGTTCGCGTGACGTGCGGCGATTGGGGTCGGGTTGTAAAAGATTCAGTAACCACGCGCCACGGCCTGACGGGTGTATTTTTAGACCCACCCTACACCAAGGGCGCGATGGATTACGCCGCTGGTGGTGTTGGCACTGATTTGCCCATGCAAGTGCAAGCCTGGTGCGCCGCCAATGGTCACAACCCAGACTTGCGCATTGTGCTGTGTGGCCATGCGGGCGAGCATGATGCACTCTTGCAACACGGCTGGCACATCCGCGCCTGGACGGCCCGCAAGGGCTACGCGCTGACAGATGAGGCTGTGCAAAACAGCGCAGACGAAACGATCTGGTGCAGCCCTGCCTGCGTGCCCGCGCTGGTTACTGGCACGGCAGATATGTTTATGGAGTTTGCATGAACCTGCTCAACCTCATCCCCGGCGGCCCGCTGATCCGCGCCCTGGTGGTGGCCGCCGCCTTGGCCGCTGCGGCCGCAGCCATCACCTGGCAGGTCAAAAAATACAACGAAGCCCTGCGTGAACAGGGCCGCGACGAAGTGCGCCTGCAGGTGCTGGCAGACCAAACCCAGGCGCAGGCCGACAAGCGCGAAACCGATCAACTCTTGAGGCGCAACAATGAACGAATCGACCAAACCATCCAGGCCCATGCACAGGCCCGCGCTGTGGCTGATGCCGCTGCTGCTGACAGCCTGCGCAGCCTCGATGCCGCCCTTGCCCAAACAAAGCCTGGCCCCGCAAATCCCACCGCCCCCGGCGGCGTTGATGCAGCCCGAACCGCCGATGACGATTCAGATCCCCGGTCGAGAATCATCGGAGAGTGCGGAACAGCTATTGAAGAGATGGGCAAAAGAAATCGACGCCTGGTGGACGAAAAAGCAGGCCTGCAAAAATACGCCCGCGAAGTGTGCCTAGCCGCTGGGGCCGCGCCGCCATCTACCCCACCCGCGCCCATGGCCACCGGCCCGCCGGGTGATTGATACAAAGCAGTTGCCGGCTTCTCCCCCGGCAGGCCAGCCCGGCCCTTCAGCCCGCCGAACCGGAAACTCCCGTTTCGGCGGGCTTTTTTGCGTTGGGCTTTTCGCTATCCGGCGGCGAGAATTCCCACTTTTTAAGCAGTTCGACAGCTTGCTTTGGCAGCGGGTTCGCAACAATTTCAGCCCGTGTTCGCACCCACCCAGCGCACATGCGCCCATCCTTCGACGCGTGGCAAAGAAACGGCATCCCCTCGACTACCGCCTTCAAAAAATCCATCTGCGTTTGCAAGCACCCGTTGGGTACGGAGCCAAGCTGACAAGCGCAGGTCTTGCACATCTCGTCGCGCAACGTGGGTAAATTCAGGTTTTTCAGGCCATCGGCTTCAAGTCGCCTGCGTCCAAGCTGTGCCAGCCGAGCCGCGTTCTTTCCCATGGATTGGCCTTGTGGTGTCACCCGGCTGTGTGTCATTGCAATTCCCTTTTGTTTTCTACCAACGCGATAACCTTTTGACGTGCAAAAACCGCCATCGGTCCGTCATCGGTATCGGTAATGACAACCAAAAACCAACCGCCCTCACGGGGTGTTGGCACCCAGCCCAGGCATGGCAACTCGTTTTCGCGGTTCGGGTGGTCGTCGTCCATCTCGGTAAAGTAGAGGTCGTAGCCCGCATCTTTGAAATATGTGGTGGCTGGGGATTCGTCGGGCACGATGTCCCATCGAAAATCGGGGTGATACCAAAAGCCGTTTTCGTCGGGCTCAAAAGCCACGTCGGCGCGCGGCGTGCGAAGGAGGAAGTGGTCTTTTTTCATGGTGCTGAAAGCGCACCAAAACCGGGTTGGGAGATTTTGACCAAAATAGGCCAAAAACCGGGTCTGCATACCCGCCATGCAAGCTCTGCACAGGGGTGGAGCGCAGCTTCGCAGTGTTTGCGTACCGTGCTTTTAATCCGTTGGTCGGCAGTTCGAGCCTGCCACGTCCTACCAAACATCGAAACCCCGCAGCCCTTTGGTTGCGGGGTTTTTTTGCTTTTAAAAGTGTAGCAATTAGCAAAAATCATGGCGTATTTGAATTTTCTTGGTTGAAAGATTTCGGCTCGGAAATATTGGAAAGTTGCGCAAAAAATGAATATTTCTGAAGCACGTAGCCGACGGCTAATTTGCCGAATAGGTCTTCACCCCAGTGCATCATGGCGACATTGACCGAAGTGCATACGATGCGGATATTGTCGGGAAGGTAACCCCGGCTCGAATCAATTCGGTCCACGCTGTGGCGAAAGGGGCGTCTGGAGCGACCGTCTACAACTGTGTCATTGAACGCAAGGCCGGTGATCTGGCACCGCCCATTGCATGCGTACATGGCTTGGGCCAGTGTTTCGCGCGAGATGGTGCAGCGCATGCCTTTTAGTTTGGCGCGATAGACCGCTTTGGCCAGCGCTTGGTCAAGCCATGAGCTGCAT
This sequence comes from Polaromonas sp., assembly GCA_043769005.1. Taxonomy (GTDB): domain Bacteria; phylum Pseudomonadota; class Gammaproteobacteria; order Burkholderiales; family Burkholderiaceae_C; genus JAAFIP01. Next base: position 15,586 of record JAYVJV010000057.1, on the reverse strand, counting down.
TTAACCAGCCGGTCAACATAATCAATCCACGATTGGTCCGACTGGGTTTTTAAATTGTGCACCACTGTGTGCATCATGCGCGCTTCAACAGCGGCGGCATCTTGTTCGCTGGTGCCTTTTGGCATTAGTCGGGTTTTTCGATACCGTTGTCCGTGAACGACGCGGTCTACGCTGACCACCCAAGCCTGTTTGTTTTTGTCAAATCTCACAGGCCGCCCTTTCGCTGACCAATCTTGTTCACGGCCTCGCGCAGCCGCGCGGTGGCAAGGTGGGCGTAGCGGCGGGTGCTGGTGGCGCTTTTGTGGTTGAGCACGGCGCCCACGGTGTACAGGTCTACGTCGGCGTTAATCATTTCGCTGGCGGCGCTGTGGCGGCTGTCGTGCAGGCGCAGGTGGCTAAGGCCCAGGCTGCGGGCGGCGGCTTTGAAGTGTTTGCTTACCGTCCACTTGGTGATGTTGAGCGGCCATTGTTTGCGCTGGGCCAGCGTGGCCACCAGGTGGGCGATGTGGGGGTGCAGGGGCACGATGTGGGGGCGGCCGTTTTTGCTGTCGGTGATCTTGAGGGCGGCTTGGTTGTTGGCCTGCACGGGCTGGCTGGCCAGCACTTCGCTGATGCGCAGGCCGGTGTAAAAACCCACGCGATAGGCGGCGCGGCTGGCCGGGTGGGGCATGGCGCGGGCAATGCGCAGCATGGTGGCGCGGTCGTAATACTCGTGCCGGGCGTTGTTGATTTTGGGCAGTTGCATGCGCTCGGCTGGGTCGTGCTCGCCCATGTTGTGGGCCTTCCACGCCCATCGGCAAGCGGCGCGCAAATAGGCCAGCCGGTTGTGGATGGTGGCGGCGCTGATCTTGCCTGCCTGCGCGGTGGCATACGTGCGGGCCACGGTGGCCAGTTGGCTCATGGGCTGGCCGGTGTAGGCGGGGAGCATGAGAGCAAGCGCGCCTTGCAGGTCGCGGAAGTTTTTAAGCCCGGGGGCGTGTTGGGTGAGGTAGAGCAGCACGGCGTCGTCAATCAAGGGCTCGGCTGGCTGGCTGATACCAGCCGCAAGGGCGTAGAGGCGGGCGCTCTCGGCGCGGTCGTAGGCCTGGGCTTGGGGTTTCGTCCAGCCTTCTGGAAGTACGCGGTTAGCGCGTTGACGCCCGGCACCGGGGATGACGCGGTCAAACTGGTAGAGCCAGCGGCCTGTGTGGTGACGGGAAATCGGCATTGTTGTTTGTAGGCGTCGAGGTCGGCTTGGTCGAATCTTAACGAGCTACCAAAACGATAGCAGGCGATGTGCCCGGCCCGCGCAAGCTGGTAGACCTTGCTCGGGCTGATTTCGAGGTGTTGGGCGGCTTGGGCTACGGTGGGCATGGGAAACCATCCCAAGTGCGGCCATCGAGCGTGCGGCCAGCGGCTTTTTTGCCGACACGCTCCATGCCTTGCCCCTCTACCAATCGCCAGCCACGTGTGCCATTTTGAAACTCGTCCTGCGGCATCCACTCACCCCACTGCTTAAACAAAAACGGCACGCCCGCCGCCTCGCACTGATCGCGCAGGCTGCGTGCCCAGTCCGGGTGCATGGGGCGGGCGTTGGGGCCGGATTCGCCGCCTACGATGACCCAGTCGATGGTTGGTCCAAACTTATCGGGCCAAGCGCTGAATCGGTGCCAGCGGTGCCCGCTGAGCGGTTCATATCCAACAACGCCGGCATCGTCGTCCATCACGGTCAGGTCCACCGGCCCCAGCATCGGCTCGATGCTCAAAAACCGCTGGGCCGCTGGGGTGGCCAGCAGCTTGGGTATGTCGCGGTCGGCTTCCTCTTGGTTGACGATGGTGGCACCCAGCCAAACGTTGGGCCATGGCCATGCGCGATGCTTGGGAAAGGTTGTTCCCTCGATCATGCGGGCCGCGTTGCCGATCCGCTTGGTGAGCAACAGCCAGTCAAGGCTGGGCGTGGCTTCGATCAGCTCAAACAAATCTTGCCGCCATTGCGGATCGACCTGGTTATCAAACACGTCCGCCAGGCTGGAGCAAAACACCCGCTGCCGTGCCTCCCCTGTGTCGGCGCTGTGGCATTGCATGCACAACATGCCCTTCATCGTGCCGCGCCAACCGCAGTCGTTGCACTGCCGGAATAACCAGGCTTCGCGCTCCCACTTCAGCGGCTGCTGCCAGTTGGCCGCGCTGGTGCGCCTGCGGGGTGCGCCCGGCCCCCAATTGACGGCCACGCCACCGCCAAAGCGGGCGTTGCGGGCCTCGGCGTAGCAGTGGGCGCAGCCGGGGCTGACTTTGTTGCAGCCTTCCCACCCGTTAAAGGTGTGGTCGGCCCATTCGATGTTGGTGTTTTTGGTCATGCTTGCTCTCCGTCGCCGTCGACGCCGATGATGATCGGTGCGTGGGTGTTGCCAAGGATGGTGACGCGGATGGCCTGGCCGCTCTTGATGCGCTCCAGCTCCTGCGCTGTTGGCAGCCAGTAGCTCACCACGCCTGTGCTGCCGTCTTGCCAATTGACGCGGGTGATGGGCAGTGCGCTGCATTCGTCGATTGACGCGCCGGGCGGCGCGCCTAGCACAGCGTTGTTGCTGGGGTGTTGGTGGCGGTTCATGGCTTTGTCCTCTGCCGCGCGGGCCGCACGTCAACCACGGTTTCGTAGTGCCCCATGGTCAGCGGCTGCAGGGGGCGTTGTTCGACGGTGATGATGTAGCCGGTTTTGGTGGCGCCATCAATCAGGCCTTGAAGAAATAACCGGATGTTCTCGGCGGTGGCCGGATTGGGGTTGGTCATGTCGATGTCTTGCTTCGCAGCGCCACCACCTCAACATCATGCGCCTGCCCGCGCCCTTGGTGGATGGCGCGGATGCGCTGTTCGGTGGCGCGGTGGGCTTCGATGATGGTGCGCTCGGGCAGCATCTCCAGCGCGGCGGCGTAGTCTTCAAGCACGGCGCGCACGGTTTGAATGCCGGGGCCATTGAGCCGGATGGCGGCGCCGGTTTGGGTGTGGCGCATCGCCGCGTTGGCCAGCGCGGCCACGGCATCGGGCAGCAGGCCGTTGGTGTCGGCCAGTGCGCCGCTGGTTACCAGGGTTTCGAGCAGGTTTACCGCGTCGCTGCACACACGCCAGTCGTTGTGGCTGGGGGTCTCGCCTTTTTCGATGCTGGCCAAGCCGTTCCACATTTGCAAAAGCTGCTGGTTGCGCCGGGCTTGTGGCATGGGCGCGGTAGGGCTGGCCATGAGTTTGTGCATAAGGGTGTAGGTGGTGGTGGGTTGGTGGGCGCGGGTTTTGGCGCTGCGGTGCTTCATGGTTGGGGTGCGGCGTAGGTGGTTACCAGCCGTTGTGGTCGTCGGTGTGGGTGGGCTGGGCTGGCAGATCGGGCAGCGCGGTAGGTGGCTTTTCGACGTTCAATTTGACGCGCCCGCCCAGCGTGTGCCCTGCCGCGCGGGCGGTTTGCACGATGGCGGTTTGCAGTTGATAGGCTTGCCACACGGCCCATTCAAAGCGGGATAGCAGGTAGCCCTCTTTGAGGTCAATATGGATGCCCGGCGCGGGCGGTATCTCTTGGCCGGGGGTGTCGATCACGGGCCAGGGCAGGTGATGCACGGGCTCGTAGGGCAGCAAATCGCGCCGCTCGGTGGCTAAGGCGATCAGGTCGCAGCGTTTGACGGCGGCGTGGCAGTTGTAATATGCGTCCACCAGCTCGTAATGCGCCAAAAAGCGGCATTGTTCGCGGGTTTCAAACCGGTACCAGGCTTCGCCCAGCTCTTGTTTGACTGGGCTGGCCACGTCGCCGGTGATGCATTCGTGCCCGTCATGCAAAAGGCACAGCAGTTGCAGCATGGGGGTGGCACTCAGCATTTCTCGGGCGATGCGGGTCACCAGCAGGCTGTGTTCGGCCACGCTGTAGGCCACGCGGGTGTGGCCGGTGTAGCGGTTGATGTTGGCCAGGCTGTGGCACATTTCGCGCAACGCGGGGATGTTGCTGGCGCTGCTGGCGCGTGGGCCGGCGCTGGCAAAAAAGTGTTCGCGGCCGTGGGCGGTGAGGATGTGGGTCATGATGTTTGAATGCTGGCCACCAAGTGCGCCACTTGTTGTTGCAGCTCGGCGATGCTGCCGTTGTTGTAAATATCCACGTTCACCAGGCCGGCCGGTATGCCGTTTTCGCTGGCGTGGGGCCGTACCGGTGCCGCGCTGTGGCGGTGGATGCGCCACACTTGGCCGCCCATGGTGTGGATCCACTCGGCTTCGTTGTTGAAGCGCACGTCGGTGATGACCACGCCGCCGTGCGTGTCGCCGCGCTGGATGGCGTCTACTTTTTTGTGGGCAATGTCTAGCCACAGGTTGCCGCCCAAAGTTTGGCGGCCCCACTCGGTGCCCAGCGTTTGCGCCAGCCTGCGGTAACTGAGGCCCAGGCCGGGGATGGCCCGTTCTTTGAGCTCGCGGGCGTGGATGTATTCAAGCGGCGCTTGCACGTCTTCGAGCAGTGCCTCCAGCATGGCGCGGATGGGGTCTGCCAGCGCGATGGGCCAAAACCCGTGGTGCATGTTGAGGCATGCGGCCACGGTGTCTTTGCCCACGCCAGCCAGGCCGGTGAGGCCGATGAGTTTGGGGGTGGTCATGCGGGCAGCGGCCTTAGTCGGGTTGGCCCACCAGCACCGGGTAACCGGTTTCTTTGGCCTTTTCGATGTAATCGGCAAAGGCGGCTTCCACCACGCGCTCGGGGCGGTCGAGTTCATAAAAAAACTTCACGCCGCCCGCGTGCAAGCGGTATTTGAGTCGCGCGGTAAGGGCCCATGGTTCGGCGTTTTTGAAGATGCGCAGCGCCAGGTTGAAGGTGCTGGGGATGGTTAGGGAGCCGTCTGCCCCGGCTTTGGCTTCAATGTTTTCGTTGTAGGTGAGCTGGGTTTGGCCGTCATGCAGGCGCTTGGCGCTTTTGAAGTTGATGCCCGTGGTGGCCTGGATGGTGGTAGCAACGGTGAGTAGTTTGGCGGCGTGGTCGGGGTTGATGTCGGCGAAGTTGTCTTCGATAAATTCGGCAAACTGGTTCTGGTCTTTGGGCTGGGCGTTGTTGCCCTTCCACTTCAAAAACTCGGGGGTGTGCTCGAACTTGAGCACGGCGCGGTGGTCGCGCCAGCCGGGGGTGAGGCCCGAGTCGTTGTGCACGGCGGTGATGGTGCAGGTGTCGGGGTCTGCATACAAAACGCCTTGCTGCAAGGGGTTGCTTTGCAGGTTGGCGGCTTTCTCGGCTTTGGCGTGTTCGATCAGGCTGGCCAGGCTTTTGAGTTTGATGGTGCCGCTTTTGCGGGTGGGGGTGGGCGCGGTTTTTTCCAGTGCGGCGCTGATGTCGTGCAGTTTGCAGCCTTCGGGCACGATGACGTGCGCGTAATTGGCGTGATCGGTTGGCTTGAAGGGCGCGGCCGCCGCTTGACTGAGGCTGACCAGGTGCATGGCGGTTTGGATGGCTTCGGGGGTTTCGTCGTTAATCATGGTTTGGCTTTCGGTGGTGGTTGGTGAGTGGGTGAGGGTGGTTTTTTTAAGCGCAGATAGACGCGGGTTAAGTGCCGTTGCCGCCCAATGTGCGGGGTTCGATCACGCCGTCTTCATCGGGCACGCCAAAGGCTGCGGCGGGAGTGAGGTTGGCCAGGGTGCGCACGCCTTGCAGGGCCAGTTCTTGCTGGCGCGGGTGTTGGCGGGTGGGTTCGGCGGTGTCGGTGAGCCAGAAAAAATCTTGCGGTTGCTCGGGCTTGGGTAGCTCCAGCTTGCGCTCGGCGGTGATGGTGACTTTGTCCACATGGCCCTGGTTGCCGCGTGCGGTGGGGTTGACTTTGATCTTGAGCGTGATGCTGCCGCCGCGCCCTTGCGCCTGCACGGCCTGCAGCAGCTCGGCAAAGTCGCCCGTGAGCGCGGCCAGGGTTTGGCCGTCGTTGATTTCGTTGAGGAAAAGGTTGAAGGGTTTCATGGTGGCCTTTGGTGGTGGTGGGTGGTTAAAAGGGTTTATTGCCGCTCGTCGGCGCTGCAGGCGATGGCTTCGGCTTCGTCGCGTGGGCTGCGCGCGGGGTGGGGCATGGGTTTGCAGTGGGTTTCGGCGGCGGGCTTGTCGGCCCAGCGGGCGGCGGCGGGGTGACAGGTTTTCACCACGGCGTGCAGCTCGTTGTTGTGGCAGTAGATGCGGCTGAAGGTGCAATCCAGCGCGGTGCCAGCTTTGATGTTGAGGCCGTGGGTTTTGTAAAACTCGTCGGCTGCCGGGCCCACCCAGGTGGCGGTAAGGCGCAGCACGCCCGCGCCGCGGCGCTCCAGCAGGGGCAGCATGTATTGCACGGCGCCCGTGCTGGTGCGCTGGGGGTAGATGGTGCTGCGCATAAACAGCGTGCCCTGCGCGGTGAGTTCGCCCGCGTGGGCTTCGGCCTCGGCGGGTGGGGTGGGGTGGGTTGTGGTGGGGGTGTTCATGTCCACACCCGGCCCCAAACCAGCAGGGGGCTGGTGATGAATTGCCACGCGGCGCTGGCGGCGTTGCCAATGCCGCTGAAGATGGCGTCGCCCCACATAGCGTAAATGGCGATGCCGCCGATGGCGGAAATCAAAACGGTGAAAACGACGGCGAAACCGATGGCGAAGTATTCAAGCACGGTGGCCGCGCGGCCGGTGCGTTCGTCTTCGGTGCGCTGCAATTGGCCGGGGGTGGTGAGCCAGGCGTCGTCGCGCTCGTGCAGGTGGGGGTGGATGGCGCGCACGTTGCCCACGTGGGCTGCTTTTGCGCCTTGGCCAGTTGTTGCCGTTTTGGAAACAACTTGTTCGGCAGAGTTGCCTGTCGGGGTCGCTAGGGTGATAACCTTGGCAGGCAGCGGCGTGATGCGCATCAAGCCCTCGCTGGTGGTGTCGGTTTGGAGCTTTTGCGCAGCCCACAACGCCACGCGCGGGCACGCGCGCCCCTGGTTGCAATGCTGGTTGCAGGTGCCGTTTTTCAGGCAGGTGTCGGCGGTGAAGTTCATGGTGGCCTTGGTTGCTTGGTTAGCGCCCACGCACGGGGCGCGTGGTGCAAACGATGGTTGTGGGGGTTTGCCAGGTGGCCACCGCACCCGCGCCGCGCTCTGCCAGGCACAAGGCCACGGCGGTTTTTTGCTGGCGGGCTTTGGCGCGTTCTTGCGCGGCCACATGGGCACTTTGGCTTTGCGCGTCGATGCGTTCTTGCAGCTTGGCCGAATGGTCTAGCGCGGGGCCCAATGCGCCCAAGCACAGGGCGCACAACAGGGCCATGGCGAAGGTGCTGGCGTGGCCGCGCTGCGCTACCATGGGGCCATGCACACCGGCACCATCGTTTACATCCACCCCCGCAACGGCATGTTCATCGTGCGGCTGGGCGATGGGGAACACGCCGTCTTTGAGCTGCGCGACAGCATCGATCTGGCTTTGGGTGATGCACTCAAAGGGGCACTGGATGCCGAAGGCTCTCAAGTGCTGCTGCACATCGACCAGCGACAAGCGTTCAACGCCTACGGGCAAAGCGGCCCAGGCAGTTTGGTAGCTTGCCGGAATGTCGTAACCACCGGGGGTTGACGCGTCTTTGCGTGCCCAGGCGTCGCCGCCGTCCAGCAGCGCGTTTAGCGTGTTCAGGCTGGCCTGGCCCCAGGTGAGCAGGCTGGGCTTGTCCAGCAGCGCGGCGTTGAAGATGAGCCGGATGGCGCGGCTGCGCAGGGCCTCTGCGGCGGCGCGTGAGATCGGCGCGGGTGGGGTGATGGTCATGCCCACCCCTTGCGCTACCATACTGCCATGCAAACCACTGGCACCGTTACGCATATCAACCGGCGCAACGGCATGTTCATCGTGCGGCTGGATGATGGCGATTTCACTGTGTTCAGCGAAGGTGCAGGCTTCGCGCTGGATGTCGGCTGCCGTGTCCAGGGTGACCTCACAGCCCTGGGCGGCCAGATGCTGCTGCACCTGGCCAGCGGTGAGCGTTTTGCAGTGATCGGCGAAACGGGCCCAAGCGGCCTGGTCGTTGCCGTCGGCCTGATCCGGTGACCAAATCAGGCCAAGCAACTGCATCGGCGTGAGTGTGTTGGCCGTGTTCATGCGGGCACCCTGACCAGGTCGCCAAAATCGTCGGTGATCGCGATCATGGGGCGGGCGTTGGCAAATGTGTTGACGTTTTCGTGGGCAATGACGGACCAGTGCCAGGGTTTCAGATGGTTCCGCCACCAGCTGAAGGAGTAGCTATAACCCGATTGGTCATCTATCCATCCGCAGCGGCGCGCTGGAAAGGCGAAGATCGAAGAAGCGGCGGTGTTCATGCTGCGTGTAGCTCCATGGCCGCGCGGTAGTAGGCGATCATGGTTATGGCGTGGCACTGGCTGAGGGTGCCGACCTCCATCTCGGCCATTTCCGCTTGTGTTATAAATTTTTCGGGCAATGCGCGGTTTTCGGCATTCCACAACTCGAAGGCGCGCACCAACAGCGCTTTGTCAACGCTAATCAATAGCCCTGCGGCGGTGTTCATGCTGCCCCCACTGCGCTGGCCCGATGCGCCTGAGCCGCTTCGCTGAGCTTGCGGGCCTGAAGCCTGGCCTGCATGCGGCGCACATGCCGGGCCATTTTTTTCTTGTCCACAGCGGCGTTCCAGGCGGCGATTTCTGCCGGGCTGCTGCATGCCATGGTGGGCACGGGGCGGCGGGTGCGGGTGGTGCCGTTCTGCAAACTCGGTAAAGTGCGAGTGAGATTGATGCCAGCCATGGCTGCAATCGCGGCAAACAGGCCGAGGTGGTTGGGGCGCATTGGTAATCTCCTTGCCACCTGCAATATGGGTGGCGTGGGAGAATATTACCTCGGGGTATATTTATTTGTCAATACCCCAGGGTAAATTATTTTCACGTCATCCAAAAAATAGTTCAAACGTTGTAAGCACATGGTCTTTTCTGTTGCTGCTTTGTGTTGGGTGCTGGCTGTGCATGACGGCGACAGCCTGCGCGTGCGCTGTGAAGGTGCTGAACCAGTGGCTGTGCGGGTGGCGTTTGTGGATGCGCCCGAGCTGGGCCAGCCCTGGGGCCGTGCCAGCGGCGCCAGCTTGCGCCGCTTGTGCCTGCACACGCAGGCGTGGGTGGTGCCGCAAGTGGTGGACCGCTATGGCCGCACGGTGGCCACGGTGCAGTGCCGCGCCAAAGACGCCAGCCACCACCAGGTGGAGCGCGGCATGGCCTGGGTGTTCACCCGCTACGCGCCGGTGGGGTCACCGCTGTTTGCGGATGAAGCCCGTGCCCGTGCCGCGCGGCGCGGGTTGTGGCGCGATGCCAACCCGGTGGAGCCCGCGCAATACCGTATGGCCCACGCAACGCGGGGCAAAAACCCCGAATAAAGCCAGGGCGTTGCGTTAGAATTTCAATATGTTTGAAGTCGCACAATTCTGGATTTTGCTTTGCATTGGCTGCGCTGTGTGGGCCGGGCGCCTCAACCGCAGTGCGTTTGGCTACTTTGTGCTGGCGTTTGTGTTGTCGCCCGTGGTGTGTGCGCTGGTGTTGTTGCACTATGGGCCGCAAGCCGCGTTTGACCCGGTAACGGGCAACACCCTTCGACGGCGCATCTGCCCCTTTTGCCGCGAGGATGTGCACGTTGACGCGGTGCTGTGCAAGCACTGCCATTCCAAGTTAGATGCCTGATTTTTAAAACCCGCTTCGGCGGGTTTTTTCATGGCGGCAGTGGGCGTTAGGCCAGGGCGTCAGGCCAGGGCGCTGAGCAGTTTTTGGCGCGCGGTCAACGGCACCACAAAGCCGGGTTGGCCAATCTCCAAAACCGCATCGTTGTAGGCCACGTCGCGCAAGGCCTCGATTTCTGCCGAATCGGTTTCGTGCAGTTTGTTGAGCGCGGTTTGCAGCTGGGCGGCATCCATGCTTTGGGCCTGGGTGCGCAGCTGGGCGTAGCGCTTGCCGTCGGCATCGGCCACGGCGGCTTTGTCTGCCGGGCGCATGGCGAGCCCAACGGCACCTGCCGCCGCTGCCAGCAATGCGCCACCCATGGGCACCCACAGCGGCATAAGGCCGCCAACGGCAGACAGCACGCCGCTGCCGCCCAGCACGCCGCAAAACACAAGGGTTGCCTGGGTGTTGCGGTACAGCCGCGCGGTGCGTTGGCACAGGCGCTCGGCGTAGCGCACCTCAGAAAGCAGAATGTCGTGGTTCATAGGCCTGCATTATGCGCATGCCACAGCTTGTTTGCAAGCGCAACGGCGGTGGGCGCGGTGGCAGTGGCCGGGGTGGCACATGGGCTTTGCCGGGTGGGGTTTCGGGGTGGGTGGTGGTCATGGTTTACTGGGCTCCAACGCTCAGGCCCGACTGTTTTTTTTGTGTTGCGTGAAACAGAAAATTTGTGCGCTGAACAGGTTAAGCTGCCGCGCCCGTAGGTGCGGGCCAATGCTGTTTTGTGGGTGGTTCTCGGCCTTTGATGGTGAGCAAAATGCCGGCCTCCAGGTGGGCGCGTTCGGCGGCGCTGAGCAGCGCAAAGTGTTCGGGGTCGATCTGCAAAAAGGGCCACTGCGCGTGGTTCCAGTTGGCGCGGGGTAGGGCGGCGATGGGTGGTTTTGACGGAATGTGTTCGGGGTAGCGCACGTCAGACAACCGGGGTAATTCGCTGCCCAGCGGCAAATCAAACCACCCGGGACCCAGGTTGAAGCCTGCGCGGATCGCGGCCATCGTGTCAACACCCAGGTTTTTGTGACCGCTTTTTTCGGGTACGGAAACAAGACGGCTCACGTAGCTGGCATCAATGCCGGTGATTTCTGCCAGTTTGACCTGTCGCATTTTTAGGTGCTTCATCAGCTCCAGCAGCCGATGCCGCCAGTGTTCCTCTTTTGGGATTTCCATGGTGGTGAATTTTCGATTGTCTGTACTGCTAGGTAAATGTTCTGTGGGTATTGACATGTTTAAGTACCTAGGGGTAAACTTTATGCATGGCACAACTTCTCCCCTACCTAAACTCGCTCAACGTCCACGAGCGGGTTGCGTTTGCGCAGCGGTGCGACACCACGGTGGGCTACCTGCGCAAGGCGGTATCGATTGGGCAAAAGCTCAGCGAAGGGCTTTGCCTGCGCTTGGTTGCGCAATCGGGCGGGGTGCTCACGCTTGAGGAGCTGCGCGCCGATGTGGATTGGGATTTTTTGCGCGCCGCGCTGATCGGTGCGGTGCACCCCTGGCCTCCCGCTGCCAGTGTGCTCAAAGCCACCAGCGCGGTACCGCTGCGCCTCGTCAACGTGGACCACGCGTTTGTTGAAATTGATCTGGGCCCCTTGCCCCCGTGCGGTGCCAATGATGCGCCGCACGCCCCTGCCCCTGCACCCGAGGCCGCTTGAGCATATGGCCCCGTTGCATCTGGCCTCCATGGCGCCCTGCCGTTTTTGCCCCTTTGCCGTGCCGGTGCAGCAGCCCGGCGGCTTTTTTCACCCTCCTGGCGTGTTGAGCGCTGGCTTGTGCCGAATGATGGTAAGTCTCCTTGAGGCCTCGAAAGGGCTGGCGTGGGCCGGGTGGTTTTTTTGGGCATGCGGCAAGTGTGCTTTTTTTTCGCCAAAAGCAGCTCTCAACTGCTCTCAACAAAGTTGATGGCTGTTGATTTGTTTACTACTTTGATAGCTACAAACCCATGATGCACATAGAACCACCGCCAAAAATACAAGCCGCCCTGCCCGTGCCGGTGAGCGTTGATGAAGTGATGCGCAAAAAAACCCTGGGCGCGGCCATTGAGTTGTGTGCCGAGTTGGGTGGGTTCACGGCAGACAAACAAATCGCCGGCGCAATGGGGGTGGCCGACAAGGGGCAGGTGAGCCGCATTTTGAGCGGGCAAGAGGGCATCAAGTGGGAGCGCCTGAAGGGTTTGATGCTGGCCTGCGGCAATGATGCGGTGGTGCTGTGGATGGCCCATGAAATGGGGTTCGACCTGCACAGCATGCACAAGGTAATGAGCGTGCAAGAGCGGGCCATTGCCCGTTTGCAAGAAGAAAACGCCGCGCTGCGCCGGGTGCTGTTGGGCGGGGTGCGCGCATGATGCCAGGCGTTGCCACCCGCCACCCTGCCCCTCGCTCCAGTGCCCCGCGCGTGGGCCGCCCCACGGGCTGGGAGCGCCAGCGCCTGCTGGCCGCGTTTGAGCAAGTCATGGCCCAAGGGCACGACGTAGAGGGCTGGTGCCCCGTGCACGTGCTGGCCCGCCATGCGGGTGTGCCGCTGGTGCGGGCGCAAGTCACGCTGTGGAACCTGCGCCGCGAGGGCTTGGTGGGCAGTGAGCCGCTGCCCCGCGTGGCCCCGGCGACGCAGTCCGGCCCGCCCCCGCGTGGCCGCCCGCCCGTGGTTTACCGCTTATGTACCCGCCGCTATGTGGTGCCGCTGGCCGGTGGCTTGCTGGCCGCCCAGGCGGTATTGGGTTCGTTTTTTCAATCCCGTTTTCAAGAATCTGCAACGCAATCCCCATGAAAAACCCTTCGAAACACGCGGGCCCGTTGGCCGGCAAGAGTGCGCGCGGCAATAAAGCCAATTTGTCGGTAGGCGAGATCGATATGCTTGAGGTGATGGCCCGCACCAACCCCGGCCCGCCCAATAGCCCGCAGTGCCGGGTGTGGGCGGGTTACATCAGCCCATCAGGCGTGCCGGTGTGGCGCATCATGCGCCCGGCCAGCGCCCGCCGGGTGGTGTATGCCGCGTTGGTGGGGCCGCTGCCCGATGGTGCCCGCGTGGCCAGCAAGTGCACCACGGTGGGCTGCGTGGCACCCGGGTGCCTGGTGCTGCGCTCGCGGCGCGAATCGGCGCTGGGGCGCGAGGTAACCGAGCAAACCCGGCTCAAAATACGCGCGGTGCTGCAGGCTAATGCCAAAATCAAATGGGCCGATGTGCAGGCCATACGCGCCAGCGCCGCGCCGCAATCGGTGTTGGCCAAGTTATACAAGGTTTCACGCACCTACATTGGCAAAATCAAGCGCGGTGAGATATGGCGCGATGATGCCCAGGTGGCCGAGCAGGTGGCCCGTGATGCGGCCGAGCGCGCGGCCCTGCAAGCCCGCGCCGCCGCAGCCGTTGCCGCCGCGCCCACCCGGGGCGGTGCACCCGGCGCGCCGTGTGCCAACCGCAAACCGCGTGGCCCCATGCGCGTGCCCAGTCCGCAAGAACTTGCCGCCCGCCGGGCCAGCTACACGCGGGCGTTGCAAATGGCGCAGCAGATGGGGTTTAGGGTATGAGCGCCACCACCACCAAGCGCCCGTTGGTGCGCTACCACGGCGGCAAGTGGGTGCTGGCCCCGTGGATCGTGAGTTGCTTCCCGGCGCATCGCTGCTATGTTGAGCCGTTTGGCGGGGGTGGCTCTGTGCTGCTGCGTAAGCCGCGTGCATATGCAGAGGTTTACAACGACCTGGATGGTGAAATCGTCAACGTGTTCCGCGTTGCGCGTGATGATGGCGAGGCGCTGGCCAAGTTATTGGAGTTGACGCCGTTTTCGCGTCAGGAATTCAACCAGAGTTATGAGCCCGACGCCGACCCGCTGGAACAGGCCAGGCGCACACTGGTGAGGTCTTTCATGGGTTTTGGCAGCGCGGCAATCAGTATGCAAAAAACGGGCTTCCGGGCAAACAGCAACCGCAGTGGCAGCACGCCCGCCCACGATTGGATGAACTACCCGGATGCCTTGCGCACCACCATTCAGCGGCTGCGTGGGGTGGTGATTGAATCGCGCGATGCAATCGCCGTTATGCGCCACCATGACACACCCGAAACCCTGCACTATGCCGACCCGCCCTATGTGAGCGAAACGCGGTTCATGGGTGAAAAAACCAAGTGCTACAAGTACGAAATGACCGACGCCGACCACGTCGCGCTGGCCGAAGCGATGCGTGGGCTCAGTGGCATGGTGGTGCTGAGTGGTTACCGGTGTGACCTGTACGACCGCCTGTATGCAGGTTGGCAACGCATAGACAAAGCCGCCAAGGCGGATGGTGCAAAAGACCGCATTGAATCGCTGTGGTTGTCGCCAAACATCCGTTGGCAAGGTTTTGATTTTGAGCAGGAAAGGAGAGCCGCATGAGCCACCACATGACCAGCGCGGTGCTCTCCTGCTTTTACGCGGGCGGGGCGCTGCGCATGATTGCCTTTGCCGTGGCCGATGCCTGCCCCGATGCCACGGGCGAGCGCATGTACCGCAGTGTGGGCACGCTGGCGCACATGGCCCAGGTGTCTGAGCGCACGGTGCAGCGGGCGCTGCAAAAGTTTGTGGCCGACGGCTGGCTGTTGCCCATGGACGAAGGCCGGGGTGGGCGCGGCAGATCGGCCATGTACCGCATTTCACCCAGTTGGATCACTGAGGTGGCGCTGGAGGTGGCGCACGCGCGGGTTTACGGCGTGTTGCCGCGCCCGGTGCCGCCGAACAAAAACGACGGCATAACCCAAGCCACACCCCAGCCCGGCCCCCAGCCTGTGGATAACCCAACAAAGGGTGACAAACTGTCACCCTTTACAAAACCCGAAAGGGTGACAAATTCGCACCTAAAGGGTGACAAATTGGCGCTAAAGGGTGACACAGCTATGTCACCCGAACATTACGAACAGAATACAACTAATACCCCCTTGATCCCCCAAACGGGGGAAACGCCCGAATTGCCGAATTTCAAAAACCAAATGGCCGCCGGGTTCGATGCCTTCAAAGCCCGCTACCCGCGAAAGCGCTGGAGCGAGAAAAAAACCTGGGTTGTGTGGCAAGCGCTGGCCCCCGATGCCGCGCTGCAGGTGCGCATCATGCGCGAGCTGGCCGACCAGGCCGCCAACCCGGATTGGCAAGCGCGTTTTGCGCAGTTCGTGCCCCGATCAGACCGCTGGCTGGAGGCCAAACCGTGGGTGGGCGAGGGTGATGCCGCGCCGCCGCCGCCCAAAGTTGCGCCGCCCCTGCCCCCGCCCGTGGTGTTGACGCCCGAGCAGTTGGCAGCGAACAAGGCGCGAGCGGTGGCGTTGCGGGCGCGGCTGGGTTTGCCGCCGTCGGGTGACGCGGGCAAGTCGGGTGACGCGGGCAAGGTCTCGCAGCGCCCGGTGCAGGTCTCGGGGCAAGTGGTGCAGGTGGCTTGTGCCGAGATCTCTGGCGTTCGGGTCGAGGTCTCGCGCGGGGTGGGGAAGTCGCCGCCGGGTGCGGTGCGCCACGTGTCGGCTGAGGTCTCCGCCGCTGAGGTGCTGTCGGCGTGAGGTCTCGGGCCTTGCGGTGCTGTGCGGCGGCTGGCTCAGGCCGGCGGCTGGTCGGCGCGGTGGGGAAGGGCCTGGGCTTCGATCTGCTGGGCTGCCCAGGCGGCGCGGGTGGCTTCGGTGTCGGGCAACCGGTTGGCGCTGCGCCAGGCTTCGTAGGCTTCGGGGCGCATCCACACCACGCGGCACACCAAGCCAGCGGCCACAGTGCCAGCACCGGCCACAAAGGGGAGCGCCAGGCGCACGCGCTGCACGATCGCGCCGTGCAGACTGGCTGGCAGCCCGGCCATGTCGGGGCGGTAGCGTGCCAGGTCTTGCGCGGTGTTGTAGCGCAATAAAACGAGGTCTTGCGGCAGTGCGCCCTGCTGCGCGTTGATCTGCTCGCGGATCGTGTTACAGGCTTGCTCTGCGGCCTGCTGGGCGCTGTC
>JAYVJV010000056.1:0-25926 GCA_043769005.1 Polaromonas sp. | reverse complement strand
CGGGCATCTTCGATAAACCCCGGCATACGGCGCGCGCGCATGCGCAGCAAGCGAAAAATAGGCACGTCTTGGTCGTGGATGGAGAACAGCACACCCTTGCTTTTGAGCTCCGGGTTGTTCAGGTTCAAAATAAACGCCACCCGCTCGGTGCGCGAGTTTTCGTCGTCGATCAAAAAGTCAGAGCGGATGTGCAGGTCGCCGTTGTCGGCCTCGTAAAAGCGGGCCGATTCTTCGATGTCTTCGTCCATCGCGTCATCAGGAATACTCAGGCCGTAGTGCTGCTTGATCCAGGCCTTTTCTTCGGGTGTGGGTAACTCCAGATCCACCCAGATGGGCTGGAACTTGGCAAGTTCTTCCAGAGATTCGATCTCTTCCTGAACCAAACGGCCATGGGCCAGTGTGAAGATATTGAGCACGGCTCACTCCAAACAAGGGGGTTGTTATGGCGAGCAGACCAGAAGTCAAAATGCTCGCACCGGGGCTATTGAAGCGGTGCTTCCATACGTCCAGTGCGATTGAGCAAGGGGCGCAGGAAGCTACCAACTGGGGCTAGTTTCCAAGGCGGTCTCCGAAAGTTCAGATGCTGCAATTATCTACGCTTATGCAGACTTTGGCGCTTGATCAACCCGCAAAAAACGCCAGAATCTGGTTTTTTTGCGCATAGGCATCGCGTTGACCCAGGTCCATCAGTGCGCCCACAAAGCCCGGTTCAAACAGCAAGTAGCTGGCCAGTGCGGCCGCGCCTGAGCCATGTCCCGCTTGCCTGTTATGGCCCAAAGCCCCCAAACCGGCCAGCACATTACGAGCCGAATCGGGCAGCTCGCCCACAAAACGTTGGGCAATATCGTCCAGCGATTCGCTGGGCTGCAGACTCATCACCTGCACAGCTCGGTAGGGCACTACGGCCGCAACCTCGCGTGGTAATTGCTTGAGTGTCTCGTTCATACGCTGGGCTTGCTCCACATCGCCTTGCAGCGTATCGTGAAAGACGCTGGCCATAGCATGGCCCACAATACCGCCCAAGCTGGGGGCTTGCGTCTTGCTGTCTGGCCCGGCGCCAGCAAAACTGCTGCGCTGGGGCTGCCCAACACCAATCGACAAAATCTTATGCGCCCCCAAATGCATTGCAGGCGACAGCGGCGAGGTTTGCCGCATTGAGCCATCACCGAAAAACTCACGCCCACCATCCACCCACAATGGCGTGGCTGGGAAGATGAAGGGAATAGCGCTGGATGCCATCAAATGCTCTATCGTGATGGGCCCTGCTTCTGATCGCCTGCCGGGACGCGACCAGGCCTGCATGCGTTCGTTGCGGGCCGTATGGCAAAAAGTCCAGTGCACGCCACTGCTGTAGCTGGAAGCCGTGACCGCCAGGGCATGCAGTATTTTGTGATTCAAAGCCGCCTCGATGCCGTCCAGTGCAATGGCTTTGTGCAAAGTGTCGACCATGGGCATGTTGTTGAGCAAGGCACCCTGACCACGCACTTGTTTGGACAGACTCCAGGCCGCCGCAATTTTTGACCAGCGCACCCAAGGCGACACCTCCAGCCGGTAGACGTGCTGAGAGCGCAGGCCGCGCCAAAACTGCGCCAACGCATCCATCGCCGCCAGTCCCTGGGTGGCACGTGCAGCTAAAAAACTGGCGTTGAGCGCGCCTGCAGAGGTACCCAGCAATATCTGAAACGGAAAACTCTGTGGCATGGCAGTGGCAGTACTGCCCGCATCTTGCAAACGCAACATATCGGCCAAGGCTTGCAATACGCCCGCCTGGTAGGCTGTTCGCGCGCCGCCCCCCATCAGCACCAAAGCGGTACGCGGCTTGCTGGGGCGAACTAATCCCGCATGGATGATGGTAGATAGGGACATTGGAGTAAAGTGCTTGGTTAACTGCTATTTTTACATGTCCACTCCACTCACACCGCAGCGCGAACGCTGGCTCTTGATTACTCTGGCGGGCATCCAATTTACCCATATCGTGGATTTCATGGTGATGATGCCACTGGGGCCCCAGTTCATCAAGCTATTTGAAATCAACGACGCGCAGTTTGGTCTGCTGGTATCGGCCTATACCCTGGCGGCGGGCGCTTCAGGTTTGCTGTCTTCGTTGTATGTGGATCGCTTTGGGCGTAAAAAACTGCTGCTAACCCTGTACCTGTTATTTGCCTTGGCCACATTGGCTTGCGGCCTGGCACCTACTTACGACAGTTTGATGGCAGCGCGCGTTGCAGCGGGGGCCTTTGGCGGCGTACTTTCCGCTCTGTCACAAACCATTGTGGCTGACGTGGTGCCGTACGACAGGCGTGGCCGCGCCATGGCGGTGGTGATGTCGTCGTTTTCACTGGCAACGGTGGCTGGCGTACCGATCAGTTTGTTTTTGGCAGCGCACTCCGGCTGGCACGCACCGTTTTATGCCATCGCCATGGTGTGCGCATTGCTTGGGGTGACTGCTTGGTGCACTATGCCTGCACTCAATGCGCATGTGCAAAGTGAACCGCAATCGGCGCTGGAGAATATCCGGCAAGTTCTGATCGACCGCAACCATCAAAAAGCGTTCTTGTTCTCTGCGCTGCTGATGTTCGCGGGCTTTACTGTCATTCCCTATATTGCCATTTACTCAATGACCAACGGAGGTTTGACTGACAAAGAAATTCCCTACATTTACCTCTGTGGTGGCGCGGCCACTTTGGTGACCGCGCGCTGGATAGGTCGTATGACGGACAAACTGGGCAAGGCGCAGATGTTTCGTCGCGTTGCCCTGGTCACCATGTTGCCAATGGGTTTGGTGACCCAGAGCGCGACTTGGGGCCTCTGGGGCATCCTGGCGGTATCAACCAGCTTTTTTATTTGCATGAGTGGCCGAATGACACCGGGCATGGCCATCGTCTCTGCTGCGGGCAATCCTCAGTTACGCGGTACGTATATGGCGCTCAATTCTGCCGTGCAATCTGCGTCGATGGGCTTAGCGGCGTTTGTCGGTGGCCTGATCATCAACCGTGATGCAAATGGCCTGGTGCAGCACTACGGGGGCAATGCCTTGGTGGGTATCTCGGCCACGCTGCTGAGCATCTGGCTGGCTGGCAAACTGTTTCTCCATGGTGCACCCCGGACACCAAAATAGTGGCGTTGCACAGCGCTGCTTTAAAAAATAATTTTTGAAATTTTATTCAACAAAATCAATGCGTTAAACGCCTCATCTCGCGAAACACTTGCTTTTTGTTGCATTGCAAGATTGCATGACACGCAGTTTGAGCGCATAGTGGATCCAAGGGTCATTTCTGAGTTTTTTAGGTGTTTTGGATAGCACGCCACGCTGTTTAAAACGTTTTGCAACGAGAGAAAAAGGAGTCTTCCTATGAATTTAACGATCAGTGGTCACCACCTTGATGTAACCCCCGCCCTACGCTCTTATGTGACCAACAAACTTGATCGAATATCCCGCCATTTTGACCAGGTCGTCGATATTAAAGTCCTGCTCAGCATTGAAAAACAAAAGGAAAAACTAGGCCGCCAACGAGCGGAGTGCAACATCCATGTGAAGGGCAACGACATGTTTGCCGAAAGCAGCCACGCCGACCTGTATGCCGCCGTGGACGAATTGGTGGACAAGCTGGATCGCCAAGTCAATCGTCACAAAACCAAGCTGCAAAACCACCACTTTGCCGCCGCCAAACGCGCAGTTGCCATGGCATAAGTAGGTTTCGCGTTTGCCAAAAGGCCGCATTGTCGGCCTTTTTTTGTGCCAACCTTTTTTATACACGGACAAGGCCTTGCGGTAGGATGCAACGTATGAACATCTGGAAAAAACCCATCACGCCCGCTCTCCTTGCAGCAAGCCATGAAAACACCGCCACAGAGTTTTTGGGGATGGAGTTTTTGGAGGTGGGTGACGACTACATCAAGGCCCGCATCCCCGTCAACGAGCGCACCCGCCAACCCTATGGTCTGCTGCATGGCGGGGTAAGCGTGGTACTGGCCGAAACTTTGGGCTCTTGCGGTGCTTACTATGCCTGTCCCGAAGGTTTTCGCGCCGTGGGCCTGGACATCAACGCCAACCACTTGCGCGGTGCCACCAGCGGCTACGTGACGGGCATTACCCGCCCCGTACATATTGGCCGCAGCACTCAGGTGTGGCAAATAGATATTTTTAATGATGCAGGTGAGATCACCTGTGCCAGCCGCATCACCATGGCGGTGCTGGCAAACAAGCCTTAGTTGCCATTGCACGCAGGAGCCTGGGTGGGTGCGGATATGCATTTTTCCCTGTGCCTGTTTGGGGCACAGGGCGAGATAAAGCCGTTGGCTTACCATCGCCGGTTCACTTTGTGGCTTAATCTGGGGTTAGATTAACTTTTTACTGGAGCCATCCATGGCCGACAAAATCAGAACCGAAGCCGACCGCAAACGCGCCCCTAAACCAGTACTCCCCAATGGAGTGACGATGCCAGTAAGCCGTGGTCAAAAGCGCAGCTTGGAGCGCGGCACCGCGACCCGCAATAAAAAGAACGCTGGCAAACGCGCCAAAAAAGGCGGTTAATTCCCTGCCTGCGCGCCGGACTGGCGCGCCCACCCACCTTCTGAGGAAGTTAACTTGGATTCCGAGTTATACGGCTCTGACGCGCCCCTGGTTTTCATCCGCCCGATTGGGCTGGATGCGGCTGACTCATTGCGTTTAATGCAAGCGGCACAGCAGTTGGGTGAGAAGGTGCGCTGGCGTTTGGCCCCTGTGGGGGTACAGGCTGACGTATATCTGGCGCACCGCGCGAATGTGGTGGTAGGAGCACAACCCACCCGTCCGCAGCTAAACGATAGCCTGCAGTCACCCTCCACGCTCAACAGCACCTATGAGCATGCGCACATCTATTTGAGCGAAGAGGGTTATTACAAAAACCAGCCGGTGTGCCTACTGGGCAATGCCCCCGACACGGACCGTGGCACGCTCGATTCTAGCTACCTGCCGGCCTTGCAGTTTCCGATGGTACTGGAGGAGTTGCGCCTGGGCTTGTACAGCGTGCAAGAGCAATTGATCGGCCTGCGTGTCATGTACGCGCTGGGTCGACATGCATGGCTAGAGAGAAAACGCTGGCAAACCCATAATTTGCATGTGATAGATGCTGCTACTTTGATAGCCGTTATCGAACCCCTGCATTGGCAGGTGCATTTGTCAGGCAGCGCCCATATCGACCAGATTGAAACGGCTGCCACCCTGCCGGTGCCGCAAACAAACGCTTTTGCTGCCGCCCAGTTTGATGTATTGCCCCTGGAGCAACTGTTGTGGGAATTTGCCAAACGCTGCCCACAGGAGCTACTAGACAAAATTTTGCCCAGCTCCTACCTGCGCGAATCTCTCACCCACCGCCGCATTACCCAGCTGAGCGAGCGTGAGCTGGGCGACCATTGCGTAGCAATTTTGCGTGCACTCGATACCCGCTCTCGCACGGCTGATGAGCTGCAAACCAGCCTGCGCATGTCTCGCCCTGCCCTGCTGCGTGCCTTGGCCTGCCTGGCACTCACGCGCTCCATCCGCCCTGAAAAACACAACGCCACCATGCTCGAACGCTGGAGCGCCTGGCTACCCAAGATCCTGCGCAGGCGGGTTGTCCGCTAGCGCGGCCTTCAAGTCTGGGCTAGGCACAGCTCGGGTGCCAAAGATGGCCGTTCCCACACGCAGCAAAGTACTGCCCGCTGCAATGGCCGCTGGCATGTCTGCGCTCATCCCCATGGACAGCGTGTCCAGCCCCGGATGCACCTCTTTTAGAGTATTAAATAGGTTCGCAGCCCTTTTAAATATTGCGTGAGCAGCTATTAAGTTTATAGTAGGTTCGGGGATCACCATGATGCCGCGCAGTCGCAAACGGGGCAGTTGGGCGATCTGCGCAGACAACTGCGCTGCGGCTACCGCCGGCACACCGGATTTATTCATGCCCTCATCAATATTGACCTGAATACAGACCTGCATGGGTGCCAAATGCGCAGGCCGCTGCTCGCTCAGGCGCTGCGCAATTTTGAGGCGGTCTATGCTGTGCACCCAGGCAAATTGTTCGGCCACCACCCGGGTTTTATTGCTCTGGATCGGCCCGATCATGTGCCATTCAATGTCTGGCAGATCGACCAACTGGGCGATTTTCTCCACCGCTTCCTGTACATAATTTTCACCAAACGCGCGTTGCCCGGCGGCATAAGCCTCCCTCACGGCTGCGCTGTCCCAGGTTTTACACACGGCCAACAAGGTAACATCGTGGGGATTTCGCCCAGCATCCGTGCAAGAAGCCGCTATCTGCGCGCGTACCTGTTTGAGATTGTCGTAAATCGTGCCCATAATGCGTCTATTGTTGCCAGAACCCATCGTTATTCATCCACTTGCCTGCCACTATTATGGACATTACCCAACTCCTTGCATTTAGCGTCAAAAATAAAGCCTCCGACTTACACCTGTCTGCGGGTTTGCCACCGATGATCCGCGTGCACGGCGACGTGCGCCGCATCAACGTCGACCCGCTGGATCACAAGCAGGTGCACGCCATGGTGTATGACATCATGAACGATGCGCAGCGCAAGCAATACGAGGAGTTTCTGGAGATCGACTTCTCCTTTGAAATTGAAGGCCTGGCGCGTTTTCGGGTCAACGCTTTTAACCAAAACCGGGGCGCGGCAGCCGTGTTTCGGACCATCCCGTCCAAAATTTTGTCGCTGGAGCAGCTCAATGCGCCCAAAATTTTTGGCGATCTGGCCATGAAGCCGCGCGGCCTGGTGCTAGTCACCGGCCCCACCGGCTCGGGCAAGTCCACCACACTGGCGGCCATGGTCAACCACCTGAACGAAACGGAATACGGCCACATTCTCACCGTGGAAGACCCGATCGAATTTGTGCACGAGTCTAAAAAGTGCCTGATTAACCAGCGCGAGGTAGGACCCATGACGCTCAGCTTCGCCGCCGCCCTCAAGTCAGCCTTGCGAGAAGACCCGGACGCTATTCTTGTGGGTGAGATGCGCGACCTGGAGACCATCCGCCTGGCTATGACGGCAGCCGAGACTGGACACTTGGTGTTCGGCACGCTGCACACCTCCAGCGCTGCCAAAACCATTGACCGGATCATTGACGTGTTCCCGGCGGACGAAAAAGAAATGGTGCGTGCCATGCTGTCCGAGTCGCTACAGGCGGTGATTTCCCAGACCCTGTGCAAGACCAAAGACGGCACCGGCCGCGTGGCCGCGCACGAGATCATGCTGGCCACCAGCGCCATCCGCAACCTGATCCGCGAGGCCAAGGTGGCGCAAATGTATTCGTCCATCCAGACCGGTAACAGCGTGGGCATGCAGACGCTGGACCAGAACCTGACCGATTTGGTGAAACGCAATATGATTTCCCCCGCAGAGGCGCGTGGCAAGGCCAAGATTCCGGAAAACTTTGTCGGATAAATTCGGATAAAAGTTTCGCTCCGCTGCGCTGCGCACGATACTTTTATCCGGTTTAATTAGTGAAAATTACTTGGGGTGGCCCGGCGTATTTTTCAAGTATTTAAAACCACAAACAAACCGCACTTGCGGTTTGTGGTCAATCAGAAAGGCGGCGCACTATGGAGCGCGACCAAGCGAGTAAGTTTATCAATGACTTGCTCAAACTCATGATCAGCCGCAACGGCAGCGATTTGTTTATTACGGGTGACTTTCCTCCCGCCATCAAGGTCGATGGCAAGGTTACCAAGGTGTCACCACAACCGCTGTCGGCTGCGCACACCATGGCGCTGGCGCGTTCGATCATGAACGACAAACAGGCGGCCGAGTTTGAGCGCACCAAGGAGTGTAACTTTGCCGTGGCTCCGCCGGGGGTGGGGCGCTTTCGCGTGAACGCATTTATCCAGCAGGGCAAGGTTGGCATGGTCATGCGTACCATCCCTGCCACCTTACCCACCATTGATGCCCTGGGTCTGCCACCGATACTCAAAGATGTGACCATGACCAAGCGCGGTTTGGTGATATTGGTGGGAGCCACGGGCTCGGGCAAATCCACCTCGCTGGCCGCCATGGTGGACCACCGCAACGAAAACTCCTTTGGTCACATCATCACCATCGAAGACCCGGTGGAGTTTGTGCACCCGCATAAAAACTGCGTAGTCACGCAGCGCGAAGTGGGCCTGGATACCGACAGCTGGGAGGCGGCGCTGAAGAACACCCTGCGCCAAGCCCCCGACGTGATTTTGATGGGCGAGGTGCGTGACCGCGAAACCATGGAGCACGCCGTGGCCTTTGCCGAGACCGGCCACCTGTGCATGTGTACCCTGCACGCCAACAGCGCCAACCAGGCGCTGGACCGCATCATCAACTTCTTCCCCGAAGAGCGGCGCACCCAGTTGCTGATGGATTTGTCACTCAACCTGCGTGCCATGGTCTCGCAGCGATTGGTGCCTAACCAGGACGGTAAAGGACGTTTTGCAGCGGTCGAGATCATGCTCAACACGCCGCTGATTTCAGACTTGATCTTCAAAGGCGATGTGGGCGAGATCAAGGAGATCATGAAGAAAAGCCGCAACCTGGGCATGCAGACCTTTGACCAGGCACTGTTTGACGGCTTTGAAAACAACAAAATCACCTTTGAAGATGCCCTGCGCAACGCCGACTCGGTCAATGACCTGCGGCTGCAAATCAAACTCAACTCGCAGCGCGCCAAAACCACCGACTTGGCGGCTGGCACCGAGCATCTGGCGATTATGTAAACCCGCTCGTCCGGCTCGCTGTGGTGGGCCTACGCATCAGGAACCACCTTTTTCATTTTCATCCTTTACTACCATGTCCTCGATCAACGCAAAAACCTACGATCCCTCTCCCGCGAAAAAAGTCGCCTTCCTGGGCCTGGGTGTCATGGGCTATCCCATGGCCGGGCACCTGGCCAAGGCTGGCCATGCGGTCGCTGTCTACAACCGAACCGCTACTAAATCAGTAGCGTTTTGCGCTGAATTTGCGGGGGCTACACACGGTTTAACGCCGAAAGCTGCGGTCAAGGATGCTGACCTGGTGTTTTGCTGTGTCGGCAATGACGATGACCTGCGCAGCGTGGTGCTGGGCGCGGATGGCGCGCTGGCTGGCATGAAAAAAGGCGCGGTTTTGGTAGACCACACCACCGCCTCCGCCAACATTGCCCGCGAGCTGTACGCAGCGGCCAAGGCAGCGGGCTTGCAGTTTGTTGATGCCCCCGTATCCGGTGGCCAGGCGGGCGCGCAAAACGGCATGCTCACCGTCATGTGCGGTGGCGATCAAGCAGCGTTTGATGCCGCCCAGCCCACGGCCATGGCCTTCGCGCGGGCCTTCACCCGCATGGGCGAGGCGGGCGCGGGGCAGCTGACCAAGATGGTTAACCAAATCTGCATCGCCGGCCTGGTGCAAGGCCTGAGCGAAGCGATTGCCTTTGGCCAAAAAGCTGGGCTGGACGTGAACTTGGTGCTGGACGTGATCGGCAAGGGGGCTGCCCAAAGCTGGCAACTGGACAACCGTGGCAAGACCATGGTGGCCGACAAGTTTGATTTTGGCTTTGCCGTGGACTGGATGCGCAAAGACCTGGGCCTGGTGCTGGATGAAGCCAAGCGCAACAGCGCGCGCCTACCCGTCACCGCGCTGGTAGACCAGTTTTATGCCGATGTGCAACAAATGGGTGGCAAGCGCTGGGACACCTCCAGCCTGGTCAAGCGCCTGCGTTAATTTTCTCTCTCAACCCCCCCCTACCATCCATGTCTACCGCGCCATCGCCCTCAGAGCCCGTCAACCAGTCCCACATCTCGCCGCGCGACAAGGCCGAGATACTGGCGCAGGCGCTGCCCTATATCCGCCGCTTCCATGGCAAAACCCTGGTCATCAAATACGGCGGCAACGCCATGACCGACCCGGCCTTGCAAGCCGACTTTGCCGAAGACGTGGTGCTGCTTAAACTGGTGGGCATGAACCCGGTGGTAGTGCATGGCGGTGGGCCGCAGATTGAAACAGCCCTCAAACGCCTGGGCAAAACAGGCCAGTTCATCCAGGGCATGCGCGTCACCGATGCCGAGACCATGGAGGTGGTGGAATGGGTGCTGGCCGGCGAGGTACAGCAGGACATTGTGGGCTTAATCAATGCCGCAGGCGGCAAGGCCGTGGGCCTCACGGGGCGCGACGGCGGATTAATTCGCGCCAAAAAACTCAAACTGCTGGACACCAAAGACCCCAGCATCGAGCACGACGTAGGCCAGGTGGGCGAGATTGAATCCATTGACCCCAGCGTGGTCAAGGCACTGCAAGACGATGCCTTTATTCCGGTCATCAGCCCGATTGGCTTTGGCGAGAACAACGAGAGCTACAACATCAATGCCGATGTGGTGGCAGCCAAGTTGGCGACTGTTTTAAGAGCCGAGAAGCTGATGATGCTGACCAACATCAGCGGCGTGCTGGACAAGCAAGGCAAGCTGTTGGTAGATTTAACCGCCAGGCAAATTGACGAGCTGGTGCTGGACGGCACCATCTCGGGTGGCATGCTGCCTAAAATTGCGGGCGCGCTGGACGCTGCCAAGAGTGGCGTGAATGCCGTGCATATTGTGGACGGCCGCGTGCCGCACGCCATGCTGCTGGAGATTTTGACTGACCAGGCCTATGGAACGATGATTCGTTCACATTGAAATATTCGAGCTTTCTCGTCTGCCAAGGATTGAATTTAATCTGATTTAATTTTTTCCTCGAACATTTCGCTGAGCTGCTTCGGGCGGTGACGCTGGAATGGGTGTTTGGCATGCGAATTTTTTGCTGAATGCTCGATTGATCGCACTACTTGTAAGGTCATGTCGTCTTCGACGACAAACCTGTAATTCGTGCTGTGAGCACTAGCTTTGCTAGCACTGGTCTCACAGTTCTCTATTACCAAGCACCCAGCGAGTCACACCATGAGCCAGTCCAACGCGCCCACCGCTTTCATCTGTATGCCATCAGGCGATGCGCGCAACGCTGTGCGCGGGGCGATGATGGCCATGAATGTACTGCCACAAGACATCTTGCCCAGCCAAAGCGAACTTAGCAAGCTGGCGCGCACCTTGCATGCCGATTCACGCACAGTAGCCATCGTTGACTTGGAGAACATACAACCGACGGCAGCGCATCTACCAGCGCTGGCAGCTCTGCTACCCCAAACGGAGACGCGCAAGCGCGTTACCCTCATCCGCCCCCAGCGGGGTCTATGGCAGTCCGAGCGCGCCTGGGTACAGACGCTGGGGTTTGCCGATTTGACAGCCCAGCTCGATGGTTCAAGCCTGGCTACAGAACACTTGGCGCTGCTCAGCTGGGTGGCGACACAAGTTGCAATAGCACCCATCAAGGGCGACATACTCACGCGTTATTTCAGCGCCATGCAGATCAAACCCGATCCCGCCACTGCGCGCGGCCTGATCCGCACAAGCACCGGGTTGAGCGCCGAAGCGCTGTGTGCAGCGCTAGCCAGCAATGTCAAAGCACTTAACCGAACATACCACCTCAAGTCGTATCCCAGTTGCTTCATCGGCACTGAAGCCGTGGCATGGCTGGCCAGGCAGTATGCTGTAAACCAAGATAAGGCAATCAAGCTGGGCCTGGCATTGCAAACACTGGGCATGCTGCACCATGTGACCTACGAGCATGCTTTCGCCAATGAGCCTTTCTTTTATCGTACAGATATTTCCACTACTGTCGAGCGCATCCCGCTGGACGACGCGATGCATATGCTCAGCTCCGCCCAAGGGGTGGAGGTGCGTGACCGGCTGTACCACGGCAAAAACTACCCCGCCAGCTTTATTGGCTCAGAAGCGGTTGACGTACTGAGCTCCACCTATAAACTCAATCGCCATGACGCAGAAATTTTGCTCAACCGTTTACATGGCTTTCACCTGATTGAGCATGTGACGCAAGAGCACCCGGTACGAGATGGTTTTTTCTTTTACCACTTTGTGAACTGATAGTCATTGCGAATGTGAAAACGCGGTGAGCTTAGGCAGAAAACGGATACAGACTGGGCACTGTGAGAGAATCGTTGCAAAAGAGCCTTATGCCATGCCTGATGTAACTACCCACTCTCCCGACCACGTTGATCCAGCCCCTCACGAGGGCAACACCCGCAAACGCCCCAAGCCCGGCGAACGGCGTATCCAGATCTTGCAGGCCCTGGCCACCATGCTGGAGCAGCCCGGTGCCGAGCGCGTGACCACCGCCGCCCTGGCCGCCAAGCTGGATGTGTCCGAAGCCGCGCTGTACCGCCACTTTGCCAGCAAGGCGCAGATGTTTGAGGGCTTGATCGAGTTTGTCGAGCAAACCGTCTTTGGCCTGGTCAACCAGATTTCTGAACGCGAGAGCCAGCCGGGCCCGCGCATCGGCAAAATCATCAGCATGCTGCTGCAGTTTGGCGAGAAGAACCCCGGCATGGCGCGGGTGATGGTGGGCGATGCCCTGGTGTTTGAAAACGAGCGCTTGCACCAGCGCATGAACCAGCTATTTGACAAGCTGGAAGCCGCCTTCAAGCAGTCCCTGCGCGAGGCCGCTGGCACGGCGGGTTCGGCCACGCCGACGGTGGACGCACAAGCCCGTGCCTCCACCCTCACCGCCTTTTGCATTGGCCGCCTGCAGCGCTTTGCCCGCTCAGGCTTTAAACGCATGCCAACCGAGCATCTGGAAGCCAGTCTGGCGGTGCTGCTATAGTTAGACTTGCTACTATTTTGGTAGCTGCTTACGCACTACTTTATTGGGCTAGAGGCCTATTATCTTGGTAAGCGTCGCTCATTTGGATGCACTTGGGTTGTCTTGGGTCTTTTGAAGAGTAATCGGCGAGGACCGTGAGCTGCGGCGATGGAGGAAGTTGCGCTGCAAAATCTTACGAAAACACGCGGCCACCGCATGTAGTCATCACCAGACCCCGCCGCGCCTTTCTCCAGATTTTCATCACAACCACGCTCCATCACCGCTTGCTGGCATGTGTGGCGCGCGATTTCATGCGCAGGTAATGGACTCTTCTTCCAACCACTCACTATCAAAAGGTGAGCTGCTTGCGCTATATTTCATTGGTCTACAAGCCTAAGTACCCATGAAAGCGCCAAGCTCACTAAACCTCTGAAATCTAGCTGCGCTCATATCCAATGCAAACTTTAACTGCTCTAGGCAGACACACTATGCACGCCTTAGACTCTAGTACATGTGCGCAACACGCTCGCTAATGCGCATTGAAAACAGCACTCATGAAGATACGGCGCTGCCGGGTTTCATAGAAATTTTATAACTGCTTGAATAAACAGTATGATCGCTTGAAACCTATTCTGCAAGCTACTTTCAGGAGTATTTGATGCCCAGATTAGATTGCAACCCCATTAGTAGACCGCAGGTTTTGCGGTCTACATTCGTTAAGAGTGCCATGACAGATCACGCATTTCGTTGTTCCAATTGCGGTGCCTCATTGGTCAGCTCGGACTCGATTTGCTTGGTTTGCGAACCTGAGTTTTTACCGAAAAATGTAGACCCGAACATTGGAAAGTACGGCTGCCCAAGTTGTAGTTGCCGGTTCGATTCAGCGGTATTTGCATTGTGGCCGCCAAAAGCCAAGTGGTATGTACCACAAGGATTTAAGTCAACGTATCCGCATTGTGGAAAGTTTCTTAGAGACAGACAAATCCTGGAGCGCACGCCGATCGAGATCGGAATAACTATTTTGATAGTGATCGTCGCATCGCTATTTTCGCCGTGGCGGCCTGGCACACTGTACGTACTGCTGGTCGTCCTATTTACGCTTGATTTTGTCCGTACGAGGCGCGCCAAATCCAGCGTTACCAACGAAGAAGAACGATATGCAGTTGCAAGAGACTCTTAACAGGTTGCCGCTTCGCGGCGCGTGCTGCGCGCCGTACAGCGCCAACGTTAAGCCACACTAAATCCACTCTTCTGCGAACCGTACAAACCCCAGCCGAGCGTGCCTTCACCCTACCAAATTCACCAGGGTGAAGCGATGGGAGCGTGTTGATTGCAAGTTGCAGCAAAGGCGCGTCGTACTGCGCTGGACAACTACACAAGCCAGGCTGCGTGTGTTTTGCTGCAACTTGCAAGCAACATGTCCCGTCGCCCGTCCAAGGTAATCAAGGCACAAACGCTTTGCTACGGGCTGTTCCACACACAGCAACAGAACAAACCAACACGCTATAAAATACATAGCTGTTTACGCTATATTTTATTGGGCTAGAGCCGTATTTCATTGGTAAGAGTGAGCCAAGCTAGGCACTGCGGAGCACGCGTAAAGAGGCAGGCAGCTTACGCAGCCAGTTCTACGCCCACCTTGCGGCCTGCAGCCACAATCTCTTGCCAAGTCGTCGTATCAATGGTGATGCCCTCACGCTCACGTTGCACGCGGTAAGCGCGCTCGGGCTCGCCGCCTATTTGCACGGCATCAAAGCCGGTTTGCGGTGGGCTGGCTTTGAGCCAGTCTACAAAGGCCGTCGCCTCAGCTTCAAATGCGCTTTGTGTGCCCAGCTTGGCGGGGTCAATCAGCACGGTCAGCATGCCGTTGAGCACGGCGCGCCGGGCATCTGCCGGGCGGTGCCAGGTGCCACCGCCGGTTAAAGCACCGCCTAGTAACTCACATGCTACGGCCAGCCCGGAGCCTTTGTGTTCCCCAAATGCCAGCAGCGCGCCCAGCAGAGTATTGGCGGGGTCGATCACGCCTTGCGCGTTGGGCTGCGCTACCACCACCACGCCGGGGTCGGTGGTGGGCCTGCCCTGCGCGTCGATCAAAAAGCCCGGCTCCACCCGCCGCCCCTCGTTGTGGGCCACGCGCATCTTGCCTTGGGCCACGCGGCTGGTGGCAAAGTCGAGGATGAAAGGGGCCCCCACGCTTGTCACTGCGTGTACTGCGCTGCCCCCCGAGGGGGCCCTCGCGCCTTGGGGCGGCCCGGCGTCGCTCGATGGCGGACGCTGGAGTGGTATGCCAATACAGCAAGGGTTGGTGCCAAAGCGCCCGTCGGTGCCGCCATACGCGGCGACCACGGGGCGCGACAGCACGTTGACAAAATGCAGCGCCACCAAGCCCTGCGCTACCGCCATTTCGGCCCAGTGGCCAATGCGCCCCAGATGGTGTGCGTTGGCCAGGGTCATGATGCAGCTACCGTGCGCTTTGGCGCGCGCGATGCCCAGCTGCATGGCCTGCGCGCCCACCACCTGGCCGTAGCCGCGCTGGCCATCTAGGCTGAGCATGCTGCCAATGTCCAGCAGCACCTTCGCGCCCGTGTTGGGCTGCAGGCCGCCTTCCAGTACTGCGTCGATGTAGCGGGCGATCATGCCCACGCCGTGCGAGTCGTGGCCGCTCAAATTGGCCATCACCAGGTTGTCGGCCACTTGCTGGGCTTCTTGCGCGGTGCTACCTGCTGCTATAAAAATACTAGCTGCTTGCGCTGATAATGATTGGGCTTGAATGATTATTGACATACTATTTCAGGTGCTAAAGGGTTGCATCACATCGCTGGCATCACATCACCGCGCCCACTTGCCAGGGCACAAACTCGTTTTGCCCATAGCCGTGCTTTTCGCTTTTGGACTGCGCGCCCGATGCGGTGGCCAGCACTAGGTCAAAAATACGTTGCCCCATCTCCTGCACCGTGGCGGTGCCGTCGATGATCTCGCCGCAGTTGATGTCCATGTCCTCCTCCTGGCGTTGCCACAGCGCCGTGTTGGTGGCCAGTTTGAGGGACGGCGAGGGCGCGCAGCCATAGGCGCTGCCGCGCCCGGTGGTAAAGCAGATCAGGTTGGCACCACCTGCCACCTGGCCAGTGGCGCTGACCGGGTCGTAGCCGGGGGTGTCCATGTAGATGAAGCCTTTGTCTTTCACGGTTTGCGCATACTCGACCACGGCCTGCAAGTTGCTGGTGCCGCCTTTGGCCACAGCGCCCAGGGATTTTTCTAAAATCGTGGTGAGCCCACCCGCCTTGTTGCCGGGGGAAGGGTTGTTGTTCATCTCGCCCTCGTTGATGGCGGTGTAATGCTCCCACCATTTGATGCGCTCAATCAGTTTCTCGCCCACCTCGCGGCGCACGGCGCGGCGGGTCAGCAAATGCTCGGCACCGTAAATCTCGGGTGTCTCGCTCAAGATGGCCGTGCCGCCATGCGCCACCAGCAAGTCCACCGCCACGCCCAGCGCCGGGTTGGCGCTGATACCGCTGTAGCCGTCGCTGCCGCCGCATTGCAGGCCAATGGTGATGTGCGCCGCACTGCACGGCGTGCGCTGGACGGCGTTGGCAGCGGGCAGCATGCCTTTGACCAATGCAATGCCTTTGTCTACCGTCTTGCGCGTACCACCCGTGTCCTGGATGCTGAATACTTTTAAGGTTTCCCCTTCGCGCAGGCTGCTGTGGGCCAGCCAGGCATTGATCTGGTTGGACTCGCAGCCCAGCCCCACCACCAAGATGCCGGCAAAGTTGGCATGCGTGGCGTAGCCCGCCAGCGTGCGCTGCAAGATCTGCATGCCCGTGCCTTCGGTGTCCATGCCGCAGCCAGTGCCGTGGGTCAAGGCCACTACACCGTCTACGTTGTCAAACCCGGCCAGGGCCGCCGGATGGGTCTGCCGACTGAAATGGTCGGCAATAGCGCGCGCGGCCGTGGCCGAACAATTGACGCTGGAGAGGATGCCAATGTAGTTGCGTGTCGCCACCCGGCCGTCCGGGCGCTGGATGCCCATGAAGCGGGCCTCGCGCAGCGGCGCGGCAGGCTTCACATCGGCCCCAAAGGCATAGTCGCGGGCAAAGTCGCCCTTGTTCTCGCCCATGCCCAGGTTGTGCGTATGCACATGCTCACCCGCCGCGATGGGCTTGGTTGCAAAGCCAATGATCTGGTTGTAGCGGCGCACTGGCGCACCGACGGCTATGGCGTGCACGGCCACCTTGTGCCCTGCCGGAATCAACCCGCGTGTGGTGATGGCGTTAAGCTGCGTGCCGCCGACAATTTGCGCGCGCGCAATCACTACGTCATCGGCAGGATGGAGCTGGATAAATGCATGCATAGGGGTAAGTCGTGTTCACTAAGAGGGTGGCCCACCGAGGCGCGTGCTGCGGCTGCCGATCCTAATGGTACTATGATATGCATTGCTCTAAATCACCACTGACCGCTATGAGACTCCAAGGTAAAACCGCCCTCATCACCGCCGCCGGGCAAGGCATCGGCCAGGCCTGCGCGCTGGCCATGGCGCGCGAGGGCGCGCAGGTGATTGCCACCGACATCAACCCGGCTTTACTGCAAAGCTACCAAGGCGTAGCGAATGTGCGCACCCAGGTGCTGGACGTGCTGGATAAAGCGGCCATCCAAAAGGTGATGCAAGCCACGCCCGCGCTCAACGTGCTGTTCAACTGCGCAGGCTTCGTGCACAACGGCAGCATTTTGCAAGCCACCGACGAGGACTGGAACTTTGCCTTCAACCTCAATGTGCGCGCCCAGTTCTGGATGATCCAGGCCGCGCTGCCCAAGATGCTGGCCCAGGGCGGCGGCAGCATCATCAACATGGCCAGCGTGTGCGGCAGCTTGAAGGGCTTGCCCAACCGCTTTGCCTACGGTGCCAGCAAGGCTGCGGTGGTGGGGCTGACCAAGTCCGTCGCGGCAGATTTTGTCGGCCAGGGTATTCGCTGCAATGCCATCGCCCCCGGCACGGTAGACACACCCTCACTGGGCGACAGGATTAACAGCTACGCCGACCCGGTGGAGGCGCGTAAAAACTTTGTCGCGCGCCAGCCCATGGGCCGCCTGGCGCAGGCACCAGAGATTGCGCCTATCGTCGTGTATTTGGCCAGCGACGAGTCGGTGTTTGCCACCGGTCAGGTGTTTGCCGTGGACGGAGGCATGACGATATGAACCAGCTGGATTTAAAAAACCGCCACGCCGTGGTCACCGGCGGTGCCTCGGGCATCGGCCTGGCCATTGCCCAGCGCATGCTGGCCTCAGGCGCGCGCCTCACGCTGTGGGACCGGGACGATGCCGCGCTGCAAAAGGCCAAAGACCTGCTGGGCACCAGCGTGCACACCGTGCGCGTGAATGTGGCAGACCACGCCGACGTAGCGCACGCCGCTGCTGCCAGCGAGCAGCATGCGCCGGTAGATGTTTTGGTCAACAGTGCAGGCATTACCGGCCCCAATATGCCCCTGGCCGAGTACCCGGTAGACGACTGGAAAAGCGTGTTCGACATCAACGTGCATGGCCTGTTCTACTGCTGCCGCGCGCTGTCGCCCTTCATGCGCCAGCGTAACTACGGGCGCATCGTCAACATCGCCTCGGTTGCAGGCAAAGAAGGCAACCCCAACGCCAGCGCCTACAGTGCCAGCAAGGCTGCGGTCATCGCGTTGACCAAGTCGCTGGGCAAAGAGCTGGCCACCACGGGCGTGCGCGTCAACTGCGTGACACCCGCAGCGGTGAAGACGGCGATGTTTGACCAGATGACGCAAGCCCACATCGACTTCATGCTGTCCAAAATTCCGATGGCCCGCTTTGGCGAAGTGAACGAGATTGCCGCCATGGTAGCCTGGCTGTGTACCGAAGACTGCTCGTTTTCTACCGGCGCGGTGTTTGATTTGTCCGGTGGCCGCGCGACCTATTAACTCTTAAAATACGAGAAGAAAAATACCGGACGCAGAGGACGCTAAAACTACGCAAAGGACGCAAAAGAAAACCAAAAAAAATACGAATTTTCTTTTGTATTTTTTTGCGTCCTTTGCGTAACCTTTGCGCCCTCTGCGTCCGGTCAAGTCCGCTTTCTCCCCCTTCCCCACAACCAACCAGGAGCTTTATGAAACTCGTTCGCTACGGCAACCCCGGCAAAGAAAAACCCGGCCTCATCGACACGCAAGGCGTGTTGCGCGACCTCAGCAGTGTGGTGCCCGACATTGGCCCCGCCCAGCTGGGTGCGGCTGCGCTGAAAAAGATTGCCAAAGCCAACACCGCCAAGCTGCCCGCCGTCAAAGGCAACCCGCGCATGGGCTGCCCGGTGGCCAATATCAGCAAGTGCGTGGCCATTGGTTTGAACTACCTGGACCATGCCAAAGAGGCCGGTATGGCCATCCCCAAAGAGCCGATCATTTTCATGAAGGCCATCAGCAGCATCCAGGGCCCCAACGACGATGTGATGCTGCCCAAGGGTTCGGTCAAAGGCGACTGGGAGGTTGAGCTGGCCATCGTGATCGGCACCAAGGCGCAGTACGTCAGCCAGAAGGATGCGCTCAATTACGTTGCCGGTTACGCGCTGTCCAATGACGTGAGCGAGCGCGAGTTCCAGCTCGAGCGCGGCCCGCAGTGGGATAAGGGCAAGGGCTGCGACACCTTCGGCCCCATCGGCCCCTGGCTGGTAACCACCGACGAGATCACCAACCCACAAAAGCTGGCCATGTGGCTGGACGTGAACGGCGAGCGCAAGCAAACCGGCAACACCAAAACCATGATCTTCGGCGCGGCAAAAATTGTCAGCTACGTCAGCCAGTTTATGACGCTCATGCCCGGCGACGTGATCATCACCGGCACGCCCCCTGGTGTCGGCATGGGTGCCAAACCCACACCGCAGTTCCTGAAAAAAGGCGACGTGATGACTTTGGGCATTGAAGGCCTGGGCGAGCAGCGCCAAAAAGTAGTGGCGTACAAGAAGGCTTAACTGGCCGTGGGGTTATTTAGTCATTAGGCCTATAGCCCAATAAAATATAGCGTAAGCAGCTACTAAAAACGTAGCTTCTTGCGCTTTTTTTTGCTATTTTATTTCGCCGCAACCGGCTCGTCTGGCAAGCAACCCACTACCAATAAGGTAAACACCGCCACACCTGCCAGTAGCATAAATACCTGGCCAAAACCGACCGATTTAACCAGCGGCCCCAGCGCCCACACCGCCACCGAGCTGATGCCAATCGACACCGCCAGGCGCATGCCCGCAATGCGCGAGCGCATATGGTCGTCCACATAGCGCACGATCATCGCGTCGGTAAACGGAATGGCACCAAACACCGACACCATCACCCCAATCAGCGCCGCATACAGCCACCAGCCCTGCGCCGTCGCTGCCAACAGTAGCAGCGGAATTTGCAGCACCACCACGCAGCGGTACAGGTTGCGAAGCGGAAAGCGGTCAATCAGTCGCCCCACCACCACCTGCGCCAGCGATGCAATGGCGTACACCGAAGCTAGGAGCAAGCCCAGCTTGGCGGGGTCTTGCATCACACCCTGAAAACGCTCGGTCATCAACTGCGTATTGCCATTGGTGGTGATGTTAAACAGCAGTCCGCCACTGGCTGCCGCCGTGGTCATCACCAAAAAGGCGCGTGCCAACTGCTTGGGCGACAAGCTCACCGGCGCCTTGGCCGTGCGCTTGGACGGTGCCATCGTCTCGCGGGGGCAGACCCAGGCAAACCACACGCCCACGGCCATACACAGCACCCCTGGCACTGCAAACGCTACGCGCCAGCCAAAGGCCTTGACCAGCAGGCCCGTCACCAGCGCAGCCACCGCAATCCCCAGGTTGCCCGCCAACCCATTAAAACCAATCGTCGCACCTGGTGTGGCCGAGTGCTGCACCAGCATCGGGATACCCACCGGGTGGTAAATGGCCGAGAAGGTGCCCAGCAAGGTAAGCGCTGCTGCCAGTTGCCAGGGCGATTGCACCGTCGCCACCAACAAGGCCGACAAGCCCATGCCAAAGAAAAACACCAGCATCATCGGCCGCCGCCCCCACAGGTCGCCCAGCCGCCCTGCGGGAATAGAGCCCAGTCCAAACATCACAAACGCCCCCGCCCCCCAGGGCATCAGGTCTTCCCAGCGCGCAAAACCAAAATCCGCCGCCATAGTCGCCACCGCCGTTGCAAAGATCAGCAAAAACATATGGTCAATCGCATGGGCGAGGTTGAGCAGGGTGGTGACCCAGAAAGGGGTGCTGGGCGCATGGCTGACCAGATGGTTAGCGGCAGGCGAAGCAATGTTTGAGGCCACACTGGTAGTAATCGGTTTGCTCATGGCGGATTTTCAAGTTCAGTAGGCTGCTATTTTGCTGCAAACTTCAATCTTGGTGAGGTCGTCAACAGAGCAATCTGCGGGCTCGGATTTCATCAGCCAGTAGCGTATCGGGCCTCCTTGCAGGGTGGGGGTCATGGGAGTATAGATGCTTGCTTGCTCGTCGGATTTTGAAAGTGAATATGCCGAAAGTCTTTTTAATACAAGCGCAAACAGCTATATTTTTTATAGTACTCTTACAATCCCCGATATGCATGTTTCTGCGGTTCATCAGCTTATCAGCATCAACATCGGCCAGGCTCTGCCGCTGCTGGCGGGGGGTCGCAGGTTTTTGTCGGGGATTGGCAAGCGCTCGGTGCAAGGCGCGATAGTGGTGGGGCGAATGGGACTGGCGGGGGACGAGCAGGTGGAGCACAGCATCCACGGCGGGCCGGACAAGGCGGTATATGCCTACCCGGCCGAGCACTATGCTTACTGGCAAACCCAGCGGCGTGAGCAAGGAGTGAGCCTGTTTGACGAGGCGCTGCCTGCGGGCTTTATGGGTGAAAACCTGACGGTGAGCGGTCTGCACGAAGATGCGGTGTGGATTGGCGACCAATTGGTGTTTAGCGACTGCATACTGCGCGTGACGGCACCGCGCGAGCCCTGCTTTAAATTTGACGCGGTGATGGGTTTTGCCCAAGCCGGGCGGCAAATGGTGCTCACCCAGCGCTGCGGCTTTTACCTCAGTGTGCAGCAGCCGGGTCGAATGACAGCTGGCGAGACATTTACCTTGGCCGCCGGGCAGCGCGCCATGACGGTGGCACAGGCAATCAGCGGCAAACGCGCCAAACACCTGCGGTAACCGTGCGGTCGCTGGGCGCTGTTCAAGGTCGCCCGACCACCCAACAACAAACTCAGCACTTATTTGGCGCAAATATTGCTTCTTTTAAACGCGCTATACAAATTCAGACCAATAACGCACCAAAATAAAGCATTTCACAAGCCATTCTTCAATTCACAGCCCAAGAGACACTCCATGGAAGCACTAAAACAAGGCACAGACGCATTATTTATCCTGTTGGGGGCCATCATGGTGCTTGCCATGCATGCTGGATTCGCGTTTTTGGAACTCGGCACCGTCCGCAAAAAGAACCAGGTTAATGCCTTGGTCAAAATTCTGGTCGACTTTTCGCTGTCCACCATCGTGTATTTTGTGGTGGGCTACGGCGTGGCCTACGGCACCAGCTTTTTTGTTGGGGCCGAGCAGTTGGCCGCTAAAAATGGCTATGAGTTGGTGAAATTTTTCTTCTTGCTCACCTTTGCCGCCGCCATCCCCGCCATCATCTCGGGCGGCATTGCCGAACGCGCCAAGTTTTGGCCACAGCTCATTGCCACGGCCATCATCGTGGGCTTTGTGTATCCGTTTTTTGAAGGCATCGCCTGGAACAACGGCTTTGGTATTCAGGACTGGATCAAGGCCACGACGGGCGAGAACTTTCGTGACTTTGCTGGCAGCGTAGTCGTGCACGCCGTGGGCGGCTGGATCGCTTTGCCTGCCGTGTTGCTGCTGGGCGCGCGCTACAACCGCTACAAAAAAGATGGTGGTGTGTCGGCCCACCCGCCCTCCAGCATTCCCTTTCTGGCTTTAGGCGCGTGGATTCTGTGCGTCGGCTGGTTTGGTTTTAACGTAATGAGCGCGCAGACCATCGACAAAATCTCCGGCTTGGTGGCTGTCAACTCGCTGATGGCCATGGTGGGTGGCACGCTGGTGGCCCTGGTGCTGGGCAAAAACGATCCCGGTTTTGTCTACAACGGCCCACTGGCTGGCTTGGTGGCCGTATGCGCGGGCTCAGACATCATGCACCCCTTGGGCGCACTGGTGGTAGGCGGCATTGCCGGCGCCATCTTTGTCGTCATGTTCACGCTGACGCAAAACAAATGGAAGATCGACGATGTGCTGGGTGTGTGGCCATTGCACGGTCTGTGCGGCACCTGGGGCGGCATTGCAGCAGGCATCTTTGGCACTAAAGCCATGGGCGGTTTGGGTGGCGTGTCCTTGCAGGCACAGCTCATCGGCACCACCATGGGCGTGGTGTGGGCGCTGCTAGGCGGCTTTGTCGTGTACTACGCGCTCAAAGTAACCATGGGCCTGCGCATGAGCCAGGAAGAAGAGTTTGAAGGTGCGGACCTGTCCATTCACAAGATCAGCTCGTCGCCCGACCGCGAAGCCAACTGGTAACGGCGTAAGGCGCGGGTCAACAAATCCTCCTGCTCGGGATTACCGAGAAAACCCAGTGCACGCTGTACTTTTTTCGACCTGCTCAGGTTTGCCAGTCAAAAATGTCCATTGCTCGTCGATGTCATGCAGCTTTTTATTTTCGCGCAACGCCTGCGGTGCGTCGTTCAACGGAGTGAATGACATGGACGCAAAATGTAGGTTCCTGGCTGTCTCACCCAACAACTTACGCGCCTACAGCAGGTTGCGCGTCGCAGGCGAGCAGTTATTGCTGCACACTGTACACATGACGTTGAGCAACACGATACGGCCCCTTAGCACGTCACGCTCAAGCCCAACTTCAGCACTTCACGTCGTTTGGCCATAGACGACAAGCCTTCTAAAGCAATCTGCCCAGGAGTCTGTGAACCAAATACTGAATAATTATTGCGCGTCATTTTCATCCTTTGCGCATAATAAAAATTTGCTCCACTCTAATTTTTATAAATAAAAAATACTAAGTTTTCATAATAGCTATAAATTAATGTATATTTTTGTAACTTTTTAAATGTATACACATACAGTCGACAAGAGCAAAACTCTGCTGCGTTTCACATTGATCGACTAGGGGTTGTGTCTTAACGAAAGACAATTGACAAACTGCTGTTACATTGATCAACAGGGTGGCGCTAACCGAGGCAACAAATCTCCCTGACTCTGAGCAAAACATTGCCGCTAAGATAAGCACATCCTTACAAGTAATGCTTATCCATGAATTTTGAGTCCGACGTGGCAGCGCTTCGCACCTATCTGTTGCGCTTTGCCCGCCTGCAATTGCGCAACGATGCCTGGGCCGAGGACGCGGTGTCAGAGACGATGCTGGCCGCCATCGCCAAGCCACAATCGTTTGCCGGGCAGTCGCAACTTAAAACTTGGTTGGTGGGCATCTTGAAGCATAAAGTGGTCGACACCCTGCGCGCCAACCTGCGCGAGGTGAATGCCAGCGACCTCTACCCAGACCGCGAGGGCGACGAGCTGGACGCAATAGGTTTCAAGCCTGATGGCCATTTTTTAGAGGCGCCTGCTCAGTGGGGAAACCCCGACCAGGACTTGAGCCAACGGCAGTTTATGGCCGTGATGGATGCCTGCGTGGCCAAGCTGCC
The DNA here is from genome assembly GCA_043769005.1 of Polaromonas sp. Classification (GTDB taxonomy): domain Bacteria; phylum Pseudomonadota; class Gammaproteobacteria; order Burkholderiales; family Burkholderiaceae_C; genus JAAFIP01. The sequence goes on along the minus strand of JAYVJV010000056.1, from coordinate 1,593 downwards.
GCCTGCACAAGGGCGCTTGTTTTTGATGCGTGAATGGCTGGAGATGGATGCTGACGAGGTGTGTAAAGAATTGAATATCACCGCGACAAATCTCTACGTGCAATTGCACCGCGCCAGGCTAAGGTTGCGTGAATGCCTGGAACTCAACTGGTTTGGGCAGACCAAGCCAGCGCCCGCCTGACGTACCTGATCCGATTTTTTTCGTCACTATTTTCTTCAAGCTTTTGCCCCTGCCATGTTGAATTACCCCTTCCGCCGCCCATGCAAAGAAGTCGCCGCCCTGGTGATAGCCCGGGAAGACCGCGCCCTGAACACCAGCGAAAAGCTGGCGCTGCGCATCCACATGCACATCTGCAAGGCTTGCCCTCATTTTGAGCAGCAAATCCTCACTATGCGCAGCGCTATGCGCCAGTGGCGCAACTATTCCGAGGATGCGTAGGGGGCGGGTGGCCGCGCCAGCGCTGTGCTGCCCTCGGCCTGATCTACTGTGCCATGGTCGGCTCCGCTAAAGCCTCCAGATAGTCCAGCCCCAAGATGGCGCGGCTGCCATACCAGCTGAGCATTTCGCCGTCTACCAATTGCACCCGGGCGTGGGGCAGCCAGCTTTGCACCTGCGCCACATGCGAGGCGTTAAAGCTGTAGGGCTCAGAGGACAGCAGCACGCGGTCCACGCCTTGCAGCCAGGGCTCATTGCCAGAGATCACCGGGTAGCGCGCAGCGCCTGCGCTACGCAGGCCGTCCCCACCCAATTGGTCGGGCCAGGTGTGCCAGTGCACCAAGTCCAGCATTCGGCTGATGTAGGTGTCCCGCGCTACCGTCATCCAGGGGTCTTGCCAAATCAAGTACAGCACCCGCTGAACCGGGCGCAGGGCGCGGCGTTGTTGCAGTCTTTGCAAACGCTCTAAAATTTGCTCTTTTAATGCAATAGTCCTTACATACATTGCGTGAGCAGCTCCTGAATACATAGCGTTGTTCGCCTGCGCCAATGTCCCCGGTGCGTCGTGCTGGCGCGCTACAGCCGCGTTCGGAGCCGTAAAGGCAGCCAGCAACTGCTCGATCAGCGCCAGATTGTCTTGCGGGCTTTGCGGGTGCGTCACCACCACCTGCGGCACCCATTCGCGCAGGGCATCTACCGTACTTTTCTCGTTTTCGTCCACATTCACAATTAAATGTGTGGGCGCTAACTTTCGTATTTTTTCTATATTTACGGTCTTGGTACCGCCAACCTTGGGGATCGAAGCGACCACCTGCGCCGGGTGGATGCAGTAGCCCGTACGTCCCACCACACAGCCTGCCAGGCCCATCTCCACCAACAGCTCGGTGATGCTGGGCACCAGGCAAACGATGCGTAAAGGCGACACTAAATCCGAGAGCGTAAAAGCTAGGTTCGACACGAAAGCCCATTTTCGCGCATAATGCATCGGCATTCTCACGATTTTGTGGAAATGTGGTTGGTGATCGGATAAGTTTCGTGCATAAAGTGTTTGCTAGGGACTCCATCGCTTTTTATTTGTGATTGATAGGAGTCCCATTCATGGGCAATAAACTGTACGTTGGCAATTTGCCATATTCTGTTCGCGACGAAGACCTGCA
>JAYVJV010000055.1:0-8097 GCA_043769005.1 Polaromonas sp. | reverse complement strand
CGCCTTCCCCGCCAGCGGCCGCATCAGCCCCGACTACATGTGCATGGACAGCACCATCCCGCGCAAACGCCTGGCCGACATTTTGCTGGCCATCCAGGCCATGGAAAAAAAGTACAACTTGAAATGCGCCAACGTCTTCCACGCGGGCGACGGCAATTTGCACCCCTTGATTTTGTTTGACGCGAACGACCCCGACCAGCTGCACCGCTGCGAGCTGTTCGGTGCCGACATCCTGGAGACCAGCGTGGCGATGGGAGGCACCGTCACGGGCGAGCACGGCGTGGGCATCGAAAAACTCAGCAGCATGTGCGTGCAGTTCTCCGCTGCCGAGAACGCGCAGATGTTTGGCGTGAAGCGCGCCTTTGATAGCCAGGGTTTGCTCAACCCTGGCAAGGTCATCCCCACGCTACAGCGCTGCGCCGAGTACGGCAAAGAGCTGGTGCGCGGCGGGCAGTCTAAAGTTGCAGCCGCTTATCCAGGAATACCACGGTTTTAAGAAAAGTCTGCAAAGCAGAGTGGTCACATTTTTTAAGTACGTCTAGGCTGCTTTTTATTGCGGTATGCTACAAATTACATAGCTGTTCGCGCTTTATTTAAAGGCTTAATTCGCTAATTGATGGATCAATAGTGCGCCGCAGGCTGCACTACCCCAGCATGATCAATCGTTTGCAACAAAACTGCCCGACTTGCCGCCGTGTTTTTCCAGCAAGCGCACAGTCTGCACAACCATGCCTCGATCCACCGCTTTACACATGTCGTAAATGGTAAGCAGAGCGATATTGACGGCGCACAGGGCTTCCATTTCTACGCCTGTGGGCCCGACGGTTTCTACCGTGGCTGTGCAGGTGATCGATGGTTCACCGCTTTGTCCAGCCTCGGTGTTCTTACCATTCTTACCGATAACGCTTGCAGATAATACGCGAGTAGCTTCAAAATCAATAGCGACATGGGTTAAAGCCAAAGGATGGCACAGGGGAATCAGGTCGCTGGTTTTTTTGGCCGCCTGGATGCCTGCGATGCGAGCAATACCCAATACATCGCCTTTTTTGGCGCTGCCCGACTCAATGAGCGCCAGTGTTGCGGCCTGCATAACAATGCGGCCCTGCGCTATGGCCACTCGCCGGGTAGCAGGTTTATCGGCCACATCCACCATGTGGGCGTGGCCGGATTGGTCAAAATGTGTGAGCCCGTTGTCCATAGCTTTACGAAACCTTTATCAATAGGTGGCATCATAAGCCCATGCTCATCTTCTTTCATAGCCCCTCCAGGCTGCGCGCCTGCATGCGGCCTACGCCAGGCCGGGGCCTGGCTGCGCTTGCTGAACCAATTTGAATGCGAAATAAGCCTTTTACTCCACTAAAGCGTGCGCAAAGCGCTATGTTTTTTGTAGTGACAATAGTCACTTTACTGGCTGCACCCGTAGGCATGGCGCAAGGCCATCTGCCGCAACTGGGTGATGGTCAGGAAATGAGTGTGGCTGCCGAGCGTCAACTGGGCCAGCGCATCGCCCGTGAAATTTACCGCGATCCTGACTATATTGACGACCCGGTATTGATGGACTATGTGCAGCGCATTTGGCAGCCCCTGCTGCAAGCAGCGCGCGCGCGCGGCGACATACCGCCTGAACTGGCCGATCGTTTTGCCTGGCAGGTGATGCTGGCACGTGACCGCAGCGTTAATGCCTTTGCCTTGCCTGGCGCTTATTTGGGCCTGCATCTGGGTTTGATCGCCATAGTAGGTAACCGCGACGAACTGGCTTCTGTGCTGGCACATGAACTGAGCCATGTCACGCAACGCCATATTGCCCGCATGACAACGCAGCAAAACCAGCAAACGCCCTGGCTGCTCGGAGCAACGATATTAGGTGCTTTGGCTGCACGTAAAAATACCGACATCGCCAACGCGGTCCTCATCGGCAGCCAAGCCGCCAGCGCGCAAACGCAGCTGAACTTTTCACGCGATATGGAGCGCGAGGCAGACCGGATTGGTTACCAGGTGCTGCATGACGCGCAGTTCAACGTGCAAGGTTTTGTTGGTATGTTTGACAAGCTGGCACAGGCCAGCCGCATCAACGACAACGGCAGCTTCCCCTACCTGCGAACCCACCCGCTCACCAGCGAACGTATGGGCGATATGCAATCTCGGGTACAACAGGGCATTTCCACGCCTGTCCCCGCTGCAATGCCCAATTCTGTAGTGCGCGGCTTAAGGGTGGCGGCGGATGATGTCGCCATCGAACACGCCATCATGGCTACCCGCGCGCGCTTGCTGTCTGACCCTGCCCCTGAAACTTTGCGTGCTGAACTCGCTCAAGCACGCAGCGTAGCGGCCAGCCGCGCCAACGAGGGCGCGCGGGTCAGCGTGAAGGCGATAGGACAGCTCTACGGTGGCGCTCTGGCCGCACTCAAGCTGCGCGAGCTGGCCTCAGCCAGTGGTTTGGCGGCATTGGCCGCCGGGACTTTAAATTTAGATGCTGATACGGCCGCAGTTCCCACATATCAAGCGCAAGCTGCTATTACTATACTAGCATCTGAAATTGCTCTTGCACAAGGCAAGGCACAGCAGGTACTGGCCTTACTGCAACCCTATCTGCCTCTAAACCCCAGCGCCAGCACAGCAACCCGCCCTTTTGCACGCAGTGCACTGCTGCTCTGGGCACAGGCCACCAACGGCCCAGACACCTCTGTAGCGCAGAAAATTTCTGTGCTCGAGCGGCTACAGACATGGGTAGCCCTGCAACCGCAAGATACTCTGGCCTGGGAGGCGCTGGCGGCGGCCTATATGGCGCAAAACCAGCCCCTGCGCGCCATTCGCGCCCAGGCCGAGGCGCGCGTGACAGTACTGGACTACGCCGCAGCACTAGACCGCTTTAAGGCCGGACAGGCCATGGCGCAACAATCGGGGCAGACAGACCATATCGAGCGCTCCATCATCGACGCACGCGCACGTACCGTACAAGGCCAGTTACGCGAACTGCACACCGACAAACCCGGCAATTAGGCACTGCATGGCAGAATGATCACGCCTTTTTGAACATCCGCTCCAAAGCAGCCTCGATCACCATTCCGGCAAGCGAATACAGCAGCGAGCCCACCAGAGCCGCCGTGAAATCGCGCACCTGAAAACCATTGAGTAACCCGGATGCCGCCCAGAACATCAAAGCGTTGATGACAAACAAAAACAGGCCCAACGTGAGAAGGGTGACTGGCAAGGTCAGCACCACCAAAATGGGCCGCACAATGGTATTGAGCAGACCAATAACAAAGGCGGCGATCAAAGCGGCTGTGAAACTTTGAATCGTGACACCAGGGTAAAAATGCGCCACGGCCAGCAAGGCCATGGCACTGAGCAACCATTTGCAGAGTGTTTTCATCTGCATAGCATAACAGCGTCAAACCCAGGATCTGCGGGCGCGGTATCATCCGCTCGCGATGTCTGCCATACCACCCCCCGTACAAGCCCCACCTGCCGCCAGCGTAGGCATCCATATTACCGACATCGAGGCAGCGATCAACTACTGGCGCGCTCGATCACCTTCTCCCGATGGCATTACCCTGGCACCACAGTTGCGGGCGCTGGCAGAGGTATATGCCTTGCTGGCATTCCATAGGCAAAACCTCGCCGATGAGCGCAGTATGCCGCGCCCAGCCTATGCAGCTTGGCTGGAGTGGTACACGAGTACACCCGATACGCCTTGCATTGCCATTTGCTCTACCAGCCAGGGCGATGCCTTCTGCAAGGGCTGTGGACGCAGTTTTGGCGAGGTGCAGCACTGGCCCGAGCTCTCGCCTGTGGCCAAACGCGCTACCTGGCTGCGGATTACCCAGGAAGGCACGGCCTGGCGTTTTAACCGCTATGCGGAGCGTGCGCGTGCCAGTTAAATGTTGGGATTGTCCCGTTTGTAACGAGACTTGTCTTGGGTCTCTCAATGGGTCTGGAAACGGCCCAGTAGCGTGAAATTTCGCACAGTCAATTGCACGTAAAGTTCTCAGTACGGTGCAATGTCAAGAATCAGAAGTACGCGGTATTGCATCCACGGCGGGCAAAAGTGTGCTGATCCCACATAGCCAGCTTGTCCAGCTACTAAAACATAGGTCATACGCGCACACAGGGTGCCATGTATGACAACGAGAGCTTTTGCCACTATGGTGCGAACTGCGCAGTCACTCCAAAAGACTGTATTTTTAAGTGTCAACAATCCGCTGACTCCCATGGCTGACACCCAGGCATGGGTGCAGCAGATGTGCGCACAAGTTCATGCCAGCAGTGTCACGGGGATGGTGCTTGCTGGAGCGGAACGATGGTTGTGCCTGATGGAGGGAGAGGCTGAGCAGGTCGGTGCCATGCTAGCCATGATGCAACGACATGCGCGACCACGTCAATGGCATGTTTTGATGAGTGACCAGCGTGCACGAGCTCGCATGTTTCCTCAACACCGCATGGGCTGGCGTAATGCCTGCACGCCGCTGGAAATGGCCGCGTTTCTCAGTGACTTACGTCGTCACCCAGGGCGCACACAAGCGTGGCACTTTAGCTTGAACGATATTTTTGCCATGCTCGAACCAGTTGAGTAGGTGAGCGCCAAGCAAACATCGCAAAGTCTCATGCCCTGCCCCCCTCACCCAGCCACCACACCAGCAGTTGCGTGCAGTCCGCCGCGTCCAGGCCTTTGCTGGCGGCTTGGTCAAATGACTTAAGGGTTTGCGTTGTCAGTGGCAGCTGCACCTGGTGCGCAGCGGCCTGGTCGAGCATGGAGCGCACGTCTTTGCGCATGGTCGCCACGTTGACCGACACAGGTACTGCGCCACTGCCAGCCAGCGCCTGCGCAATCATCGGGCCGCGTACCTTGAGCATATTGGGGCCGCCCGAGGTTTCTGAGAAGATGTCTATCACGCGCTTGGGGTCCAGGCCCAGCGGCTGGATCAGGGACAGCGCCTCGCCTAGTGTTTGCCAGTAGACCATGAGCGGCAGGTTGATGGCCAGCTTCATGGTGGCACCAGCACCGAGCGGGCCAACGTGTTCTACGCGGCGGCATAGCTGCTCGAGGATGGGTTGGGCACGCGCCAAATCCACCGCAGCGCCACCGACAAAACCCAATAGTTTGCCCTCGGATGCTGGGCCTACGCTACCGCCCACGGGGCACTCTACATAGGTGGCGCGCGCCGCTGCCACGCGCGCGCCTACGGTTTGCTGCTGGGCGGGTTTGACGGTACTCATGTCGATGAAAAGCTGCCCATCAACTTTGCCAGACAGCAAACCGTTGACACCGAAATACACATCATCAAGAGCCTGCTCGTCGGTCAGCATGGTGATCACAGCCTGGGTTTTTACGGCCAACTCGCTCGGAGTGTTTGCCCACGCAATGCCCAGGTCTAGCAGGGGTTGCGCGCGCGCTGCACTGCGGTTCCACACGGTGACTTGGTGGCCAAGGCCGAGCAGGCGCTTGGCGATAGCGCTACCCATTTTTCCGGTTCCGGCGATGCCAATATGCATAGGTGTCTCCTCAGAGTATGTGCGTTGTTGCCTGCACACATCATAAGTTATCATCGGATAAATAGCGAAAAATTCAACGTCAAACCAGCCAGGAGCCTGTCGTGTTTTATACCTGCACCCCCGATTGCACCAACCCCGTCCACCATCACGCTCCGCTACGCACGGCAACCGCCAGCAAAACCAGCACCAAGGCCACCACCACGGCCAAGGCCACCACCACGGCCAAGGCCACACGCATCAGCACCGCAGCACGCCCGGTAGCCACCAGCAAAAGCGACAAATCCAAAGTGGTGGACATGCACTGCCACTACCTGAACCCAGTGGTCAATGCCAAAACCGTCCATCTGAACGCCGCGCAGTACGACCCTACGGTCATTTTTGCCAATGCCTTGACCAACGAGACCAATAAAAAACAAATGGCCACACGCGCGCCCAAGCTCACCGGCGTGACCGAGCGCCTGGTGGACATGGACCGCATGGGTGTAGACATTCAGGCCGTGTGCCCCGCGCCCTACCACTTCTTTTATTTTACCGAGCCTGGCTATGGGGCAGAGCTGGCACGCGAAGTCAACGAAGGGATTGCGCAAATAGCGGCCGACCGGCCTGACAGATTCGTCGGCATGGGCTCGGTGCCGCTGCAAGATGCGCAACTGGCGATTAAAGAGCTGAACTACTGTGTCAAACAACTGGGCATGCGCGGCATAGAAATTTGCACCAACGTCAACGGCAAAAACCTCACTGACCCGAGCCTCAAGCTCGATAAATTCTTTGCCCGCTGCGAAGAGCTAGGCGTGGTGATTTTTATGCATCCGCTGGGCTACACCCAGGCTGACCGCTTGACCAACCATTACTTCAACAACGTCATTGGCAACCCACTGGACTCCACCGTGGCCGTGTCGCACCTGATTTTTGATGGCGTGCTACAGCGCTACCCCAAGCTCAAATTTGTGGTGGCTCACGGCGGCGGTTTTATCGCCCACTACTGGGCACGCATGGACCACGCCTGGCGGGCCCGACCTGATTGCCGCACTATCATTAAAAACCCACCGTCGTCGTACCTGGAAAAGTTTTACTTTGACAGCATCACCTTCGACCCCGAAATGCTCAAACGCCTGATCGACAAGTATGGCGCTGACCATGTGGTGCTGGGTACTGACTACCCCTATGACATGGGCGAAGAAAATCCGCTGGGCCTGATCAAGCAGGTCAAGCGCCTGCCCAAAGCCGCGCGTGATTTGATTCAGGGTGGCAATGCGGCGCGGCTGCTGGACATCAAGTTTTAAAAACGACTGCGCTTTTACTAGCCGCCTTCACTGTAGGGCTAACCCGTTTGTGCGGTGTTTAACAGCGCAGGTTGAAGATAGATGCCAGAGAAAGCCGCTACTTAAAACTTAACCTTGTCTGCGCCTTTAAGCTGCAATATCTGGCGCGCTTCATCTGGCGTGGCAATCTCCAAGCCCAGGCCTTCGAGGATGTGGCGCACGTTACGTACCTGGTCGGCATTGCTTTTGGCCAGCGTGCCTTTGCCCAGCCACAGGCTGTCTTCCAGGCCTACACGCACATTGCCGCCCATCGAGGCGCTCATGGCGGCGATGCGCAATTGGTGCTTGCCTGCGCCCAGCACCGACCATTGGTAGTCTTTGCCAAACAAGCGGTCTGCGGTGCGGCGCATATGGGCCACGTCTTCGGGGTGGGTGCCGATGCCGCCCAAAATACCAAACACCGACTGCACAAAAAACGGCGCTTTAACCAGGCCGCGCTCGGCAAAGTGCGCCAGGTTGTACAAATGACCAATGTCATAGCATTCAAACTCAAAACGCGTCTGGTAGGCCGCGCAGGCCGCCAGCGCGTACTCGATGTCTTTGAAGGTGTTGCGAAAGATCAGGTCGCGGCTGTTCTCCAGGTGCTGGCGCTCCCAGTCGTGCTTCAGATTAGGAAAGCGCTCCAGCATCGGAAACAGGGCAAAGTTGACTGAGCCCATGTTCAGCGATGCCACCTCGGGCGCGAACCGCATCGACGGTTGAATACGCTCGTCGATCTTCATAAACGGCGAGCCACCGCTGGTGAGGTTAATCACCGCGTTGGTGCGCGCCTTGATCTGCGGTAAAAACTTTGCGAAAGCCTCGGGGCTCTGGTCGGGCTTGCCAGTCACCGGGTCGCGCGCATGCAGGTGGATGATGGCCGCCCCCGCCTCAGCCGCGCCCACCGAGGCCTCGATGATCTCTTCGGGCGTGACCGGCAAATACGGTGACATGGAAGGCGTGTGGATGGCACCAGTGACGGCGCAGGTGATGATGACTTTGCTCATGCAAGCGACCTCGTCTGTAAGTATATTTATTTGATCAAACGATCCATTAAAGATAATACGGTGGGGGTTTGACTTTATTGCGCGTGGAAACCCTTGGCTTTTATGTAGGATACAAAGGCCAATTGGCATAAAAAAAGCCTTAAGTGCAAGTGACTTAAGGCTTTTTAGACTTCCACGAACCTTCGTGGAAGTAGTGATGGTGGCCTGGGGCGGAATCGAACCACCGACACAAGGATTTTCAATCCGTAGGATAACGACGCATAAACCGCGCATTACCTTGCAAATCAATGGTTTAC
>JAYVJV010000054.1:0-2139 GCA_043769005.1 Polaromonas sp. | reverse complement strand
ATGGTTGAGCGCGTCGTAATACGCGGCGCGGGTTTTCAGCATCTGGCGGGCCAAGCCATACACCCGCACCAGAGCCGGGTTTGCCTGCGGGTCTTGCGCGTGCATGTCTTGCGCCAGCGCCATGTCTGCCAGCGCGCGGCCCAAGCGGCCGTTGCCGTCTTCAAACGGGTGGATCGACTCAAACCACAGGTGCACCAGCGCGGCCCGCGCAATGCCATTCACCGTGGCAACTGCGATGGCACCGCCAACTGGCCGGGTGCTTGCAAACCAGGCCAAAAAGCGATCCATCTCTGCCGCTACTTGTGGCGAGGGCGGCGCCTCGTAGTGCACCACCTCGCGCCCCAGCGGCCCGCTGACGATTTGCATGGCATCGGCATGGTTGCGCACGCGCCCCACCGCAATGCGCGTGATGCCCGACGTGCCCCCCGGAAACAGCGCCGACTGCCAGCGGCACAGCCTGTCCAAATCCAGCGCGGCGCTGTGGTTGGCCAGCGCGTCGCCCATCACCTGCACCAGGCCTTCGACTGACCGGTCCGCGCCGGGCGCATCGGCCAGACTGAGCCGGTGCGCTACCGACGAGCGCAAGGATTCCAGGTTGAGCTGCTCGCCCTCAATGGCGGCAGTGGCCAGCGCCTCTTGCACCCACAGCTCGCGCTGCACCGCGCTGGCCTGCTCCAGCCCAATGGCGCCCAACAAACCCAGCAAGCGGCCCTGCTCCAGCCGGGCTTGGTCTAGCGCTGCAGCCAATGTGGCCGCGTCAAACGTCAGCTGCGGCCAGGCGCTGTGCTGCCAGATGAAGCGGGGCGATGCGGGCGGGTTTGGGGTGGACATGTGGCGTATTTTATACAATACGACTCAGAATATGAGGCGTATTTGTGGAAATGCGGCTCATGCGTGGGCATCTAGCGCACACATACCACCGCCATATCAGCGCCAAATTGGCCTTTAGATTCGGTTCAACGCGCACAAGCAGCTATAAAACAACTAGCAATTCTGTCGATTAATCCACCCGCCCTTTGGGCACAAAACCAATCGTCAGCCCTTCAGGGGTAACGGTCATGCTGCCGGGCTGCATGCCCAGCCCATCGGGCAGCGCCAGGTCTTGCGGGCGCAGGGTGTGCACCACCACCTCCAGCAGCGACTGCTGGGCCAAGGCCGGGCCATAGGTGTTGAGCAACGCCACCACGCCCGGCTGCAGGGTGGGGAACAGCAGGCGATTAAAGCGCAACTGGTGCGCGCGCACCGTGCGGTCGGTGGGCTCGTAACGCAGCGCAAACTCCACGTCCAGCGAGCCCTGGTGCGTGCGCGCCAGCGCCGGGCCCGCGGCCACCACGTCTATCACCGCGCCCAGGCGGTTGACCACCGGCAGCAGCCGCAGCTGCGGCACCAGCACCTCCAGATTCATCAGCCCCTGCACCGGAAAGCGCATGGGGAACCGCTGCGCCACGCCCGCCTGCAACTGCTCGGTAGATACTTTGTAGTTCGGCTGCGCCTGGGGTGCGTCTTCAGGCTCAGTAGCAGTGGGCTGCGCCCATGCGAGCCCGGTTAGCGGCAGGCACAGGGGGATGGGGAGGAGGTGGCGGCGGCGCAATGGGGTCCTGCAAGCGGATATGTGGCGGGGATTGACTGGGTGTCTGTGCTGGCGATGCGGGCGCAACGGGTGGATGGTTTTAAGCGTTAGAACGGCCTGCAGCCCCCGTCTAATTTGCGCAAGTAGCTTCGAAATTGATAACACATTGGCACTCCATCAGTTTTGATTACCCGCAATGGCTAGCTTGAACCCGTGGACTATTGCGTAAGCTCGTTCGCAATCATCTCTGCCTGCTTCAGCACCGTTTCAGTCGCGAGCAATTCCATGTTTGGTGGGTAGCCGAATTGCCGCAATGTGCGTTTCACAATCACTTTGAGCTTGGCTCTCACGTTTTCTTTGATCGTCCAGTCTATGGATGCGTTTTCACGCACACGCTGGGTCAGCACCACAGCCAATTCCCGCAACTTGTCTTGTTGCATCAGTTCGCGGGCGCTGTCGTTGTCGGCCACGGCTGTGTAAAAAGCGTATTCAAAGTCGGAAAGCCCCATGTGTTTGGCTTCATCGTCGGCGGCAACGATCTCCTTGCTGACCTTGATCAACTCGTCCAT
>JAYVJV010000053.1:0-25948 GCA_043769005.1 Polaromonas sp. | reverse complement strand
CAGCGTGTTGCCATAGCCCCCGTGCAGATACACGGCAGGCTTGCCGCTGTTTTCAATCACTTTGCCATTGGCTTCGGTGAGTTTGAATTGCATGGTGACGGCGGTGTTTTTTTCGATTTTCATGGCGTGTCTTATTGGACGAAGTGTTGTGTTGGCATTATTTTAGAGTACGGCTAGTCAGCACAAGACACCGACTCCGATCGCGTGGGAGAAAAAACGCTTGACAAAAATATTTTGCAGTTGACGTGAACTAGTGTATTATTACTGCAATACACATAAATCACCATGAAATTTGACATCTTCCCCAACGCGCCCAATCCGATTTACAAGCAAATCGTGGAACAGGTGCGCCGAATGGTGGTTGGTGGGCAAGTGCAAACAGGAGACGATCTGCCCTCTGTGCGTGCAGTAGCGCTAGAGCATGCCATTAACCCCATGACGGTCAGCAAAGCCTACAGTATTTTAGAAACAGAGGGTTTACTTGAGCGGCGCCGAGGTATCGGCATGGTGATTGCCAAAACCAAAAACAAATCACGCCAAGACAATGTGAGCCTTCTTTTGCCCGCGCTGGAGTCGGCGGCCCAAGTTGCCAGGCAACTCGGGCTGAACGACCTGCAAGCGCTCACTGCATTCCAAACCTGCCTAGACAAACACACCATGAAGGACCTCCATGAACCCGAATAACACCGTCATAGAAATCAAGACTTTAAGCCTATCGGCCAAAGATGTCTCTATTTTGGACAGCATCACCTTGACCATACCAGCGGGTGCAGTAGTTGGTTTGGTAGGGCGCAATGGCGCTGGCAAGTCATCTTTGCTGCGCTGCATGGCCGGCTTGGCTGTGCCCACCCAAGGCACATGCCAACTGCTGGGCTATTCCTGCCAAAATTTTCCCGACAGCACGCTGGAGCGTTTAGGCTATGTGGCACAAACGCCTGATTTATTTGAATGGATGGAGGTTCTAGAAATGCTCAGGGCCATTGGACAAGCCTACCCGCGCTGGAGCGAGCAACGTTGCGTAGACTTAGCGCACCGTTTGGATTTACCTTTGGAGATTAAAGTTAAAAACTTGTCTGCTGGCGACCAACAAAAACTCGCTGTGGTACTGGCACTGGGCCATGACCCCGATGTGCTGCTGCTGGATGAACCGGTGTCCAATTTAGACCCCATCACCCGCAGCGAATTTATGCGCACGCTGTTTGTAGACCGTGCTGTTGAAGAGGCTGAAGACACCAGCCTGAACGCAGCTCGCACTATTGTCATTTCTAGCCACCTACTCACTGATTTAGAGCGCGTAGTCTCACATGTTGCTTTTATCCGCAATGGTCGTTTACAACTGTTTGATGCATGGGATGCCATGCTGGAACACTTTAGACAAGTCAACTCTGCTGAGGTGGCAGGGAGTCAGACTGGCCTAGTGTGCAACAACCCGCTGAGAAAATTGTCGATTGTTGATACCCGCAAACTACCACATTTTATCGACGCAGGCCGCCGCTTATCGCTCAATGAACTTTTTGTGGAGCTTAACGCATGACCTACACGAAAGCTTTTATCTATAGACCAGACATGAGTACTGACTGGCTGATGACAATATATTTTGCATTGGGCTCCACTTGGTTACTGCTGGTCTATTTAGCGGCGATGGGGGCAGTCAGTACCGGTGCTTTACATTTTTGGCTCTTGTTTGCAAGTCTCAGATTGGGTACTGTGGGCGCTGAAATATCCAAGGCTGTAGCTGCGGGATCAGTCGTGCTTCGCAAGCTTCGCACGCCGCAAAGCTTGGGAAAAGTCTATCTGCGTACCGTACTAATCCATGCAGTAGTCGTTTGGCTAGTTTTTTGTGTAGCCGGCACAGTACTGCTGCTAAGCGCCAACTATGCCTGGAAATCAGTTGCCGTCATCACTCTATTTTCAATTGTTTTATCAATCAGCATACTGACCGCATTGCCTAGCAAGCATGTCGTGGTGCAAGTGTGGAGAACGTTTCTATATATCGCAGCATTCTTAATGATCCCTTTAATGGCATGGAAGGGGTATCCCAATGTATTGGACTTTGCCGTGCAGCTACCATCTTGGTTAATTTTTATCTGGCCCATCACGCTGTACATCAGCGCTCAGAAATGGAAGGCGCAGCCTGCTCTTGCATCAGTAGCGCAGCAACAACCCAAACACGGACTAGTGGCACAGCTATCTGCCTACACGAATCGCTATACCAATTTGGCTTTTAGTTTTCGGAAAAAATCTGAAGACCAATCTTTCATAAACCGGTTAGTTTCCATGCTCAGTACGCAATATTTGAGTATGTACACGCTTTCAATATTTTCAAATAACAGTTGGGGCGCTGACATCAGCATCTACCATATTGCAGGTTTGGCAATGGTTGCGTCGCTCTTCTGTAGTAATTTGATGTTCAAAGACCTGCATTGGCGAAAACTACTAGCCCCTGGGTGTTTGCATGCGCGCACACTGGGCTGGCATATTTTTAGCAGCAGTATTGCGCTGAGTTTCTACTATCTTTTACTAGGCGCTTGTATTTGGGCGCTGCTAGCATGGTGCGCGTTTGACGTTTCATTTGCGAAAATGCTGAATACCGCATGGCAATACCGTGCAGTACCAGTACAGCTCATGTTTGCATGCAGCTTAGCCATTATGGTTAGTGCCGTATCGACGATACCCCGTGCCAATTCTGTTTTGATTGGTCTAGCGTTTCTTTTTGCAGGCTTAATTTTTGCCGCACATGGTTTTTCTACGCAAACCAACCACATGTTTTCTGTAGGCCCAGCCTATTTTATAAGCATGCTCCTGGCTACCGCAACGATGGTTTTTTTGTCAAATCGCTTATGGACACGCGAACGACTATTGCGGTACATGCGCAATAACTAGTCGGCACCAGTCAACCACTCGACCAAATTCAACCGGCGCACACCGTGGTGGTCGCCGCCCCAGTAGGTGTCCATGGACAGCACCATTTTGGGGTAAGCATCGGGGATGGCGAGCAGCGGTTTGAACTCGCGTTGCACCGTGTCTTCGCTGGCCAGCAAGTAGCATACCTGGATGTAGATTTTTTCTGCGTCTTTTGCTGTGACGCGTTCGGCCATAAAGTCTACTTCCATCGCGCCGACGCGCACGATGCTTATGCTGTAACCGCGCACCAATAGCTCGTTATAGACGATGTTTTCCAGCACCTGGCCGCGGTGTTCGTCACGCATGCCGCTCAAACGGTTACGCACCCCAATGTCGGTGAAATAGTACTTGGCGTTCAAGTCCATACTGCGTTTGCCTATGGCATCTTGCCAGCCCACGCAGGCAATCAGGTTGGCTTGCTCAAAGTGCAGCAGGTAGTCGCGTACGGTTTCAAAGGCCAGTGAGATACGCTCTTTTTTTAAATAATCGGCTATTTTTTTGGTGGACGTTGGACAGCCAATGTTGGCACTGATGAACTTGAGCACATCGGCCAGCAGTGCACCATTGCGCACTTGGTAGCGGCCAATCACATCTTTGAATAGCACCGTATGCAAAATGCCCTCCAGGGCACTGAGCCGCGCAAGTTCATTGGGCAAAGTCACTACGCCCGGCAAACCACCCATGCGGCTGAACTCAGCAAAATCACCGCCTGGTCGAAACTGCAAAAACTCGCGGTAGCACAGCGGGTACACCTTGATCTCCACATACCGCCCCGCTAAATAGGTGGACAACTCGGACGAGAGCATGGTGGAGTTAGACCCGGTGACAAACACCTCCAGGTCTTTGCGTTTGGCGTAGTGGCGAATGGCTTTTTCCCACTCTGTGATGTCTTGCACTTCATCTACCAGCAGGTACTTTTTGCCCGCTTTTGCCTTGGCAAAATAACCATCGACGTAGTGAGCAAGGTCTGCATAGCTGGCCATCGCGTCGAACGCCAGGTCTTCTTTGTCGATGCTGCAAATCTGCCTGCCTGCAACACCACGCGCACGCAGCTGGGCTAGCAGTTGCAGCATCAGCGCGCTTTTACCCACCCGGCGCATGCCGGTAATCACTTTGATTTGCGGCGTGCCCAGCAGCGCAAGCAAGGGGTCAAGGTAGATAGAGCGGCGAATCATGGCGAACCTCTACAGTCATTTATACATGACTATAGTCTAAATTAACTTATTAAGTCAATTTAATTTCGACTATAACCTGTTTATTTTAAAGCAATCACATCCACCATCCGCTGCGCGCAGGCCTTCGCCTGCACGGCATCGCGCGCCTCCACCATCACGCGCACCAAGGGCTCGGTGCCGCTTGCGCGGATGAGGACGCGGCCGGTGTTGCCTAGCTCGGCTTCTACGGTTTTGACCATCGCGTCAAGTTGCGGGCTTTTCCACACCTGGCCGGGTTGCAGGCGCACGTTGAGCAGCACCTGGGGGAAAAGGGTCAGGCCGTTCAAAATTTGGGCAAAGGTTTTACCGCTGCGCTGCACCGCTTGCAGCACTTGCAGGGCGCTGATGATGCCGTCGCCGGTAGAGTGTTTGTCCAGCGCCAGCAGGTGGCCGGAGCCTTCGCCGCCCAGCAGCCAGCCGCGCTTTTCCAGCTCTTCCAGCACGTAGCGGTCGCCTACCTTGGCGCGCACCAGGTCTACGCCGCGCGCCTTCAGGGCCAGCTCTACGGCCATGTTGGTCATGAGGGTGCCCACCACGCCGGGCACGGCGTGGTTGCGTTGCGCTTCGCCGGGTACGGCGTGGCTGCGTTGCGCTTCGCCGGGTACTTTCTCGCCCCGATCCAGGCGCTCGCAGACCATCATGTACAGCACTTCGTCGCCGTTGAACAGGCGGCCTGTGCTGTCGACAAACTGCAGTCGGTCGGCATCGCCGTCCAGCGCAATGCCGTAGTGGGCCTGGTGCTCTTTGACGGCCTGGATCAATGCTTCGGGGTGCGTGGCACCCACGTCTTTGTTGATGTTCAAGCCATCCGGCGCGCAACCGATGTAGACGACTTCGGCACCCAGCTCGTGGAAGACTTTGGGGCCTATGTGGTAGGCCGCGCCGTGCGCGCCATCGACCACGATTTTCAGGCCCTTGAGGGTAAGGTCTGTGGCAAAAGTACTCTTGGCAAATTCAATGTAGCGGCCCGCTGCGTCTTTCAGCCGGGTCGTTTTGCCCAGGTCTACAGAGCTGGCCCACACGGGGGGCTGCTCTAGCATGGCCTCCACTGCCAGCTCCCAGGCATCGGGCAGCTTGGTGCCCTGGGCGCTGAAGAACTTGATACCGTTGTCTTCAAACGGGTTGTGGCTGGCGCTGATGACCACACCCAGGCTGGCGCGCATGGCACGGGTGAGGTAGGCCACGCCGGGGGTGGGCAGGGGGCCCAGCAGCACTACGTCTACCCCGGCGGAGTTAAAGCCGCTCTCCAGCGCGCTCTCCAACATGTAGCCGCTGATGCGGGTGTCTTTGCCGATCATCACCGTGGGCTTGGCCTCGGTTTGGCGCAACACGCGACCTACGGCGTGGGCCAGTTTCAAAACGAAATCGGGGGTAATGGGGGCTGCGCCCACGGTGCCGCGAATGCCGTCGGTGCCAAAGTACTGTCGTGTCATGTTTTAGATACCTTTTAACCCTGTAGACCAATGAAATATAGCGTAAGCAGCTATGCTAAGTATAGCAACTGCAGGCTGCCAAAACCGCAATGGCTCGGCCATTATCCCGCCTCTCGCATGGCTTGCCATACCTGCACGGCCTGCACCGTCTCGCGCACATCGTGCACGCGCAGCACGCTGGCACCGCGCTCCAGCGCCAGCAGTGCAGCGGCTACGCTGGGCAGCATGCGGTCTTTGGCCTGTAGCCCCGTGACCGCGCCCAGCGACGATTTGCGCGACCAGCCTGCCAGCAGCGGGTAGCCTAAGCGCAGCAGCTCAGTCTGCCGCGCCAGCAACGCAAAGTTTTGCGCCACGGTTTTGCCAAAGCCGATGCCGGGGTCTAGCAGCATGCGATTTTTATGGGTGATTTTGCCATCCAGCCCAATAAAATAGGGCGTAAGCAGCTCACAAAATAATAGCAAGTCAGATGCCACCTCGGCCACCACATCCGCACATTCCATGGGCGCGGCTTGCATCGTCTGCGGCTTGCCGTGCATGTGCATCAGCACCAGGCCGCAGGCAGGGTGGCGCGCCACCACCTGCGCTGCGCCCGGCTGGCGGAAGGCCCAAATGTCGTTGATGATGTCGGCCCCCGCGTCCAGCACCGCCTGCATCACCTCAGGTTTGTAGGTGTCTACCGAGACGGGGATGCCCAGCTTCACCGCGCCCTGCACGACCGGCAGCACGCGGGCCAGCTCGTCCGCCAGCGGCAGCGGCGCAGCGCCGGGGCGGGACGACTCGCCGCCGATGTCCAAAATCTGCGCACCCTCTTTGAGCAGTTGCTCGCAGTGCTGCAAGGCGGTGCGGGTGCTGGCGTGCTGGCCACCGTCTGAGAACGAGTCGGGCGTGACGTTGACGATACCCATCACCTGCGGCTGGCGCAGGTCGATCACAAAGCGGCTGGTTTGCCAGAGCATCAACGGTCCTTCACCCAGTCGCCACTGGCGATGACAGGCTTGCCCAGTGCAAAGCGCGGGTTGATCTCATACACAAAGCAGTCCAGAGTTTTGCCGTCCACTTGCAATTGCATAGCGCGCTTGGCATATTCGTCGCTCTGTGCTGGGTATTCGCTCTCTATCGCGTCGAGCTTGGTCTCTAGCTGCGGGCTTACGGCATACACCTCGCCCACAATATCTTTGTCACCGCCCAGTGTCACGCCGGGGTAGCCACCCAGGTGAAACATCACACCCTTGATGCGCGCCGCACCCACGTAGCGCGGTGCGGGCTGCAGGCGGGTGATGTCGTTGCTATCCCCCTTGCGCAGGGTGCCGTAGACGAAAAACAGGCGTTCGGGTGAAGTAGTGGCAACAGGCTCTGGCATGATGGCGGCTCAGTATGTCAAAACCTCTATTGTGACCCCGCCCGTGCCCCGCTATGCAGCCTTTGCCTGCCTTGCCCTGTCCATGACGCTGGTGGGCAGCTACGTGGGCCTGTCCAAGGGCTTGGTAGCGGTATTCCCAGTGTTCTTGCTGGCCTGGCTGCGCTTTGGTATCGGCGCGCTGGCCATGCCGCACTGGCTGCGCAAACCGGCGGACGAGCCTTCGATGAGCACGCAGACCAAGCGTTTGGTTTTTTTGGAATCTTTTCTCGGCAATTTTTTATTCTCCATCTGCATGCTCTACGGCGTGAGCCTGACCAGCGCCGTGGCCGCAGGTGTCATCATGGCCAGCATCCCAGCCTGCGTGGCGGTGATGAGCTGGCTGTTTTTGCGCGAGCGCATCAGCCCCCGGGTGTGGCTGGCGGTGGGTTGTGCGGTGCTGGGAATTGCCTTGGTATCACTATCAAAATCAGAGCTGCTTACGCACTATTTTATTGGGCTAGAGGCTGATTTACCTGCTAAAAATGCTGCCCAAACCAGCCTGCTGGGCAACCTGCTGGTATTTGCCGCCGTGCTGTGCGAGGCAGCCTACGCGGTGATTGGCAAAAAGCTGGTGGGCGTGCTGGGGCCCAAGCGCATCACCTCTTTGGTCAACCTGTGGGGCCTGGCACTGGTCACACCCTTTGGCCTGTACCAGGCGCTGGGCTTTGACTTTGCCGCTGTGCCCACTGCCACCTGGCTGCTGCTGCTGTTCTACGCCCTGGCCGCCAGTGTGTGGACGGTGTGGCTGTGGATGACCGGGCTGAAAACCGTCGCCTCGTCGCAGGCAGGCGTGTTTACCGTCATGCTGCCCATCAGCGCAGCAGCGGTGGGCGTGCTGTGGCTGGGCGAGCGCATGGGTGCGGTGCAGATGCTGGCCTTTGGCATTGCGCTGGTGGGGATGTTGCTGGTTACGCTGGGGAAAGAGGGGCGGTGAAGCGGGGTCATCCCGCTCTCGTCGCGGAGTCATCACGAAACCGGTGAGCGGCGCACTTAGCTCCGCGGCTCTTGCTGAGATGGTCTTACCAAGTACCGGGGCGCACAAACCACCGGAGCCCCTTTTCAATAACATCGTTGCGCACTACCCCCAGTAGGTATATGCTGATCTAAAACTAAAAAAGGGGTACTATGCAGCAACATCTAGCGACCAAAACTAACTGTTCCTCTTGTCGGTTGCGTGACATCTGTATGCCGATTGGGCTTTCGTCCAAAGAAATGGCGCTAATCGACCAAATGGTGAGTACGCGGCTGAAAATTGCGCGTGGCAAGACCTTGTACCGCATAGGTGGGCGTTTTAAGTCTCTCTTCAGCATACGCAGCGGGTTTTTTAAAACCAGCCTCAGTACAACCGATGGACGAGAACAGGTCTCGGGGTTTTATATGGCGGGCGAATTGTTGGGCATGGACGGCCTAGCCTGCGAGCAGCACACCTGCACCGCCCGTGCGCTAGAGACTCCGAGGTGTGCGTGTTGCATGTGCAGCTCATCCACGAACTGTCGCATGAAGTGCACGCACTGCAACACCATGTGCAAAAACTGATGAGCCGCGAAATTGTGCATGACCATGACCACCTTTTTTTGCTGGGCAGCATGCGCGCCGAAGCGCGGGTCGCCAGTTTTCTAGTCAACCTGCTCACGCGCCTGCATGCGCGCGGCCAGGCGCAGGATGCGCTGCTGCTGCGCATGACACGCGAGGAAATCGGCAGCTACCTGGGCCTGACCATTGAGACCGTGAGCCGCTGCCTCTCCAAGATGGTCAAAAGCGGGGTGATCACCGTTGACCAACGCAGTGTGCGGGTGCTGCAGCCAGCCGCCCTGCACTATCTGGCCGAGCATGAAGATGCCCCAGTGTGCCAGCAGCCAGTGCTGCCATCGCATGCTGCGCACCCACCGGTCTCCAGCAGCCCAGCGCAGTAGTTGATGTAGATCAATACGTGTGCGCGTCAGGCGTATAGGGTGAAGGCTCCATGAACGCAGGAGCACACTATGTACAAGCACCTCTTGATTTGCACAGACGGCAGTGCACTTTCCGACAACCGTCAGGGCTGGTATAGCACTGGCTGCGGCGCTGGATGCTGAAATTTTGGCCTACACCGTGATGTCAAAACAATCACCTTGACTGGCCGGGGTGCGGTGGCCCAAAACATCGTCAAAACGGCTCAAAGACACCACTGCGACCTGATTGTCATGGCATCGCATGGGCGAAAAGGCATCCTGCGCATACTGCTTGGTAGCGAGACGATGGATGTGTTGACGCATTCGCCCAGCCCCATACTGGTGCTGCGGTAAACGCAGAGGGCGTTTGATCTAAATCAATACCTTGCTGATGCAACGCGCCTACAGTGGCACTACCACCACCCTAAAAGGAGCACATCATGTTTGAACGAATTTTGATTTGCACTGACGGTACACCACTGTCAAACAAGGCCGTTGATTCGGGCATTGCACTGGCGGCCAAGCTGTCGGCCGAGGTGATTGCGTTCATGGTCGTGCCACACTATCCGGCAATGTATTTTGAAGGAGCCATGGTGTTAACGCCCGCCGAGACACAGCGTATCGAGACCGAATGGAATGGGCAGGCGCAAAGTGTCGTTGACGCGGTAAAAAAAGATGCTACTGCGCGTGGCGTAAAAGCCACCAGCGCAACGGGCCATGGTGCCGTGGCAGAAAGTATCATCAGCGCGGCCAAAAAGCACCACTGCGATTTGATCGTCATGGCCTCGCACGGACGCAAAGGCATCTCACGGGTGCTGCTGGGAAGCGAGACAACCCATGTGCTGACCCATTCGCACATTCCCGTTTTAGTTTTAAGGTGAATCGCCATGAAAATTCTATTTGCCGCTGACGGTAGTCGCTACACCAAGAAAGCCCTGGCTTTTTTGCTGGCCCACGAAGCATTGATGGAAGGGGGCGAACTGCATGTGCTGAATGTGCAGTCCATCCTACCGCCGCGTGTAAGAAAAGTTGCCGGGCGAGACCTGGTTGTCCATTACCAACAGGGTGAGGCCGAAAAAGTGCTCAAGCCCATTCGCAAATTTCTGAACCAACACGCCATCACCTACCGCGCCGACTGGGTGGTTGGCAATCCGGCCATTGACATTCTGGCCATGGCCAAAAAAGACAAGGCGCAGATGATTGTCATGGGCACCCATGGCCATGGCGTTTTGGGACGACTGCTGATGGGCTCGGTAGCACAGCGCGTGGTCGCTGAATCCGATCTGCCGATCTTGTTAGTGCAATAGTTTCCGAATCAACCCGCCTGCGGCGGGCTTGGGTAGCACTAGCAAGCCAACTTATTGCGTCTAACGCGCCCAAGTAGGCAAACAACGAAATACATATCGATAGAGAGAGCCTGCACGTTTAGTGACCGAACTTACGTGGAAGATCTGCGCCAACGGTTTTTTGTCACACGCAATGCTGATGTAATGCCAAAGAATAATCTTATGCGGATCACATGACTTATGCCTACTCTAAACCGAGACCTTATTCAGGAAAAATTTGAAGATTCTGCAACACCTGATATGGAGTTTAAGAGCCAGCGCAGCGACGTAAACCGAGCCTCGACTGCCGATGCACACAATCCTGCTAGAAGTACTGTAGCCCCGGTGGGTCTGACTTTTATGTCACTCGCAGCGCTGGCTGCGTGTGGCGGCGGTGGAGACGCAGGCACTGCGACAGCCACCCCGGTCGTTATTGGTACTGCACCACCTGCACCACCTGCACCACCTGCACCTCCTGCACCTCCGCCACCGCCTCCTCCTCCTGCACCAGCACCTCCCAGTGCTGGCGTATCAGCGGCAAGTGACCTACAGGTCGCTCGCTTCTTGCAACAAGCGCAGTTCTCATCGACAGACAGCGAGATCAGTAGCCTACGCAGTGGTACTTATGCTGCGTGGCTACAGCAGCAATACAGCACGCCACCAGGTCAAACGGGTTGGGACTGGTTGGAGCAACGCGGCTATGGCGTGAATGACAAAAACCAATATTTCTTCAATCTGGCTCTGGCCGACTTCATGGTGTGGAACCAGCTCTTTACGGGCGCAGACCAAATGCGCAAGCGCATGACTTTGGCTTTGTCGGAGTTTTTTGTAGCCTCGCTGCAATCGGCCGAGTTTGACTGGCGTTCACAAGCCTATGCCGCGTGGTGGGACATGCTGGCGCGCAACGCCTTTGGCAACTACCGGCAGTTGCTGCAAGACGTAACTTTGAACCCTGCCATGGGCTACTACCTCAATACTAAGGGCAACCAGAAAGAGAACCCAGCCACGGGCCGCGTGCCCGATGAGAACTATGCCCGCGAAGTCATGCAGCTTTTTAGCATTGGTCTGTACCAGCTCAACCTTGACGGCACAGAAAAAACGGGTGCAAATGGTCAAAAAATAGATGTCTACACCCAGTCAGATGTAACCAACCTGGCACGCGTATTTACCGGCTACGACTTTGACGAGTCAGTGGGCCGTTTTGCGCCACGCAAAGCCGACGATAGCGGGTTTGAGTCCTACACACTGCTCAACAAAGACTTTGCCCGCAGAAACATGTCGTTCAATGCCAGTAAGCACTCCAATCTGGCCGCTACATTTTTAGGCACCAGCATTGCAGCCAATACGGCTGGCCCGGTTGCGCTAGCCACAGCGATGGATACGCTATTTAACCACCCCAATACCGCACCATTTTTCTGCAAACAGATGATCCAGCGACTGGTCACCAGCAACCCCAGCGCGGCGTATGTAGGCCGGGTGGCTGCAGCGTTTGTCAACAACGGCTCGGGCGTGCGTGGCGACCTGAAGGCGGTATGGTCCGCAATTTTGTTAGACCCGGAGGCTCGCGATTTGGCTGCACCTGGCACTGCTGGCTTTGGCAAGTTGCGCGAACCCATCGTGCGCTTTGTGCAATGGGGTCGCAGCTTTGGTTTTAACTCTGCCTCGGGCGGCTGGAAGATGTTTGAGACCTCCAGCGCGTCAGAAAGCCTGGGGCAAAGCCCGCTGCGCTCGCCTTCTGTGTTTAACTTTTTTCGCCCCGGCTTTGTGCCACCTGGCACGGCACTGGCTAGCAGTAAAGCCACAGCACCTGAGTTTCAGCTTGTCAACGAAAGCACGGTAGGCGGGTATTTGAACTACATGGAGATTGTCCAGTTTGTCGGCATTTATGTGGCCTCACCGCCAGGCGCACCCAACCCTTTTGCGGGCCCCTACGTACAAGACATCACCGCCAGCTTTACCCCGGAATTAGCCATTGCGACTGACGCCGCAGCTCTGGTGGCGCGCATCAATCTGATCCTGTGCGCCGGTCGCTTGTCTGCGCCTACTGTCGCTACCATGGTTAACGCACTCAACGCTACGCCGCTTACCGCCGCCAGCAGCGCTGACGATAAGCTCAACCGGGTGCGCGGCGCAGTGCTGATGGCACTAGCCTGTGCTGAATACCTGATTCAAAAATAAACGAGGCCAGACCATGCACTTCATCCAACCACAAGACCACACCCGCCGTGCTTTTTTGCGCCGTTCTGCCCAACTGGCCTTTACTGGGGTTGCGCTGCCCACCGTACTCAACCTGGCCGCTATCGGCGAGGCTGCAGCCTTTAACGCCACCGACTACAAAGCCCTGGTCTGCGTATTTTTAAACGGCGGTAATGACCAATGGAACACCGTAGTGCCCTATGACAACACCCACTACGATTTGTACAGCGCCGTGCGCGGCGGCAGCGCAGGCCGTACTGCGGGCGGCATCGCCCTGGGCCAAGCGACTCTGGCCAACACCGTGCTGTCGCCCACCACACCCTTAGCAGGCAGCAGGCAATACGCACTGCACCCAGCCATGGCAGGTTTGGCAGGTCTGTTCAATGCAGGTCAAGCGGCGGTGCAGCTGAACGTGGGGCCTTTGGTGGTGCCCGTGACCAAAGCCCAATATGAGGGATCAAACCGTGCGCTGTACCCATTGCCACCCAAGCTGTTTTCGCACAACGACCAGCAGTCTATCTGGCAGTCATCCTCGCCCGAAGGCTCCACCATCGGTTGGGGTGGCAATATTGGCGACTTGGCACTGTCGGCAAACGGCGCTGGCTCGCTGTTTACCTGTATTTCCATTACCGGTAACGCGGTGTTCCTGGCAGGCGACCAAGCCCTGGCCTACCAGGTCAGTCCTGGTGGTGCTGTGAAAATCAACTGCGTAACCAATGACGTGTACGGCTCTAGCGCGGTCAAGACCGCACTGCGCGACCTGGTGCAACAGGCGCGCACTGATGTGCTGGAAAATGAATACAACCGCGTCACGCAACGCGCCATCACCGCCGAGGGCAGCATCAACGGTGGCATTGGTGGCACAGCCAGCGCAGCGGCCGCCAACACCGGCGAATTTGCGCCCTTTGCAGGCATACCGAGTAACAACGCATTGGCCAGGCAGCTCAAGATGGTGGCCCGCCTGATCGCTGCGCGTACCAGCCTGAGCACCAAACGCCAGGTATTTTTTGTATCACTAGGCGGCTTTGACTTGCACGACAATCTGCTGGCAGGCCACGTCACCAACATGACCCGCGTAAGCCAGGCTATGACCGCCTTCTACCAAACCACCTTCAATCTGGGTGTGGCAAACGAGGTAACGGCCTTTACCGCATCCGACTTTGGTCGTACTCTTACCTCCAATGGCGATGGGTCAGACCACGGCTGGGGTGGCGACCATTTTGTAGTGGGCGGCGCTGTCAAAGGCAAAGCGTTTTACGGTACACCACCCCCTGTCAGCACGGGGGACGGCAGCGCGGCAGAAGACCAATGGCACGTAGGCCAGGGCCGCCTGGTGCCCAGCACCTCGGTAGACCAGTACGCCGCCACCTTGGCCGCCTGGTTTGGTGTGGAAGCCACCGAGCTGAATGGCATCTTGCCCAACCTGCGCAACTTCGGTACGCCAAACGCTGCGAGCTATCCGATTAACTTGGGGTTTTTATAAGCGCTTGGGCCTCTGGAGTTGTCGCAGGTTCAAGCTGATATGGACGTTGGTATTTTACAGACTCGCTGTTTGATGTAGATCAATACCGCGCCAGCGCAAGTCCAGTACGCTGAGGGTTCCTCGTCTACCAGGAGCCCTTCATGTATGAACGAATTTTAATTTGCACCGACGGCACAACGCTGTCAAAAAAGGCAGTCACCAACGGCATTGCGCTGGCAGCCAAGCTCAATGCCCATGTGGTGGCTTACATGGCGGTGCCGCGCTATCCGAGCATGTATTTTGAAGGTGCCGTGGTGCTCACCCCGGCAGAGACCCAACGGATTGAGAAGGAATGGAGCGAGCAGGCGCAAGCGGTGGTAGATGCGGTGCAACAGCAGGCCCATGCGCAGCATGTAAAAACCTCAACAGTTCTCGGTCATGGCGAGGTGGCACAAAGCATCATCGGTGCGGCTAAAAAACACAAATGTGATTTGATTGTGATGGCCTCGCATGGGCGCAAAGGATTCTCGCGTCTGCTGCTGGGCAGCGAGACCCTGGACGTGCTCACGCACTCGCATATTGCGGTGCTGGTGCTGCGTTAACAGCCTACACAGGTTTGAGTCGACCCGATGCCAGATAGCCCATGCCCCACTGCGTGCTTTGGCGCTCAAACGCAGTGCAGTGGCTTTGCACGAAGTCCCAAGGGGTCCACAGATCGGCGGGGCAGGCGTTGTATGGGCGATTTTTAGACCAGGCCAGCAGGTTGAGTGGCCCCGTCCACCAGGGGAAAAACTTCATGCCCGCCATCGCCACACGCGCGCCGGCCTTGGCTTGCTGCACGATGTTGGCAATGGCCTGCGGGCAACGCGAGATGTCGTGGACGTAGTTAAACAAAATGGCATCCACTTTTTCAGGCAGAGCAACGTTCTCTGCGCTGGCGCAGGTGTGCCATACATTGGGCCACGCGGCACGCTGTACCCGCGCTTGGGCGAGTGCAAACATCTCGGGGCTTTGCTCAAACGCCAGCACCTTACCTGTGGGGCCTACGGCTTGCAACAGCAAGTCGTAGCTCAGGCCGGTACCAGCGCCTACGTCCAGCACCACGTCGCCCGGTCGCAATGTAAGCAAGGCGATGGCGCGCTTGCGCAGGGGCATGGTGAACTCGGCCGATGCGTCGTACTGCACCGCTTTGGCGCTGTACTTGCGGATGGATATTTCGTTATTCTGGGTGGTAGGCACGGCAGGATCAGTGACAATGGCGGTATTGCCTTTAGATTGTCTAACATCTTGTTCAAAATCTTACTCACCTTCACGCCCACCCTTGGCCAGGCGTGGGCTTTGCTGTCTGTGGCTATCGCTTTAGAAGTGGCGGGCACCACCTGCATGAAGCTGTCGCATGGTTTTACCAACCTCGTGCCATCGGTGCTGATGTTTGCCTTTTATGGACTGGCCTTTACCTGCAACACCTTTGCCACCAAAACACTAGACCTGAGCATCACCTACGCCGTATGGTCGGGCGTGGGCACGGTAGCCACCGCATTTATTGGCATTTACTTTTTCAAAGAGCCGGGCACAGCGCTCAAGCTGATCAGCATCACCCTGATATTCATCGGTGTGATGGGTTTGCACAGCGCATCGCGCTTGCAGGCCGCTAGCTAAACAGCGCTTTGTACTGCTCACGCAGCACATTTTTTTGTACCTTGCCCATGGTGTTGCGCGGCAGCTCAGGCACGACCTCGCAGCGTTTGGGGATTTTGAAGTTAGCCAACTGGGATTTGAGTGCAGCCAGAATCGCCCCGGCGTTGACGCTGGCACCGGGTTTGGCAATCACCACCGCTACGCCCACCTCGCCAAAGTCGGGGTGCGGCACACCCACCAGGGCGCTCTCGGCCACGCCGGGCATGTCGTTGATATAGCCCTCAATCTCGGCGGGGTAGACGTTGTAGCCACCACTAATGATGAGATCTTTACTGCGGCCCACGATGTGTATATAGCCGCGTTCATCTATTTTGCCGACATCGCCGGTTTTAAAGTAATCGTCCTTCGTAAACTCTTCTGCCGTCTTCTCGGGCATGCGCCAGTAGCCTGCAAACACATTGGGGCCTTTGACCTGGATAGCGCCAATATCATTGGTTTTCAGTGGCTGGTTGTCGTCACCACAAATACGCAGGCCCACACCAGGTAGTGGGAAGCCCACGGTGGCAGCGCGTCGCTCGCTTTGGTTTTTATAGCGGCTGTCTGCGGCATAGGGATTGGAGGTGAGCATGACCGTCTCGCTCATGCCGTAGCGCTCCAAAATCGTATGGCCGGTTTTGGCCTGCCAGGCCTCAAAGGTTTCTTTGAGCAGCGGGGCCGAGCCTGCGATGAACAGACGCATGTTGTGCGTGGCAGCTTGGGTGAGCGACGGCTCGGCCAACATGCGCACATACAGGGTAGGCACACCCATGAATACCGTGGCGCGCTGCATATGGGCAATGGCCAGCTTGAGGTCAAACTTGGCCAGCCAAATCATGGTGCTGCCGTTCAACAGAGCGCCGTGGATGGCGACAAACAGTCCATGCACATGGAAGATGGGCAGCGCGTGGATGAGCACATCTCCCGGCTTCCAACCCCAGTAGCTTTTCAGCGTGAGGGCGTTGGACAGCATATTGCCGTGGCTGAGCATGGCCCCTTTGCTGCGCCCGGTGGTGCCACTGGTGTACAAAATAGCCGCCAAGTCCTTATCTGACGAGCGTAAGCAGCTATGATTATCAGAGCAATGAGCGGCACGCTGGAGCAGGCTACCCGTGCGGTCATCGTCCAGGGTAAAGACGTTTTGCGTGCCGTGTTTGAAGGCGATTTTGCTCACCCAGCCAAAGTTTTTGCTGCTGCACACCACGACGGCGGGCTGGGCATCTGCGATGAAGTATTCGATCTCGGCGCTTTGGTAGGCGGTGTTGAGCGGCAAAAACACATAGCCTGCACGCAGCGTGGCCAAATACAGCATCATGGCCTCGACAGATTTTTCTACCTGTACAGCGATGCGTGCGCCCGGCGGCAGCTTGAGCGAAGCCAGCAAGTTGGCCAGCATGGCGCTGGCACGGTCCAGGTCGCGCCAGGAGTAGTGCAGTCCGTTGTCCGTTTCGACAGCCGTGCTGTTCAGGTCAGCGGGGAAGTGGGCGCGCAGGTGGGCGTACAGGTTGGCATTGGTCATCGTTGTCTCATGCACAGGGCCGCATTTTTAGGTTTTAGCATGCAGTTACCGGGCAGGGCAGGCCCGGTAAATGCTATTTTTTCAATAGCTGCTTACGCTCTATTTTATTGGGCTAGAGGCTGATTTAATAGATAAACAGGCACTCTGGCACAGACTTAATCCAGCTTGGCTCCCGAGGCCTTGACTACGCTGGCCCAGCGCTTGATGTCCGCATTCAAAAACGCGGCAAACTGCGCTGGTGTGGTGTTGGGAAACTCGGCACCCTGGTTAGCCCAGATGGTTTTGAGCTCGTCACCGCTCAGAGCTTTGCGAATCTCTTCAGTAGCGCGGGTTTGCGCCTCGGCGGGCATGCCCTTGCTGCCCCACACGCCGTACCAGGTGGTGACGGTGTAGTCGGGCAGGCCCAGCTCGGCGGCGCAGGGCACGTCGGGGAAGGCGGGGTTACGTTTGCTGCCCGACACCATCAGCGCCTTGATGCGGCCGCCCTTGATATGGCCTGCCGACGAACCCAGCCCGTCAAACATCATGTCCACCTGGCCTGCAATCAGGTCTTGCAGCGCCGGGCCTGCACCACGGTAGGGAATGTGGGTAATAAAAGTGCCGGTTTGCAGCTTGAACAGCTCGCCCGCCAGATGGTGCGAGGTGCCGCCACCCGCCGAGCCGTAGTTCAGCCTGCCGGGGTTCTTTTTCACAAACGCGACAAATTCCTTGAAATTTTCAACCGGCACTTTTTTAGGATTGACCACCAGCACCTGGGGCACTACGGCGGCCAGCACCAGGGGCACCAGGTCGGTTTCGATGTTGTAGTCCAGCTTGGCGTACATGCTGGGGGCAATGGCGTGGTGTACGGCACCCATGAAGAAGGTGTAGCCGTCGTTGGCAGCCTTGGCTGCAACCGATGCACCCAGGGTGCCCCCTGCGCCGCCTTTGTTATCGATGACGAGTTGTTTGCCAGTGTTTTTGGCAAACTGCGCGCTCAAGGGCCGGGCAAAGGCATCGGTGCCACCACCTGCCGGAAAGGGCACCACCAAGGTGACCGGCTTGGCAGGCCAGGCCGACTGGGCGTAACTGCCCAGGCTAATGCTGGCGGCGCTGGCAGCGGCCATCTGCAATACGGTGCGGCGGGCAAACGTGTGGTGTGTCATGGATCTCTTTCTGATGAAAAAAATTGAACTGCGGGTGTCTGTGGCGCACAGGGATACAAAGCACTAGGGGCGCCCCAGCCAAGTCAAATACATGCTGGATTATGGGGAGATTTCGGCGCTGGCAGGTGCGTAGAAACACCATGCGGGCTTACCTTGATGCAGCCTCCGCTGCATGGCCCAGATTTATCATGAAAAATAGCCACAGCTCAATAAAATATAGTGTAAGCAGCTACTAAATATATAGCGTCTATGGACTGCGTATCCAGGCTTTCAGCGCTTCACACCCGCCCGCTGGGGTGACTGTGCCCAGAGCCACAACGCCGCGCCCCCCAGAATCATCGGCACGCACAGCCATTGCCCCATCGTCATCCCCAGACTGAGCAGGCCCAGGTGCGCGTCGGGCTCACGGAAGAACTCGGCGATGAAGCGGAAGATGCCATACAGCACCAAAAATGCCGCTGCCACCTGGCCCGGCTTGCGCTCTTTGCGCGCATACAGCCACAGCAAGATAAACAGCAGCAAGCCTTCCATCAGCATCTGGTAAACCTGTGACGGGTGGCGCGGCGCATCGCCCGCACCTCGGAACACCATGCCCCAGGGCAGCGTGGGGTCGGCCACCCTGCCCCACAGCTCGCCATTGATGAAGTTGCCAATGCGTCCCATCATCAGCCCGGTGGGCACACAGGGAGCCACAAAGTCAGCCACCTGCAACAGTGGCCGTTTGCGTGACCAGGCAAACCAGATCTCCGCCACCACCACGCCCAGCATGCCGCCGTGAAAGCTCATACCCCCCTGCCAGACATAAAAAACCTCCAACGGATGGGATGCGTAATAGGCAGGCTTGTAAAACAGGCAATAGCCCAAACGCCCGCCCAGCACCACCCCCATGACCCCCAGAAAAAGAATGTCCTCTACATCTTTGCGGCTCCAGGCCCCAGCGCCCCGTATTGAGGCAAAGGGCTGGTGCTGCAAGCGCCGGATGCCCAAAAACATGAACAGGCCAAAGGCTGCCAAGTAGGTCAGGCCATACCAGTGGATGGCCAAAGGGCCGAGTTGCAAGGCGACGGGGTTGATTTGGGGGTGGATCAGCATAGGGAGTATTGTGCATGCAATGCACAATGATCTATTTTTATCCCTGTGCGCTGGGAAACCGCCTACTTTTCATTTTACGGCAGCTATTGAGTTCTAAAGAATACATAATATTTGACTATTATCGACTATTTCTGAAATAAGTAGAACTTTGGTTACAAAATGTCTACAATCATAGTACGCGACTCTTCGCGTGCTTTGGTTCTTTTTATCCACTCTAATTATTTCGGAGAACTCACCATGTTTGAAACTATTATTCGTGAAGCGGCCTCGCGCTTTGGCCTGGGCGACAAGGCGGGCCCGTTGGTGCAAATGCTTCTGGCTTACCTCACCAACAAAGACACGGGTGGTTTGGCTGGTTTTATGTCCAAGCTGTCCAGTGCCGGCCTGGGTAATATTGCCCAGTCCTGGCTAGGCGGCGGCGCGGGTGCACAGCCCATTAATACCGCACAGCTCGAATCCATCCTGGGCGGACAGGGCGGCTTGCTCGGCGCCATCACATCCAAGCTGGGTATTGGCGGCTCCACCGCCACCTCGGCACTCGGTTTTATTTTGCCCGCCATCATCGGCAAGCTCACCCCTGGCGGCAGCGTTCCCTCCTCACTGTCTGCTGACGTGATGAGCGCGATCAGTGGCGGTAAAGACTGGATTTCAACCGGTGTGGCGGGTACCGCTGCAGCCGGGGTAGCGGCCAGCAAAGTAGTGGGTAACAAAGCCGCCCATGGCGCCGAATATGTAGCAAACGCCGGTAAAGCCACAGGTGGTGGCTTGATGAAATGGTTGCCATGGCTTGCAGCCGGTATTGCCGCACTATTTTTGCTCAGTTATTGCAATATGGGTGCCGGTGAAGCTGCGAAGAAAGCCGCCGCTGATGCTGCCAAAACTGCTGAGATAGCCTCTGCAGACGCTGCCAAAGCGACTGCGAATGCCGCAGCCAAGGCGGCAGCCGATGCCAAAGCAGCCGCAGAAGCGGCCGCCAAGTCTGCTGTAGCCTCTGTGACCAGCACGGATGGCGCGTCGGTTAAAGTCGACAACGGCATCGTCAAGTTCTACTTTGCCCCCGGCAAAGCCGAGGTCGCAGCTGGAGGCAAAGCAGCCTTGGGCGCGGTGCTGGCAGGTGTGGTGCAAACTGGCAAAAAAGCCGCTATCAGCGGCTTTACCGACCCCAGCGGTGACCCAGTGAAAAATGCCGAGCTGGCCAAGCAGCGCGCTCTGGCTGTGCGCGATCTGCTCAGAGCCAGCGGAGTGCCCGAAGACAAGATCGTCATGGTGCGCCCCAACGACATTAAAGAAGGTGCCACTACCGCAGCAGAGGGTCGCCGGGTTGAGGTGTCCTTGCTGTAACGCATAGTTTTAGCTTGATCAAAACCCGCGCCAGGCAACTGGCGCGGGTTTTTCTATTGTGCCCAGACATGAGGGGCGGGCTAGACCACTACAATTCCAGCTCACACCGCATTTACCCTAGCCCTACCATGACCAGCAAAACCATTCCCATCCTCCCCCTGCGCTCGGCCAACATCACTGAGGGCAAGTCCCGCGCGCCCAACCGCTCCATGTACTACGGCATGGGCTACAAAGAAAGCGACTTTGGCAAACCGATGGTGGGCGTAGCCAACGGCCACAGCACCATCACACCGTGCAACAGCGGCCTGCAAAAGCTGGCTGACGCGGCGATTGCTGGCATTGAAGAAGCCGGTGGCAATGCGCAGGTGTTTGGCACGCCCACCATTAGTGACGGCATGGCCATGGGCACCGAGGGCATGAAGTATTCGCTGGTCAGCCGAGAAGTCATCAGCGACTGCATCGAAACCTGCGTGCAGGGCCAGTGGATGGACGGCGTGGTCGTCGTCGGTGGCTGCGACAAAAACATGCCCGGTGGCCTGATGGGCATGCTGCGCGCCAACGTGCCCGCCATCTATGTGTACGGCGGTACCATTTTGCCGGGCCGCTACAAAGACCAAGACCTCAACATTGTGAGCGTGTTTGAAGCCGTGGGCCAAAACGCTGCGGGTAACCTGAGCGACGAAGACCTGCGCCAGATTGAGATGCGCGCCATCCCCGGCACCGGGTCGTGTGGCGGCATGTACACCGCCAACACCATGTCGTCTGCCTTCGAGGCGCTGGGCATCAGCCTGCCCTATTCGTCCACCATGGCCAACCCGCACGACGAGAAAATGAACTCGGCCAAAGAGTCGGCCAAGGTGTTGGTGGAGGCGATTAAAAAAGACATCAAGCCCCGCGACATCGTGACCAAAAAAGCGATTGAAAACGCCGTCGCCGTCATCATGGCCACGGGCGGAAGCACTAACGCTGTGTTGCACTTTTTGGCCATCGCGCACACGGCAGGCGTAGAGTGGACGATTGACGATTTTGAGCGCATGCGCAAAAAAGTCCCCGTCATTTGTGACCTCAAGCCCTCGGGCCGCTACCTGGCTGTGGACTTGCATTTGGCAGGCGGCATCCCCCAGGTGATGAAGACCCTGCTGGCCGCTGGCATGCTGCACGGCGACTGCATCACCATCAGCGGCCAGACCATTGCCGAGGTGCTCAAAGATATTCCGGCTGTACCCCGTGCCGACCAAAACGTGATCCGCCCCATCGACAAACCGATGTACAAAGAAGGCCACCTGGCTATCTTGAAAGGCAACCTCAGCCCCGAAGGCGCGGTCGCCAAAATCACCGGTCTGAAAAACCCGGTGATGACCGGCCCGGCCAAGTGCTTTGACGATGAACAGTCAGCCCTGAAAGCTATTTTGGCGGGCAAAATCACCCACGGCGACGTGATGGTGCTGCGCTACCTGGGCCCCAAGGGTGGCCCCGGCATGCCCGAAATGCTAGCCCCCACGGGCGCACTGATTGGCGCGGGCATGGGCGAGACGGTAGGCTTGATCACCGACGGGCGCTTCAGCGGCGGCACCTGGGGCATGGTGGTGGGCCACGTTGCGCCGGAGGCCTATGCGGGCGGCAATATTGCGCTGATCGAGAACGGCGACAGCGTGACGATTGACTCCAAGCAGCTGCTGCTGCAAGTCAATGTGAGCGACGAAGTACTGGCCAAACGCCGCGCCCTGTGGAAGCAGCCCGCACCGCGCTACACGCGCGGCGTGCAGGCCAAGTTTGCCTTTAACGCGTCCAGTGCGTCCAAAGGTGCGGTGCTGGACAACTATTGATCCGTGCATTGACGGCTGCACTTGAACGTCGCTCATCCATGGGATTTTGTGCCCCATTTTTTATGCCAAAGTGGTCTGTAGCCTAGGTATATAGCGCGTAAGCAGCTACTTAATTAATAGCAATCTCAACCGTTCTCCCCCTGCCTGTCGAAGGACTTGCACACCTTGCGTTTCGCTCCACCTGGTGTACTAGCGGCCTACCATCGTGCAGTCGCTCTGTAAATTTTTTGAAAACACACGCGATGGGGTTTTGTAACGCGCACAGTGCCCGCCCGCGCGCCTTCCAAAAAATTTTCATTTCAACTGCCCAATGGTCTCCGCTGGGGAATTGGTGGGTAGCGTTGGAAGTAACCGGCACCCACCCAAGGTGGCCGCACAGCGGCCGGGCACCCCTGGGTGTCCGCGTTGACTGACCAGTTAGCCCTCATCGCATTGAAGTTCATCGTTCAACTCGCTGTACGAAGCGACAAAAGAGAGAACTGGACGTGTCGAGTTCGGCGCTGGAATGCTAACCGCCTGAAGCCAGCGCTGCAGCCGCGGTAGAACCTCCGTGTCCACAAGCTTGCGAATTCTGGAGGCATGCTCAGCCGGAATCGCTCGAACCCAAACGGCCCAAGCACCGTCGGGATTCCATTGCCGGGTGAAGTTGATCTCAAGAAATTGATGCGGACGTGTGCGTACCACGGGTTGGGAAACGAGCCAGTTCACGTTGTGGTCCGAATAGTGAACTGTGGCGCCAATCAAGTGACTGGTATCACCAGCAGCGCGCTCGATGCGTCCTGTTGTCACAGGCCAGGCCGCGAACTTTGGCAACTTCGGGCGATGGGACGTAACGAGCATGAGGGCTAACGCAATGCACACCGCAAAACCTGCGGATTAAACTGGGCGCTGCGGTACAAGTCGGGCATGAAAAAACCTTGAACTGTTTGATAAATCATTGACTTGCGTTAATGTTACAGTTTCGAGCACTGGGTTAAAAAATTCAACAAACATCGCAACGCGTTGAGTGAGTTGCGCCGCAGCTTCTTTGCCACCGACATCTACTTTTCAGCCTGCCAACAAGCGCCCCAGCGAAGACCATGGGGCAGTTGAACTGGGGATTTTTTTGGAAGGCGCGCGGGCGGGCGAGCAACTGCACCGTGGTAGGCCGCCGCTACAAAAGCTGGCGCGAAACATCACCCAATCACCCAATCACCCAACCAACCAAGCAAGCAAAAAAATCAAGGTGGAACTACTCAACGCTTGGTGGAGCCCTTGCCGGTGCCGCGCCCTTTGTCTGTGCCCAAGGCTACGCGGTTTTTTTGCAGACGGTCCTGCTTCTTCTGGTCCATCTTTTCTTGGGCCTTCTTTTTGTCGTAACCCGACCAGTCCACATAGGCCCACCAAATGATGGTGAGAATAAATGGCGCTGCAAACAAATACCACTGATCAGCCCAATCCCACTTGGCCACGGGGCCAATTTCCAGGTATTTCATCAACAATAAAACAACGCCCAAACCCAATAAATACATGCTGAACTCCGAAAAATTGCACAAAAAACAGTCAATCCTGGCGATTTCGCACCGACTTCATGAGACTTTGAGTCAACGCCAAGCCTTAGAATTGCGTTATCTTGTGTAGTTGATGCTGCACAAGCATCTTACACCGCTGAATCGATCTAAAGGAAGACCATGCAATTCAAACTGATTACCTTTGCTGCTGCAACCGTGCTGGCCGCTGTGAGCGCCCCTGCATTCGCCGATGCAGCCTTGGCTACGTCCAAAAACTGCATGGCCTGCCATGCAGTAGACAAGAGAATGGTAGGCCCAGGATTTAACGAAATATCTAAAAAATATACCGGTGATGCTGATGCCGCTAAAAAGCTGGCCATGACCATCCAAAAAGGCAGCGTCCCTGGTAAAGGCAACTTTGGCCCGATCCCAATGCCCGCTAACACGCAAGTCAACGATGCCGATGCTTTGAAACTGGCTATCTGGGTGCTCGCGCAGAAGTAATCCTTCTCAACCGTCCCACCAAAAAGCCACCGCACGCGGTGGCTTTTTTTATGCGCCTGGCAAATCGCGGCGGACTGACGCGAGGTGAAACGCGGTTTGAACTTCGTCTTGCCTACTTTACTTTGCCTGCCTTACCCTGCCTGCCTTACACCACAGGCTGGTCCAGGTCAAACGCCTTATGCAGCCCGCGCACGGCCAGCTCCATGTATTTCTCGTCAATCACCACCGAGGTTTTGATCTCGCTGGTAGAAATCATCTGGATGTTGATGCCATCCTCGGCCAATACACGGAACATCTTGCTGGCAATACCCACATGGCTGCGCATGCCTATACCCACAATGCTCACCTTGCAAATCTTCGCGTCGCCCACCACCTCTTGCGCGCCCAGGCTAGGCAGCACTTTGGTTTTGAGCAAGTCCATCGCCTTGGCAAAGTCGTTGCGGTGCACGGTAAAGCTGAAGTCGGTTTTGCCGTCTTTGGACAGGTTCTGGATGATCACATCCACCTCGATATTGGCATCCGCCACTGCGCCCAGAATTTGGTAGGCAATGCCTGGCCTGTCGGGCACGCCCAGTACAGAGATTTTGGCTTCGTCGCGGTTAAACGCGATGCCCGATACGATGGCTTGTTCCATTTGCTCGTCTTCCTCAAAAGTAATCAAGGTGCCCGACTTGGCCTCCTCGTCGATATTAATGTCCCAGGGGGTAAAGCTGGAGAGAACCCGCAGCGGCACCTTGTATTTGCCGGCAAACTCGACCGAGCGGATTTGCAGCACCTTGCTGCCCATAGAGGCCATCTCCAGCATCTCTTCAAAGCTCACCGTCTTCAAGCGCCGCGCTTCGGGCACCACACGCGGGTCGGTGGTGTACACGCCATCTACGTCTGTGTAGATCAGGCACTCTGCCGCCTTCATCGCGGCAGCCACGGCTACCGCCGAGGTGTCTGAGCCGCCCCGGCCCAGGGTGGTGATATTGCCATCCGGGTCCACACCTTGAAAGCCAGTGACGATAACCACCCGGCCTGCGGCCAAGTCGGCACGTACTTTTTGGTCGTCAATGCTCTCAATACGCGCCTTGGTGTAGGCGCTATTGGTTTTGATCGGCACTTGCCAGCCCGCATAGCTGACCGACGGCATGCCCTCGGCCTGCAAGGCAATGGCCAGCAAAGCACTGGAGGCCTGCTCGCCGGTGGCGGCCAGCGCATCGAGCTCGCGGTTAAACGCATCGGTTTGTTTAGCTGGGGCCAGCTCTTTGGCTAGGGCCAGCAAGCGGTTGGTCTCGCCGCTCATGGCGCTGGGCACCACCACCATCTGGTGGCCCGCGCGCGCCCATTTGGCCACGCGCTTGGCCACTTGGCGAATGCGCTCCGGCGAGCCCATCGACGTGCCGCCGTATTTATGAACAATTAAAGCCATTTTGGTGAATTTTTTGTAGATGGCGTGCTGCTCAAACAAGACTACCGCCCGTCCGAGCCGCCGCGATGTGAAAAGCCTA
>JAYVJV010000052.1:0-31028 GCA_043769005.1 Polaromonas sp. | reverse complement strand
ACCGACTTTTTACTGGCGGTGATTGGTGAAGAGTTTGGCCTGGTCGGCGTACTGATCGTCATCGGCCTGTTCCTGTGGCTGACACGTCGCATCATGCATATTGGCCGCCAGGCAATTGCGCTGGAGCGCCTGTTTGCCGGCTTGGTGGCGCAGGGCGTGGGCATCTGGATCGGTTTTCAGGCCTTCATCAATATGGGCGTGAACCTGGGCGCACTGCCCACCAAGGGCTTGACCCTGCCGCTGATGAGCTATGGCGGCTCGGCCATCTTGCTGAACCTGGTGTCGCTGGCGGTGGTGTTGCGGGTGGACTATGAAAACAAGCAGCTCATGCGTGGAGGGCGGCTATGACGATGAACGCAACACACGCAGTGGCAGGGGCGGGGGCTAAAACCGCTCTCATCATGGCGGGTGGCACGGGGGGGCATATCTTTCCTGGCTTGGCCGTGGCTGAGGCATTGCGCGCCAGCGGCTGGCAGGTGCAATGGCTGGGCGCACCGGACAGCATGGAGTCGCGCCTGGTACCGCCGCGAGGCTTTACGCTGCAGACGATTGATTTTGCGGGTGTGCGTGGCAAGGGCCTGGTCACGCTGGCGCTATTGCCCCTGCGTTTGCTCAAAGCCTTCTGGCAAAGCATCCGGGTGATTCGCCAGATCAAGCCCGATGTGGTGGTCGGCCTGGGCGGCTACATCAGTTTCCCGGCGGGCATGATGGCGGTATTGCTGGGTAAGCCCTTGGTGTTGCACGAGCAAAACTCAGTGGCAGGCATGGCCAACAAAGTGTTGGCCCAGGTGGCCGACAAAGTGTTTACCGCCTTTCCCGGCGTGCTGAAAAAGGCGGACTGGGTGGGCAACCCGCTGCGCGTCGAGTTTTTGCAGCAGGCCGAGCCCGCAGCACGTTTCGCACCCCGCATGGCAGATGCACAGCACCGCTTGCAGCTTTTGGTGGTGGGCGGCAGCCTGGGAGCCAAGGCCTTGAACGAAATCGTACCCAAGGCGCTGGCGCTACTCCCTGCAAACCAGCGCCCGCAGGTCATCCACCAAAGTGGCGAAAAGCAAATTGACGAACTGCGCGCCAACTACGCCGCTGCGGGTGTAGAGGCCACGCTGACACCCTTTATCGACAACACCGCCGCTGCATTTGCCCAGGCCGACCTGATCGTCTGCCGCGCAGGCGCGTCCACGGTGACGGAGATTGCCGCCGTGGGCGCAGCAGCCTTGTTTGTGCCCTTCCCCTTCGCGGTGGACGACCACCAAACCACCAACGCCCGCTTTTTGAGCGACCAGGGCGCAGCCCAGTTGGTGCAGCAAAAAGATTTAACGCCTCAATTATTAGCTGATATGCTACAAAAATCGGAGCTGCTTACGCTACTGTCTATTGGTCAGAAAGCCAAAAACATGCAGAAAATACAGGCCACACAGGCCGTGGTGCAAGCCTGCGAAGCATTGACAGGCGGCTCCCGCCTGCAAACGCTGGGAGCTGGGCTGTGAAGCACGCCATTCGCCACATCCACTTCATTGGCATCGGCGGCTCGGGCATGAGCGGCATTGCCGAGGTGCTGCACAACCTGGGCTACGTCGTCTCGGGCTCCGACCTGGCCGACAGCGCCACCTTGCAGCGCCTGCAAGCCCAGGGCATCAGCACCACCGTAGGCCACACGCGCACCCATCTTGCTGGGGTGGACTGCGTGGTCACGTCCACAGCGGTCAAGCCAGACAATCCCGAGGTGATTGCCGCGCGGGAGATGCACATTCCCATCGTGCCGCGCGCCATCATGCTGGCCGAGCTGATGCGCATGAAGCAGGGCATTGCGATTGCGGGTACGCATGGCAAAACCACCACCACCTCACTGGTGGCTAGCATTCTGGCCGAGGCCGGGCTGGACCCCACCTATGTGATTGGCGGGCGCTTGAATAGTGCGGGTGCCAATGCCAAACTGGGTACAGGCCAGTACATCGTGGTCGAAGCGGATGAATCCGATGCCTCATTTTTAAACCTGCTGCCCATCATGGCCGTGGTGACCAATATCGACGCGGACCACATGGAGACCTATGGCCACAGCCTGGACAAACTCAAGCAGGCTTTCATCGACTTTCTGCACCGCATGCCCTTTTATGGCGCGGCGGTGCTGTGTACCGATGACCCCGGCGTAGCCAGCATCGTGGACAAATTAGCCCGGCCTATCACCAGCTATGGGTTCAACGAAGGTGCGCAGGTGCGTGCCATCAACATGCGCGCCGACCAAGGCCAAATGCACTTCACCGTACAGCGGCGCAATGGGGTGACGATGCCGGATCTGGACATTACCCTCAATTTGCCCGGCAAACACAATGTGCTCAATGCCCTGTCGGCGATTGCCGTGGCTGCCGAGCTGGATGTGCCCGACGCGGCGGTGCAAAAGGCTCTGCGTGATTTCAAAGGCGTGGGTCGCCGCTTCCAGAGCTATGGGCAGGTGGCGGCCAAAGGCGGTGGCCACTTTACCGTGATAGACGACTACGGCCACCACCCGGTAGAGATGGCGGCAACCTTGGCGGCGGCGCGCGGTGCCTTCCCGGGCCAGCGCCTGGTGCTGGCTTTCCAGCCGCACCGCTACAGCCGCACGCGCGACTGTTTTGAAGATTTTGTCAAGGTGATTGGCGAGGCCGATGCCGTGCTGCTGGCCGAGGTCTATGCCGCTGGCGAAGCGCCGATTGTGGCAGCCGATGGCCGCGCGCTGGCCCGCGCGCTGCGGGTGGCGGGCAAGGTGGAGCCGGTATTTGTGGACGACATCCAGGACATGCCGCAGGCGGTGCTGGACAACGCCCGGGCGGGAGATGTGGTGCTGAGCATGGGCGCAGGCTCAATTGGTGC
This sequence comes from Polaromonas sp., assembly GCA_043769005.1. GTDB lineage: Bacteria > Pseudomonadota > Gammaproteobacteria > Burkholderiales > Burkholderiaceae_C > JAAFIP01. Next base: position 28,181 of record JAYVJV010000052.1, on the reverse strand, counting down.
AGTACCTGGAAAAATTGTTGAAATGCTATTAAAATAGGAGCTGCTTACGCTATATTTTATTGGGCTAGAGCATGAAAAGAGTGACTAATTTATGAATTTTGGCAAAGTAGCCGTGTTGTTTGGTGGTGCATCGGCAGAGCGCGAAGTCTCGCTCATGTCGGGCACGGGCGTACTGGCGGCATTGCGCTCGCGCGGTGTGGATGCCCACGCCTTTGACCCGGCCAAGCAGGACATGGGTGATTTAAAGCGCGAGGGTTTTGCCTGCTGCTTTATCGCCCTGCATGGCCGCTTTGGGGAAGACGGCACGGTGCAAGGCGCACTCGAATTGCTGGGCATTCCCTACACCGGCTCGGGCGTGATGGCCTCGGCCCTGGCCATGGACAAAGTCATGACCAAACGCGTCTGGCGCTCAGAAGGCTTGCCCACGCCCGCCTGGCGCGAGGTGCATAGCAGCGCAGACACCGAGCAGGCCTTGGCCGCTTTAGGCAGCCCGATGATTGTGAAGCCCTCCCGCGAAGGCTCCACCATTGGCCTGACCAAGGTGACGACAGTCAGTCAATGCGCCGAGGCCTACCGCTTGGCCGCGCAGCATGACCCGATGGTGCTGTGCGAGCAATTTATCAGCGGCGACGAGGTGACTGTTCCTGTGCTGGGCAGTGGCGCAGAGGCCAAGGCCTTGCCCGTCATTCGCATTGTCGCGCCCAATGGCAATTACGACTTTCAGGCCAAATACTTTGGCGAAGAGACCCAATACCTGATCCCCTGCGGTCTGCCCGCAGGCGAGGAAGCGGCGATCCAGGCGCTCTCTGTCAAGGCCTTTCGTACGTTGGGCTGCGAGGGCTGGGCACGGGCCGATGTGATGATTGATGCCGCCACGCGCAAACCCTATCTGCTAGAGATCAACACCTCCCCCGGCATGACGGGCCACTCGCTGGTGCCCATGTCGGCCCGCGCGGCGGGTATGAGCTATGAAGACCTGTGCCTGCATATTTTGGGCACTGCGGCACTGGAGCACACCCAGCCATGAACCCGCATCAGCCCCTGCCCATAGACATTCGCCTGATGAATTTCAGTGCGGGCGTGCTCGCGCTGGGCTTGTGCCTGCTGTTGTTGGTAAGTGTTGCCAGCTGGGCGCTGCGCCACCCGGCCTTTGCCATCACTGGCATCACGGTGCAGGGCGACACGGCGCATAACAATGAAGTTACCCTGCGTGCCAATGTGGCATCGCGCCTGCAAGGCAATTTTTTCACCCTCGACCTGGCGCAAGCGCGCTCCGCGTTTGAGGCGGTGCCCTGGGTGCGCAAAGCCGTGGTGCAACGTGATTTTCCCAACCGCCTGCGGGTCAATTTGCAAGAGCACCGCAGCGCAGGCTTTTGGGGTGCTGACAGCGAGTCGCGCATGCTAAACACCTTTGGCGAAGTGTTTGAAGCCAATACCGGTGATGCCGAGAGCGAAGAGTTACCGCGTTTGATTGGTCCTGACAGCATGTCGGCGGCCGTGCTGGAGAGCTACAAAAGCCTGAACGCTTTGTTCACCCCACTGGATGCCAGCATTGAGGAGCTGGAGCTCACCGGGCGTGGTGGCTGGCGTTTGCAGCTGGATGGTGGTGCGGTGATAGAGCTGGGGCGCGGCACGCCGAAAGAGCTGATGGAGCGTCTGCAGCGCTTTACCAGCACCTACACCCAGGTGATGGCGGCCTACCAGCGCGCAGGCCTTGAGCGGGTGGAGTCGGTGGACTTGCGGCACAACCAGGGCTATGCCATCCGCTTGCGCGGTGTGTCTACGGTAGTGACAGCTCCCGGAACAGAGAAAAAGTAGAGGAACAGCATGGCAAAAGAATATAAAGATTTGGTCGTCGGTTTGGACATTGGCACCTCCAAAGTCATGGTGGTGGTGGCCGAGGTCATGCCCGGTGGTGAGCTGAAATTGGCAGGCCTGGGCATTGCGCCCAGCAACGGCCTCAAGCGCGGTGTGGTGGTGAATATTGATGCCACGGTGCAAAGCATTCAGTTGGCCTTGAAAGAGGCTGAGCTGATGGCCGACTGCAAGATTACCCGCGTCTACACCGGCATTACCGGCAGCCATATTCGCGGCATCAACTCCAGTGGCATGGTGGCGGTAAAAGACCGAGAGGTCACGCCTGCCGACGTAGCGCGGGTGGTGGAAACCGCCAAGGCCATCAATATCTCCAACGACCAGCGTTTGCTGCTGGTGGAGCCGCAGGAGTTTGTGATTGACGGGCAGGATGTGCGCGAACCGATTGGCATGAGCGGCATTCGGCTGGAGGCCAAGGTACACATCGTCACCGGTGCGCAAAGCGCGGCCGAGAACATCATCAAATGCGTGCGCCGCTGCGGCCTGGAAGTAGAGCAGCTCATGCTCAATCCCCATGCCTCCAGCCAAGCGGTGCTGACCGAAGACGAAAAAGAGCTGGGCGTGGCGATGGTGGACATTGGCGCGGGCACGACCGATGTGGCGATTTTCACGGGCGGAGCGATCCGCCACACCGCCGTCATTCCGATTGCGGGCGATTTGATCACCAGCGACATCGCCATGGCGCTGCGCACGCCCACCAAAGATGCCGAAGACATCAAGGTCGAAAGCGGTTGCGCCAAACAATTGCTGGCCGACCCGCAAACCCAGGTCGAAGTGCCGGGCCTAGGCGACCGGGGCCCGCGCATGCTGGGCAAGCAGGCCTTGTCGGGTGTGATCGAGCCGCGTGTGGAAGAAATTTACTCACTCGTGCAGCAGGTCATCCGCGAGTCAGGCTATGAAGAGGTGCTGTCTTCGGGCATTGTGATTACTGGCGGCAGCGCCGTCATGCACGGCATGGTGGAGTTGGGGGAAGACATTTTCCTTAAACCCGTGCGCCGCGGGATGCCCAAGTACAACAGCGCCCTGGCCGATATGGTGGCGCAGTGCCGCGCGGCCACGGTGATGGGCCTCTTGGAAGAAGCGCGCCTGGCGCGCCTGCGCGGCTTCAAGGTGTCGGCGCAAAGCGGCTCGGTGAAATCGGCCTTTGGCCGCTTCAAAGATTTTGTGGTGGGGAATTTTTAGCATGTTTAAAAAACTCTACAGGGCGCGTGGCAGCCCACCCAGATGGCCGGGGAAGGATCCCGGGTAATGCAAATTAAAAGAAAACAATTTTTAGGCAACTGCAAATTACATAGTAACAATTGAAGGAGAACTGAAATGGGCATCGAAATGATTGAAGTGGAAGAATTTAACCGTGGCACCCAGATCAAGGTCATCGGCGTGGGCGGTGGCGGCGGCAATGCGGTAGAGCACATGATTGCCACCGGCGTGCAAGGCGTGGAGTTCATCACCGCCAATACTGACGCGCAGGCGCTCTCGCGCAGCGCGGCGCACAAAACCATCCAGCTCGGCTCGACCGGCCTGGGCGCTGGCAGCAAGCCCGACAAAGGGCGTGATGCCGCGCAGAGCGCCGAAGACGATATTCGCCAGGCCATTGATGGCGCGCAGATGCTGTTCATCACCGCAGGCATGGGTGGCGGCACGGGCACAGGCGCAGCGCCCGTGATTGCCCGCCTGGCCAAGGAAATGGGCATCTTGACTGTGGGCGTGGTCACCAAACCCTTTGAGTTTGAAGGCGGTCGCCGCATGAGCAATGCCGACGCGGGTCTGTCCGAGCTGGAGGCCAATGTCGATTCGCTCATCGTCGTGCTCAACGAAAAACTGCTGGAAGTGCTGGGCGACGACATTACCCAGGACGAAGCCTTCTCGCATGCCAACGATGTGCTGAAAAACGCCGTCGGCGGTATCGCCGAGATCATCAACGTGCCGGCCCATATGAACGTGGACTTTGAAGACGTGCGCACCGTGATGGGTGAGCCCGGCAAAGCCATGATGGGTACGGCGATGGCGGGTGGTCCGGACCGCGCCCGCATTGCAGCAGAGCAGGCCGTGGCCTGCCCGCTGCTCGAGGGCGTTGACTTGTCGGGTGCCAAGGGCGTGTTGGTGCTCATCACCGCCAGCAAAGGCTCGCTCAAATTGACCGAGTCCAAACTGGCGATGAACACCATCCGTGCCTACGCATCAGCGGACGCGCATGTGATTTACGGCGCGGCCTACGACGACAGCTTGGGTGACGATATCCGCGTCACCGTGGTGGCTACCGGTTTGTCACGCCAGGGCGCACGCCGCACGGCACCACCGCTACAGGTGCTGCGCACCGGCACCGACAACGTGCCATTCACGCTGCCTGCGGCCAACGCGTTGATGACTTCCAGCCCAGCCGCTGGCGCGGGCAACGGCCTAGGTATCGCAGGTGCACAGCCTGACTACCAAGGCATGGCCGTGCCCAGCGTGTGGCGCACCAACCGTACCCAGGCGGCAGCCAAAGTTGATGCGCTGTCTTCGGGTGGCATGGATGATTTTGAAATTCCGGCATTTTTGCGCAAGCAGGCGGACTGATGCAGCGGGGAGCACACACAAAGCCCTTGCTTGGTTCAAGGGGTTTGTGCGTGCGCCATTAAAATACCACCGTGCTGCAACAACGTACCCTCAAATCCCTTACCAAAGCCGTTGGCGTGGGTGTGCACAGCGGCCAGCGGGTGGAGCTGACCCTGCGCCCGGCGCAGCCCGATACTGGCATCGTATTTCGCCGGGTCGATTTACCCGAGCCGGTGGACATTCCCATCTCGGCGCTGGCGGTCACCGATACGCGCATGGCCACGACCGTGACGGCCCAGGGTGCCAAGGTGCAAACCATCGAGCACTTTATGTCGGCCTGCTCGGGCCTGGGCATTGACAACCTGTATGTTGACATCACCGCCGAAGAAGTGCCGATTCTGGATGGCTCGGCGGCATCCTATGTGTTTTTATTGCAAAGCGCAGGCATTGCATTGCAAAACGCGCCCAAGCGTTTTATTCGTGTGCTGAAAACCGTCCAAATCAGCCAGGGAGCGGGCGCGCAAAGCAAATGGGCGCGCCTGGAACCCTATGAAGGCTACAAACTGGGTTTTGAAATTGAGTTTGACCACCCCGCAGTGGACTCCACCGGCCAACGCGTGGAGTTCGATATGGCCACCGGCAACTACAGCCGTGACATCGCCCGCGCCCGCACCTTTGGCTTTACCCGCGATGTAGAGGCCCTGCGGGCCAATGGCCTGGCACTGGGCGGCGGTCTGGATAACGCCATCGTGATGGATGACTACAAAGTGCTCAACGCGGGTGGTCTGCGCTATGACGATGAATTCGTCAAACACAAAATTTTAGATGCCATGGGCGATTTGTATTGCCTGGGTAAGCCCCTGCTGGCAGCCTACTCGGCCTTTCGCTCGGGCCATGCGCTGAATAATTTATTGCTGCGCGAGCTGCTCTCACGTCCTGACGCCTATGAAGTCGTGAGTTTTGATGATGCCAAGCGTGCACCGGCTGGCTTTGCCAAGCTGCTGCCTGCGTGGTAGCAGGCGCACGTAAGGCGGCTACGTGGCAACGCCCACCAGTTCAGAGCCCCCGTTAGCAATTGGCCAAGCTCGGCTGATTTTGCAAGCCCCGAACGCTGGCAGTGAGATCAAACTCCCTGCATTACGCCTGAGCCGTGAACTCCAGCCCACCCCCTCACTCGCCATGGACCGCGCTAACGCGCAACTGGTGTGGCAGTCTTTGCAGCTAACACCCGACGAGTTGATCACCCAGCGCATGCAACTGCTGGATGCCTATACCAAGCAAGACAGCGCCACCGCACATGCCCGCGCAGCCCGCGCTGAGGCTGCCAAACTCAAAACCAAACTCAAAGAACTGCAAGATACGCGTTGGCAGCACCCGGCGGTCTATAGCGCAGGGGCGGCTTTTGTGGGCTTGGCAGGCTTGTGGCTGTGGGAGCGCAAAAAACGACTGTCAGCCCAACGCAGTGCTGCGCCGTGGATGGTACCCAGCGCAATGCAGAACGCAGCTTTAGTGCCCAGTGTGGCAGTAAGCCCTGTAGCGGTACCCGAGGCAGTGCCGACAGGCCCCACACCAGAGCGCAGCCAAGCGCTGGCCCAAGCCGGAGCACCTATTTCCGACCCCATTGCCACTTCCATTACCCTGGAGGACTTGCAATCTTTCGTAGCTCCCTTGGAGAGCGCCCCCCTTCCGTTTCAACGTCCAGTGACCTGGTGGAAAGGTTGGAGTCGTAGAGGCACTGCTTCCAAAGTATCGGGCCAAAGCGTATCCACATTTGCATCTGCATCCAGCAGCGCACAGATTGCCCCTGCGCCACGCACTGTACCTGCTGCATCCACAGCGTCCGTAGCGTCCGTAGCGGCTCTCCCCGTGCAGCTGCCTGCCCTGGCAACTGCGACACCCCCACAGATAGAGATGCCCTACGATCAGTCTCCTTTCATCACCGCATCGGGCGGCGAGACATCCATTGCTTTTGATGACAGCCAGGCCGACGACCTGGGTATGGAGGCACCCAGCGACGATTTCTATAGTTCAGACATTGGCACTTTGCAAAGTTATAACCCGATGCGCAGCAAACTCTCGGATATCGATGATGCCATGGAGCAGTTGATCGAGATACGTATAGCTGTGCAAGCCATGGTGGACTTGAAGCAACTGCCCGCTGCTAAAAAACTGCTGGACAACCATATTGATGGCTTGCCGCACACCAGTGCCTGGGCCTATCTGGTGCATCTGAATTTATGTACCCGAATGGGTCAACGCGATGCCTTTGAAGACATGCGCAAGCGCTACCGTGAGCAGTTCAACCGCTTGGCTCCTTATTGGAATGAGGTCGATGCTGCAGTGCAAACCCTGGACACCTATAACCGCCCCATGGCAGAGCTAAGCGCAGTATGGCATTCACCCAGACGGGCGCGCACATTGATCGCCACTTGGCTGCTGGGTGCGCAATATTCGCGCCGCCAGTTTCAACTGCCCGCCTATTACGATCTGCTTGACTTATATGACATGCTAGAAAGCATGCTGGATGCTGTGCCCAGTGTGTATCCCTTCCAACCCAGTTCGGCCAGTTTATTGGATATTGACTATTCGGCCTCTTCCCATGTCCATCTTGACTTGCCAGCGTCTGGCATGGCGGATGTACGCCAACCTTAGATTTACGTTATTTGTATGTTTGTACTTTTTGAAGAGGGTGGCAAGTTCCTCGCAGGCCGTATTTTGTCGCTGGCCGATGCCTCGATGCAGGTGGAGCTCGACTCGGGTAAGCGCGTCAAACTCAAGTCAACCCTGGCCTTACTCCAGTTTGAAAAACCCAACCCGCAAGAGCTGCTCACGCAAGCACCACTGCTGGCGCAAGGCATGGATGTGAATCTGGCCTGGGAGTTTGCTGTTGACGGCGAGTTTGACTATGCCGACCTGGCGCGCGAGTACTTCAGTACCAAGGCCAGCACGTCGGAGCTGGCGGCGACACTGATGTGCCTGTACAACACCCCCCATTACTTCCGCCGTGCGGGCAAAGGGCGGTTTAAAAAAGCCGGGGCTGAGGTGGTGCAGCAGGCGCTGGCCGCGATAGAAAAAAAGAAGGCCGTCACGGCACAGATCAGCCAGTGGGCGCAGGAACTGGCTGCGGGGCACACGCCCGATGCCGTGCGCACCCAGTTGTACAAAATATTGTTCAAGCCCGATAAAAATGCACCGGAATACAAAGCCGTCGTCGAGGCTTCCCGTGCCACGCGCATTGCGCCACTGGAGCTTTTGCAAAAAGCGGGGGCCATTGGCTCGGCCTACCAGTTCCATTGGCAACGGTTTTTGTTTGACCAGTTCCCCAAAGGGGTCGGCTTCCCGGCACTGGATGCGCCTGCCATCCAAGATGCTTTACCCACAGCGACTGTGCGCGCTTTCTCGATTGATGACAGCCAAACCACCGAGATTGACGATGCCCTGAGCGTGCAGGGACTGGGCAGTGGCGAGGTCACGTTGGGGGTGCATATTGCAGCGCCGGCCCTTGCAATACAAGCGCAAAGCGCTATTGATAAAGTAGCGCGAGAGCGATTGTCCACGGTCTACATGCCGGGGCACAAAATCACCATGCTGCCCGATGCCGTGGTGCAAAGCTACACCCTGCAAGAGGGGCGTGACTGCCCGGCCGTGTCCCTGTACGTCACCGTGGATGAGGCCACCTTGCAGATCAAAAGCAGCCGCACCTTGCTGGAGCGCGTGCCTATCGCCGCCAATCTGCGCCACGATGTACTGGACACCGAGGTAACCGAAGCAGCCCTCTCAGACCCGGCAGCCTGGAAGCAAATGCCCGGAAAAACGCCAGTAGACCTGCGTGAGCAGCTCTCATTTTTATACCGCCTGGCACAGCACCTGAAAGCTGCGCGGGAAGTGGTGCGCGGTAAACCAGAGACTTTTAACCGCCCCGACTACAACTTCTCCGTCCAAGCCAGTGCAGGCAGCAAAAGCGGTGATTTGCAGGGCAACGAGGCGGTTGACATCAGCATCCGCCGCCGGGGCGCGCCGCTGGACTTGATCGTCGCTGAAGCCATGATCCTGGCCAACAGCACCTGGGGCCAGTGGATGGCCAGCCTGGGCGTGCCCGCGATTTACCGCAGCCAGGCCAGCCTGGCCCCAGGTGTCAAGGTACGCATGGGCACCAAGGCTTTGCCGCACGCAGGTATTGGCGTGCCCAGCTACGCCTGGAGCACCTCACCATTGCGCCGCTACACCGACCTGGTGAACCAGTGGCAGATCATCGCCTGCGCGAAACACGGCAGCACGGCGGCTTTGGCTGCGCCCTTCAAGCCCAAAGATGCCGAGCTGTTTGCCATCATCTCCAGCTTTGATGCAACCTACACCGCCTACAGCCAGTTTCAAAATGGCATGGAGCGCTACTGGACGCTTCAATATGTGCGCCAGCACGCTATCACCGAGATCGTGGGCGTAGTCTTCAAAGAGGGCATGGTGCGGGCGGACGATATTCCCTTGGTACTGCCTGTACTGGGCACGATGGATGTGCCGCGTGGCACCCGGGTGCGCGTCAAACTGGGCGCGATTGATGACATCAGCCTGGATATTTCGGGCAGCCTGATCGAGCGTCTGGACAGTGCCACTCCTCTGGGCGAAGCACAGGCCGAAGACGACGAAGACCTGGCAGGCCCGATTGCCATTGCCGTCGATGTGAGCGCGGATGAGCCTGTCAGCCAGATTGGCGATAATCAAAGCCCGTGAAGTTCCTGCAAAACCTCAGCACCCTGTCCATCACGCTGGGCGTCTCCGTGCTTGTGCATGCGACGCTCCTGGCGGTGCGCTTTGTTGACCCTGAACGCTTTGACCGCGTCTTCCGGGACACACCGCTCGAAGTGATTTTGGTCAACGCTAAATCCGCCGAGCGACCCGAAATAGCCAAGGCTATTGCCCAGGCCTCATTGGCTGGCGGTGGCGATGTCGAGAAAGGCCGGGCCACCACGCCCTTGCCGCCCAGCGCCATGGCTGAAATCGGCGATGCGGTAGATGAAGCGCAGCGCAAAATTGATACCATGCAAGAGCAGCAAACCATGTTGCTCACGCAAATCAAGAAGCAACTTGCCAGCTTGCCCATGGCCGATCCGCAGCAACTCTCGCAGTCCACCCAAGCCACCGAGGAAGAGGAAAAGCGCCGCCAGATGATGAACCTGCTGGCCGAGATTGAAAAGCGCATCAACGAGCAAAATGCCCGCCCCAAAAAGCGTTACATCAGCCCGGCTACGCGTGAGGAGGTTTACGCGGTGTATTACGACGGCCTGCGCCGCAAAATTGAAGACCAGGGCACGCAAAACTTTCCCGAGGCTGCGGGCAACAAACTCTACGGCGAACTGACTATGATCGTTACCGTCAACCACGATGGCCGGGTCATCGACACCCAGGTGATCGAAACATCGGGCAGCCTCACACTGGACCGAAGGGCCATGGCGATTGCCAAAAAAGCTGGTCCCTTTGGCCGCTTCAGCGAGGCTATGCGCAAGCGTGCCGATCAAATCGTGGTGGTCTCGCGCTTCAAGTTCACCCGCGACGAGACGCTGGAAACCAAAATACAGGCGCAGTAAATGGCGTGGATACAAAAGCTGCAGCTATGGCCCGCTTTGCTGCGTTGGTGTTTGCTCGTTGCGTTGGCCCTGCTGGCGCTACAGCTGTTTTTTATCTTGCGCATCGCCTGCATGCTGGTACTAGACCCGCAGTCCAGCGCGTTTGCGCGCTCGCAGGCGTGGCAATTGCTCGTTCAGTCTGATAAATCAATGGAATGGCAGCAGGCGTGGGTGCCATATGAAAAGTTGCCCGATCACCTCAAGCGTGCCGTCATCGCCAGCGAAGACAGTGACTTTATTTACCATGGCGGCGTGGAATGGGAGGCTGTAGAAAAAGCCTGGCAGCACAATAGCCGGATCACAGAGCTGTCCGCAACCCGCAATACCCCGGCAGGGCGCAAAGGTAAAACTAGAACGGCCAAAATCATGGGTGGCTCCACCATCACCCAGCAGTTGGCCAAAAATCTGTTTTTGTCGGGCGAGCGCAACCTATTGCGCAAAAGCCAGGAGCTGGTGCTCACCATGGCGCTTGAGTTTTTTCTGCCCAAGCAGCGCATTTTGGAGATTTACCTCAATAGCGTGGAGTGGGGCGCGGGCGTATTTGGTGCCCTGGCGGCTGCCCAGCATTACTTTGATAAATCGGCAGAAAAACTCAGTGCCTATGAGGCTGCCCGGTTGGCGGTGATGTTGCCGCGACCCAAGTATTTTGAAAAGCAAGCCAGCAGCACATACCTGCACCAGCGCGCGCAAACCATTCTGGCGCGTATGGGTGAAGCAGAGTTGCCCTGAGCGTGCGCAGTACATTGGCCTACAATGGACTTATGATTTCACGCGAACCCACCATTGAACGCCTGGCTGTGGCCAAGCAATTGCTGCTAGACCCATTTGGCCTGAATGAGTCGCATTTGTTCAAAGCCTTGAGCGAGATGAGCTCGCATGGCGTGGACGATGCTGACCTTTATTTTCAGTACACCCGCTCTGAGGGCTGGAGCCTGGAAGAAGGCATTGTCAAAACCGGCAGCTTCAGCATTGACCAGGGTGTCGGTGTGCGTGCGGTGAGTGGTGAAAAAACAGCCTTTGCCTATTCCGATGACATTTCCTGGGCCAGCTTGATCGATGCCGCCCACACGGTGCGCTCTATCTCTGCCTCCACCAGGGCGGGCAAGGTGCGCGTGGTTCCGCAAAAAATCGCTAAAGCGCGTTCGCTGTACAACGGCCTGGATCCGATTGCGTCTCTGGACAGTGGGGCTAAAGTGACCTTGCTGGGCCGGGTAGAAAAAGTGGCCCGCGCCAAAGACCCCCGCGTGGTGCAAGTGATGGCTGGCTTGGCCAGTGAATACGATGTGGTGATGGTGGCACGTGCCGACGGCACCTTGGCTGCCGATGTGCGCCCCCTGGTGCGTTTGTCGGTTACCGTGATTGCTGAGCAAAAGGTCATCATCAAAGGCAAAACCGAGATGCGCCGCGAGATGGGCTCGGGCGGTGGCGGTGGGCGCTTTGGTCTGGCCTATTTTGACGATGCGCATATCGAAGAATATGTGCAGGCGGCGGTGCATGCGGCGCTGACCAATCTGGAGTCCCGTCCCGCCCCTGCTGGCGAGATGACCGTGGTGCTAGGCCCCGGCTGGCCCGGCGTGCTCTTGCACGAGGCGGTAGGCCATGGCCTGGAGGGCGACTTCAACCGCAAAGGGTCGAGCGCCTTCAGCGGCATGATCGGCAAGCGCGTAGCGGCCAAGGGCGTGACCGTGCTGGACGACGGCACCATCAACGACCGCCGGGGCTCACTCAATATCGACGACGAAGGCCACGCCTCGCAGCGCAATGTGCTGATTGAAGACGGCATATTGAAGGGCTATATCCAGGACAGCATGAACGCGCGCCTGATGGGCGTTGCGCCCACTGGTAACGGCCGCCGCGAGAGCTATGCCCACACGCCCATGCCGCGCATGACCAACACCTACATGCTGGGCGGTGACAAAACCAAAGAAGAAATCATCGCCAGCATGGACAAAGGCTTGTATGCTACCAATTTTGGCGGCGGACAGGTGGACATTACCTCGGGTAAGTTTGTGTTCAGTGCCAGTGAAGCCTATTGGGTCGAAAAAGGCAAAATTCTGTACCCCGTCAAAGGCGCTACTATCGTCGGCTCAGGCCCCGAGTCCCTCAAAAAAATCAGCATGATCGGTAACGACATGGCGCTGGATTCTGGCGTGGGGGTATGCGGCAAAGACGGACAAAGCGTGCCAGTCGGCGTGGGCCAGCCTACACTGCGGATTGAAGGCTTGACCGTGGGCGGCACGGCTTGAAATATGAGTTCAAAAGTTCCTATTTAATGGGTGACAACGTTTTGTGGTTTCGCGGGTGAAATAGCGTAACGCTGAGTAGATAATTAACCACTAAATTTGTCACAAGTGTGCATCCTTTTTGTTGAGTTTGGTACTCAACTGATTTTTAGAAGTACCATATTTCCATGAGTGAAGTTTCCCGTTTCCCGCTGAATGCCGAAACTGGCCTGCCCAGCATGCGCGATTTTGCCGAATTTGGCAAAGCTCTGCGTTCCATGGCCAGTGATGAGGAGTCGATCAAACTCTCTGACGGCATGGGCGAGCTGTCACGCGCTATCGAGACCGTAGGCAGTGCATTGTCCACCCGTCAGCCGGGGGCCACCATTGGCCCTTTGTTGATTGACCTGCTCACCGCCATTCGCAAGCACCGCCAATTGGTGGTCGGTCTGGGTGAGTCCTGGCGTATGCTGTACGAATACGCCGCCTACTTGGCCGCTTTGAATAACTTTCGGGTGTTGATTGGTCAGTGGCTGGTCGAGCGCAATATCAGCGGCAACAACAAGGTGGTGATTGACGATTTTGAAATGATCGCCTGGCGCACACTGGGCGAAGGCCTGTTGATGATTGACCTGCACGAACAGGCACGCAGCCAGGTTCAAGGTGAAGCTTCGGCAGAGCCGGTCAATGATTCCCGTCTGGCACGCGCCAAGCAGTGGTGGGGCCAGTTACGCAGCTAAGCTTTGTGGTAAAGCGTGTTAGGATGCCAGTCATGTCAAATTTCTTTAGCTTTTACTTTTATTTCTCAGTCCCCGGCGGACGAGAGGCGATGGTCTAGCAAAAGAATCCTTCCCCTCATCGAACCGCCGGGCGCAAATCCCAGGCGGTTTTTTTTCGCCCATCAATTTTCAGATCCGTTTATCGTTCCAAGGAGACCCAGATGACCCAGCCTCTACCCACCACCAGCCAAGCCTGGTACCCGCCCGGTGCCCAGCCCACTGACCGCACCAGCCAGACCGATGACGAGCGCATCAAAGACATCACCGTCTTGCCACCACCCGAGCATTTGATCCGCTTCTTCCCGATTCGCGGAACGCCAGTCGAAAGCCTGATCAGCAGCACCCGTAGCAGCATCCAGCGCATCATGGCGGGCAGTGACGACCGTTTGCTGGTCATCATGGGCCCATGCTCGATCCACGATCCGTCGGCGGCCCTTGAGTACGCCCGCCGCCTGCTGGCGCAGCGCGTCAAGTTCGCAGGCACGCTAGAGATAGTCATGCGCGTGTATTTTGAAAAACCCCGCACCACTGTGGGCTGGAAAGGCCTGATTAACGACCCCTACCTGGACGAGAGCTGCCGCATTGACGAAGGCCTGCGTATGGCGCGCCAGTTGCTGATCGAGATCAATCGGCTGGGTCTGCCAGCAGGCAGCGAGTTTTTAGACGTGATCTCGCCGCAGTACATTGGTGATCTGATCTCCTGGGGCGCAATAGGCGCGCGCACCACCGAGAGCCAGGTACACCGCGAGCTGGCCAGCGGCATATCGGCCCCCATCGGCTTTAAAAACGGCACCGACGGCAACATCAAAATCGCCACCGATGCCATCCAGGCCGCCGCCGGAGGCCACCACTTCTTGTCGGTGCATAAAAACGGTCAGGTTGCCATTGTGCAAACCAATGGCAACCCCGACTGCCACGTCATTTTGCGCGGAGGCAAAACGCCCAACTACGATGCTGCCAGTGTCGAAGCCGCTTGCAAAGACCTGGTCGTCGCCAAGCTGCCGCCCAAGCTGATGGTCGATTGCAGCCATGCCAACAGCGCCAAACAGCACGAGCGCCAGGCGGTAGTTGCGCAAGATATCGCAGCGCAAATCACGGCTGGTTCGCGCAGCATCTTTGGCGTGATGGTAGAGAGCCACCTGGAGGGCGGCACGCAGAAGTTCAACCCCGGCACGGACGACCCGGCCAAGCTGCGCTATGGGCAGAGCATTACCGATGCCTGCCTGGGCTGGGATACGTCGCTGGAAGTGCTGGACACGCTGTCCAACGCCGTACTCAAGCGCCGAGGCTAACTCTTCTCTTACGCCCTCTCCCGCGCGCGGGAGAGGGTAGGGGTGAGGGTGCTTGTTGTCGGCTCATCCTTCGTTCGTGTTGGTTTGTTCTGCACGCGTTATCTCCAGTGAGTTGGACTCAGGGTGGGCATCCCGCTGCAAAATTTTTACGAAAACACGCGCGAAATTAGGTTGCTTATGCCTGGCGTATGCACCGCGCGCCTTTCTCCAACATTTTCATCGGGACGACCCACCCTGTCACATCATTCTGTGCGTGTTTAACAGCCTGTGCGTCGGATAAGTTGCTATTTATTTATGAGCTGCTTACGCTATATTTCATTGGGCTAGAGCCATTTCTCAGCCGAAATACCGCCTACCAAACCAGCCCGACGGTGGTTGAACGGGGTTGCGATGAAAATTTTGGAGAAAGGCGCGCGGTGCATGCGCTGGGAAACACGCACCCGCTGCTCGCGCGTGTTTTTGTAAAAATTTTGCAGCGCAATCTCTTCAACCGCCGCAGCGCACGATGCTGGATAAGAACTCTTCAAACCCCAGCCGCAGCGCATAACGGAAAGAGCAAACTCTTCAATGCAATCAAGCCTTCAAAGCTGCCAACAATTTAGCATGCACCCCACCAAAGCCCCCATTGCTCATACACACCACCTGATCCCCCGGCTGGGCAGCGGCAATCACCTGGGCGACCAAAGCGTCAATCGACCCCGCCACCTGCGCTCGTGCGCCCATCGGTGCCAGGGCCTGCGCAGCGTCCCAGTCCAGCCCACCGGTGTGGCAAAAGGCCAGGTTGGCGGCCTCTAAACTCCAGGGGAGTTGCTGCTTCATGGTGCCCAGCTTCATGGTGTTGCTGCGCGGCTCAAATACGGCCAGGATGCGCGCGCTGGCTGTAGTGGGGTTCGCGTCTAGCTGCCTGCGCAGGCCGCTTAACGTCAGTTGGATAGCGGTGGGGTGGTGGGCAAAGTCGTCGTACACCGTCACGCCGCCTACGGTGCCGCGCACTTCCATGCGGCGTTTGACGTTTTCAAACCTCTCCAGCGCCTTGGCGGCCACGGGCGCGGCCACGCCCACATGCTGTGCCGCTGCAATCGCTGCCAGTGCATTCATTTGGTTGTGCAGGCCCGACAGCGCCCATTGGATATGCGTAAGCAGCTCACCTTTGTATAGCACGTCGAAGTCGCTGGGCTCACCCACGGCGCTCCAGTCAGACACCGCCGCGCCAAAGCTGGCTTGCTCGCTCCAGCAGCCCATGTGCAGCACGCGTTGCAGGCTTTCTTCTACACCGTTGACCACCACGCGGCCACTGGCGGGCACGCTGCGCACCAGGTGGTGAAACTGCCGCTCGATGTCGGCCAGGCTGCCAAAAATATCCGCGTGGTCAAACTCCAGGTTGTTCAAAATGGCCGTGCGCGGGCGGTAGTGGACGAATTTGCTGCGTTTGTCGAAGAAGGCGGTGTCGTATTCGTCGGCTTCGATGACGAAAAGGGCACGCCCGCCTGGGCGGCTGGCCGGCACAGGGTTTTGCTCCGTGTCCCCCGCCCGCTGCGCGGTCTCCTCCTTTACCTGCGCAAAACCCTGTGCCGGCCAGCCGCCCAGGCGGGCCGACACACCAAAATTCAGCGGCACGCCGCCCACCAAAAAGCCCGGATTTAGCCCGGCGTGTTCCAAAATCCAGGCCAGCATGGCCGTGGTAGTGGTTTTGCCGTGCGTGCCCGCCACGGCCAGCACATGGCGGCCTTGCAGGATGTGTTCGCTCAGCCACTGTGGGCCGCTGGTGTAGGGCGCGCCTGCGTCCAAGATGGCTTCCATCAAAGGAAACTTGGGCTCGCCGCTGGGTAACCGGGCACGGCTGACGACGTTGCCCACCACGTACATGTCGGCCTTGAGGGCGATCTGTTCGGCACCAAAGCCCTCGATCAGCTCAATGCCCAGGGCGCGCAGTTGGTCGCTCATGGGTGGGTAGACCCCCGCGTCACAGCCGGTCACCTTGTGCCCCGCCTCGCGGGCCAACGCTGCCAGCCCCCCCATGAAAGTGCCGCAAATGCCGAGTATGTGTATATGCATGGACAGATTGTACGGAAGGCCCATCGCCACACAGGCTCGCAGCAGGGCGAACGTGCTATAAAAGCCCATGAACATCTCCATCATCGGCATTGGCAATATGGGCGGGGGCATGGCCAGTAACCTGCTGGCGCGCGGCTACACCGTGCATGTGTACGATACAGACCCCATCAAGACAGCATTTTTCCAGAAAAAAGGCGCTGTAGCCCATACAAATAGTGCGCAAGCAGCTATTCAATCAGGAGTAACTATTGTTTGTGTGGTGACGGCAGATCAGGTGGAGCAAGTGTTGTTTGGCAGCCACGGCCTGGCTCTAGCCGTGCCCGCAGGCCACACCGTGCTGCTGTGCCCCACCATCGCCCCGCAAGACACCGAGTGCTTTGCCTCGCAACTGGCCCAGCGCGGCATCCACAGTATTGACGCACCCATGTCTGGTGGCCCAGTACGCGCAGCCGACGGCAGTATGAGCCTGATGCTGGCCTGCCCGGATGCCGTGTTCACCCAGCATGCGGTCTTGATCCGCCACCTCTCCAGCAAAGTCTTTCGCATTAGCCAGCGTGCAGGCGATGCTGCGCGTACCAAGCTGGTCAACAACCTGTTGGCAGGCATCAACCTGGTAGGCGCAGCCCAGGCGCTGGCGCTGGCCCAGCGTATGGGACTGGACATGGCGGTTACGCTGGCGGTCATCGAGCAGTCCAGTGGCCAAAGTTGGATCGGCTCTGACCGCATGCACCGCGCTTTGGCGGGCGAGCGCGCGCCTCAGGCACATATGGCCTTACTGGCCAAAGACACCGCACTGGCAGTGCAGGCCGCAGGCCAGCTGGCTGGCGGCCAGGCCTATGCCAGTGTGCAAGCTCAGGTGAGCCACGCACTGGGCCTGCACGCCAGCGCCGTCTTTGCCCAGGCGCTTTCTGCGGGGCTGGCACTGGAGGACGACAGCGCCTTGCTCAAATGGTTACAAACTCAAGTGGACGGGTGTGCATAAATCACAAAGAAGGTTTAGCCCGCTTGCCAACGGCGCAAGTTCCGGTTACAAAGCGAATACAGCCCTCGTGCTGGCACACCTATATCTCTTAACCTAGCTACACAAAGGATGACACCATGGCAGGCAAGTTTGAACTCAAAAAATCCAAAAACGAAAAGTACTTTTTCAACCTTCTGGCAAGTAACGGCCAGATCATCATGGTCAGTGAAATGTACGAGAGCAAGGCCAGCGCCCTGAACGGTGTCGTCTCGATCAAGAAAAACGCCTCCGACGAGTCCCGCTTTGAGCGTAAAAACGGCAAAGATGGTTCGCCCTATTTTGTTCTCAAAGCCGGCAATCACCAGGTGATTGGGCAAAGCCAGATGTACGCCAGCGAAAAAGCCCGTGACGGCGGCATAGAGTCGTGCAAAAGCAATGCGCCGGAGGCGGCGATTGACGATCAAAGTTGAGCATGTGAAGCCGAGTCAATTTGACACTACAACCCCAGCACTTTTTTGATGTGTGTTAGTTTTTCTCTATCCCCAGAATCTACACTAAGCTGTCGATATGAGTGCCGTAAAAATACGAACATGAATAATGCAATGCCGACGATAATTACAGTTAGTAAAAAGAGCAAAATGACTTTTTTTGTGTTGTCTGCGTGCATTATTGTGGGATTTTGAATAATTGAAGAGTTGGTTAATCCCTCTAGTTTTGCCTGTGCTGATAGCACTTGAGCTTGGGCGTCAGCTGAAACTTTTTGTAGTTCAGCATACCCTTGAATCGCATCACTGCTTCCAGGCGTAAATCCGGCTGTGCCAATGCGAGTCGCAAGATGCGCCAGCATGACACTAGATTCTTTGGCGCGTTTTTCTGCAAGCTGGAGCTGCGTCACGATTTGCTCGCGAACAAACCCTTCAGGTTTTGAGTTTTCAAGAATTCCCAGAAGTAATGAATTTGCAACGGTTTGCGCGAGTTCTGGAGTACGACCAGATACCGCTATGCTCATCAATTTTTCGTTGCGATTGACGGTCACACTGATTTTTCTGCGAAATTGTTCGCGTGCAATATCAATAGGCGCATCGCCTATCAGGTCAAACTTTTTCAGCAGCGAGTCGATCACTGGGGATGCCGTAATTTGCGTCGGAGTGAGTGACTCGGCGCGAAGTATCATGACACTTTCAAATTTATTGGGGATCCATAGAGCGATAGCAAGCACTCCCCCAGAACACGGCGCACTTTTCTTATACTTCCGACAAGCTCGTGCCTAAAAGATCTTTGCTAGAGAGTTGCGGTACTTCGATACTGTATTTGGTCAAAGGCCATAGGATGCCGAGAGCCTCCTCATTCCAAGCAATACACCGCTCATGGGCTGGGGCATAGTAGTCGGTCGTTTTATACAAAAAGTCTGTCGTATCGCCAAGTACCACAAAGCCGTGCGCAAAACCAGGCGGTATCCAAAATTGCTTGTGGTTCTCTTCGGTCAGCTCGATACCCACCCATTTACCAAAGGTAGGCGAGCTTTTGCGAATATCTACGGCCACATCCCACACCGCACCACGCGTGCAACGTACCAGCTTGCCTTGTGCATGCGGTGGTAGTTGGTAATGCAGCCCCCGCAGTACACCCTTGCTACTGCGGCTGTGGTTGTCCTGCACAAACTGCACATCCAATCCAGTAGCCTGGTTAAATGCCTGTTGGTTAAAGCTCTCGTAGAAGAAGCCCCGGCTGTCACCGAACACCTTGGGTTCGATGACTAGCAGGTCGGGGATGGCGGTGGAGGTCACTTTCATGGTGAAATACCTTCGCGCAAGATGCGCAGCATGTACTGCCCATAGCCGTTCTTGAGCAAAGGCTGGGCTAGCGCTTCAAACTGCTGGGCGCTGATAAAACCATTGCGCCAGGCAATCTCTTCGGGGCAGGCGATTTTCAGGCCCTGGCGATGCTCCAGGGTGGCAATGAACTGGCTGGCTTCGAGCAGGCTTTCGTGTGTACCCGTATCCAACCAGGCATAGCCGCGTTTGAGGATTTGCACGTTGAGCTGGCTGCGCTGTAGGTATGCATCGTTCACAGCGGTGATCTCTAGCTCACCACGCGCGCTGGGCTTGACCGCTTTGGCGATTTCGACGACTTGGTTGTCGTAGAAGTACAGGCCGGTGACGGCGTAGTTGCTTTTGGGGTGCTTGGGTTTTTCTTCGATGCTACTGGCTTTACCTTGGGCATCGAAGGCCACTACGCCGTAGCGTTCGGGGTCTTGTACATGGTAGGCAAAGACGGTGGCACCCTGGGTTTGGGCATCGGCACTGGTCAGCAGAGGGGTAAAGTCGTGACCATGAAAGATGTTGTCGCCCAGCACCAGGGCGCTGGGGGCATTGCCGATAAATTTTTCGCCAATGATAAAGGCCTGTGCCAGACCGTCGGGGCGCTCTTGGACGGCGTATTGCAGGTTCATTCCCCACTGGTTGCCGTCACCCAGCAGTTGCTGAAAGCGGGGTATGTCTTGTGGGGTGCTGATGACCAGGATGTCGCGCATACCCGCCAGCATTAATGTGCTCAGCGGATAATAGATCATCGGCTTGTCGTAGACGGGCAGCAGTTGCTTGCTCATAGCCAGGGTGGCGGGGTGCAGACGCGTGCCGGAACCGCCAGCGAGGATGAGGCCTTTGCGTTGGGTCATAAACAAGGAGTGAAGGGGGTGTTTTAGAGGATTTCCGCCAACATGCGGTTGACACCCACGCTCCAGTGGGGCAGATGCAGATGAAAACTGGATTTTAACTTGCTGCAGTTCAGGCGTGAATTCAAAGGCCGCTGGGCGGCGGTTGGGTATTCAGAGGTGGTAATGGCCTTGGGTTGGCTCGCTTGCAGTTTGAGTGTCTTGCCCTGCTGGCGCGCCAGGGCAAACACATGCTGGGCATAGCCGTGCCAGGAGGTCTGCCCGAGCGCACTCAGGTGGTACAGACCAGCCAGATCGGGCTGGCGCAGCCAGCGGGGGATGGCTTGGGCGGTCATGTCGGCCAGCAGGTCTGCCCCGGTGGGCGCACCGATCTGGTCGTTGATGATAGACAGCGTGTCACGCTCTTGCGCCAGGCGCAGCATGGTCTTGGCAAAATTGCCGCCGCGTGCACCATAGACCCAGCTGGTGCGAAATATCAGATGCTGGACACCACTGGCCTCAATGGCCTGTTCACCAGCCAGTTTGCTCGCTCCGTAGACGCTAAGCGGCCCAGTTGCATCGGTTTCCAGCCAGGGCGCACTGCCACTGCCGTTAAACACATAGTCGGTGGAGTAGTGCAGTAACTTTGCTCCTATTTTATGAGCTGCTTGCGCAATTAAACCGGGCGTTTCAGCGTTAATGGTGTAAGCATTGGCGCGGTCTGACTCGGCCTTGTCGACGGCGGTGTAGGCGCTGGCGTTGACGATGACATCCGGCTGGATGGCCTGCACAGTGTGCGCTACGCCGCAGGGGTTCAAGAAATCGCCGCAGTAGTCGCTGCTGCGGGTGTCCAGCGCAATCAGCTCGCCCAGCGGTGCCAGGCTGCGCTGCAACTCCCAGCCGACCTGGCCGGTTTTACCGAACAGCAGGATTTTCATGCTGCGCGCTGGGTGTAGTTGGTTTGCACCCAGTCGCGGTAGCTGCCGCTTTGCACCTGGGCCACCCAGTCGGCATGGTCTAAATACCACTGCACGGTTTTGCGGATGCCGCTGTCGAAGGTGTCCTTTGGCTTCCAGCCCAGTTCGCGGTGAATCTTGGTCGCATCTATCGCATAGCGGCGGTCGTGGCCGGGGCGGTCGGTGACGTAGCTGATCTGGTCGCGGTAGCTCTTGCCGCCTGCTTTGGGGCGCATCTCGTCCAGCAGGGCGCAGATGGTGTGGACGATCTCGATATTGGGTTTTTCGTTCCAGCCGCCAATGTTGTATGTCTCGCCCGGCCGGCCAGCCTGTAGCACACTGCGGATGGCGCTGCAATGGTCGCTGACATACAGCCAGTCGCGGATCTGCATGCCGTCGCCATAGACGGGCAGCGGTTTGCCAGCCAACGCATTCACAATCATCAAAGGGATGAGCTTCTCGGGGAAGTGGTAGGGGCCGTAGTTGTTGCTGCAATTGGTGGTCAGCACGGGCAGGCCGTAGGTGTGGTGGTAGGCGCGCACCAAATGGTCGCTGGCGGCCTTGCTGGCACTGTAGGGGCTGTTGGGCTCGTAGACGTGGTTTTCTGTAAACGCGGGCTCACCAGCTTGGAGCGAGCCGTAGACCTCGTCGGTGGAGACATGCAGGAGGCGAAAGCTGGACTGCGCCGCGCCACTTAAGCCTTTATGGTAGGCACGCACGGCCTCCAGCAGGCGAAAAGTGCCGACGATGTTGGTCTGGATGAAGTCTTCTGGGCCGTGAATGGAGCGGTCGACATGGCTCTCGGCGGCAAAGTGCACGACCGCGCGGGGTTGGTGGCGGGCCAGCAGGGCGGCGACTGCGCCGCTGTCAGCGATGTCGCCTAGCACGAAGCTGTGCTGGGGGTTGCCTGCTAACGATGCCAGGTTGTTGGCGTTGCCTGCGTAGGTGAGTTTGTCCAGGTTGACCACGGGCTCCTGGCTCTGAGCGCACCAATCCAAGACAAAGTTCGAACCTATAAAGCCCGCCCCGCCTGTGACCAATATCATGAGAATGTCCTTTGAAACTTGTGCAATTATGTCAGTTTGCCGGGTAACATCCGCAGCATGCTGGCAAAACTGATGTCGTGGTTTTTATTGGGCTTTGTGCGTTTGCTTACTGGCGCCCAGGCGCGTTGGTACGGCTGCCCACCGATGGCCGAGCAGCGCATATATTTTGCCAACCACCAAAGCCATGCCGATCTGGTGATGATCTGGGCCGCTCTGCCCGCCGAGCTGCGCAGCATCACGCGCCCCATTGCGGCGAAAGACTACTGGACCAAAACACCGTTTAAAAAATGGATCACGACTTCGGTGTTTAACGCGGTCTACGTGGACCGTGAGCGTACTGAGGGCGTAGACCCCTTGCAGCCCTTGGTGGATGCTTTGACGAAGGGCGACTCCGTTATTTTGTTCCCAGAAGGCACGCGCGGCAGTGGGGAGTTGCCTCAGCGTTTTAAGTCGGGCCTGTACAACTTGGCGCTACGCTTCCCGCAGGTGGTGCTGGTGCCCGCGTGGATCAACAACATCCAGCGCGTCATGCCCAAGGGTGAAGTGGTGCCCGTACCTATTTTGTGCAGCGTGACCTTTGGTAAACCCATGCAGGTACAGCTTGCCGGTGATGCCGTGGAAGGGCATGCAGAGTTTGCTGAGCGCGCACGTAGCGCCGTAATTGCCCTGCGCGATGTGTAGTCAAGCTCTTCCCGCATAACACTATGAATCAATTTTTACGCCACTTGACACCAGGCCAGCAGGTCGGGTTGTTGTTTGTGGTGCTGTTTGGCTTTTTGTTATTGGCTTCCATCACGACCTTTGCCTTGTCCCTGCGCGAGCGCGAGACCGAACGTGGCAAGGCGCGGGCGGTGGAACTTGCGCATCTGAGTGGCGTGCTCAATACCTCGTGGTTGATAGCCGTGGTGTTTTGGGTAGGTTGGGCGGCGGGCGAGCGGGTGGCTACAGTGCTGTTTGCTGTAGTGGCGTTTTTTGCGCTGCGCGAGTTTGTCACGCTCTCACCGACCCGTCGGGGAGACCATCGCAGTTTGATTCTGGCGTTTTTTGTCGTGTTGCCAATTCAGTTTTGGCTGGTCGCCACCGCGCATTTTGATTTGTTCAGTGTGTTTATTCCGGTGTATGTGTTTTTGTTGATTCCGGTGGTCAGCGCATTGGCTAATGATCCCGAGCGGTTTTTGGAGCGCAATGCCAAGCTGCAATGGGGCATCATGGTCTGTGTTTATGGCATGAGCCATGTGCCGGCTTTGCTGTTGCTAGAGTTTCCTGGTTGGGATGGCCAAAAAGATGCGTTTTTGGTGTTCTTTCTCGTTTTCGTTGTGCAAACCTGTATGGTAGTGCAGCATGTGGCGCAGCGCTTGATCAAGCTTCCTGCACGTGCGCCCTTGATCAGCGAGAGTTTTAACTGGACAAGCTGGACCATTGGTGTATTGGCTGGTGGCGTGATGGGTGCGCTACTGGCGGGCATTACGCCATTTCAGCCTGGCTCCGCTGCAGCGATGGCCTTGATTGCCTGCGTGGCAGGAACTCTGGGGCATCTGGTCATGAAGGCACTCAAACGCGACCGGGGTGTCACGCATTGGGGCAGTACGGTGTCAGTGACAGGCGCAACGGGGCTACTAGACCGGGTCGATGCCCTGTGCTTTGCTGCACCTGTGTTTTTTCACTCCGTCAGATGGTATTTTGACCTCTAGCGCAATAAAATAGAGCGTAAGCAGCTATATTATTTATAGCTATACATACCCTCTTCGTTGCCACAGGATTTTCATTTGCGCATTTTAGGCATTGACCCCGGCTTGCAAACTACGGGCTTTGGCGTGGTGGACGTGCACGGCCAGCAGCTCAGCTATGTGGCCAGCGGCACCATCAGCACCCTGCACCTGCCGCGCGGCGACCTGCCCGCGCGGCTGAAGGTACTGTTTGATGGTGTGCGCGAGGTGGCCGCCACATACAAGCCCGACGCGTCAGCCGCCGAGATCGTCTTCGTCAACGTCAACCCCCAGGCCACGCTGCTGCTAGGTCAGGCGCGCGGTGCCTGCGTGACAGCACTGGTGTCGGTAGATTTGAGCGTGGCCGAATACACCGCCCTGCAAATGAAGCAGGCCGTAGTGGGCTATGGCAAAGCGGCCAAATCGCAAGTGCAAGAGATGGTCATGCGGCTACTCAAGCTACCCGGCTTGCCCGGCAAAGATGCCGCCGACGCGCTGGGCATTGCCATCACCCATGCGCATGCGGGAGCGGCTGCGCAGCGCATTGCGTTTGCTTCGGGACTGGAGCGCAAAAGCGGGTCGGCATATAGAGCGGGACGGAGTCAGTAGAAGCGAGTCGCTATCGAGTACATTGACTCACCATACTCCGCGCCGTGGAGCAGCCTGCGCAGCTTGCCACTCAGACTCGGTCAAAGAAATCTCCATCCGCAATAGCGCCCCGGCCATCGCTTTGCCCAAGTTATCCGAGCGCAGGTTACGTGCTGCGCCGCCTTGCAAGGCACCGCGCAGCACGAGCTTGAGGGACAGGATATTGGGTAGCAACCACAGATCGACTTCGCCCGCAATCCACGGCGAAAAATGCGCTTGCACACGCTCTGCGGTGACCTCGCGGGCCAGTATGTCGTAGCCCTGGGCGTTCCAGGCGAACAAGCCAAAGTCTACCCAGTCGGCTTTGTCGCCGCTGCGAGCGTGGGCTAGTTTGGCTAGCTGTACTTTGACAATAGGGTTGGTCATAGCATCGTCACCTGCACGCGGCTCTCAACCAGCGCGCGGTCGATCAGGGTGGGCCATATGCCTAGCTGCTCGCTGCTGTTGTGCAGGCCGCTAAAGCCGCAGGTGTAGGCCGGGCCGCTGAGTGCCAACCAGGGGAAGAGGCGGCCAAAACCGTCTGCTGCGGCTTTGTGCTGGGTGCGCAGCACCATGCGTACCCATATCTCGTTGTGCTCGTCCAGTTGCTGTACATCGGGCAGTGGGGCCAGCGCGCCGTGGGCGGAGTTGAGGCCGGGGTATTCGATGAACAGTTCGTCGTGCGGGATGCGTTTGTCTTTGAGTTGCGTGCGGATCATCTCGATTGCCGCTTGGCATTTGCTCCAGGCGTTGGGCCAGCTAAAGCCCCAAGTGACCTCGGCTTTAAAGCCATCTTTGTATCCGCCCACTACTTTGAGTTGTTCTGGACGCGGGTGGCCAGTGGCACCGGTCATGCGCACCTGGTTGTTGCCCAAGTCGTCCAGTTGCACTGTGCTCAGGTCTAGCACCACATCGGGTGAGGCGTAGGCGTGGGGGTTGTGCACCTCATACAAGAGCTGTTGGCGCACGGTGTCAAAGTTGACCAGGCCGCCGGTCTCTGGTGCTTTGGTGATGGTGGCCGTGCCATCCACCTGCACGCGGGCCATGGGGTAACCTATGTGCGCCAGATCGGGAATGGCCTGCCAGGCATCCAGGCTGCCAAAGTTGCCGCCGCTGCCTTGACCAGAGCATTCCAGCAAATGCCCCACGGCCAAGCCCTGCGCCAGCAAGCCCAGCTCTTGGGGTGATGCAGCGTCTTCCAGCTTCCAGCCCCACTCATGCACCAAGGGCGCCAAAAATAATGCGGCATCGGCCACGCGGCCGGTGATCACGATGTCTGCGCCCTGCTGCAAAGCAGTAACGACGGGGCGCGCGCCCAGGTAGGCGTTGGCAAACACCATGCGCTCCTGCACGCTGCTATAGGCCGTGCCTTGAAACAGATGGCTCGCAGCATCGTCCAGATCGTGCAGCACTTCGTCCCCCGTCACCACTGCAATGCGCGCCACCAGGCCTTTGGCCGCCAGGGCCTGTTGCAGCGCTGCGCCGCAGCCCGCAGGGTTGAGGCCGCCTGCGTTACACACAAATTTGCAGCCGCGCGCCTGCATCAGCGGCCACAGGCGCAGCAGCATGGGCACGACATCGCGGGCGTAGCCTAGCGCGGGATCTTTTTGCCGGTCTTTTTGCAAGATGGCCAAGGTCAGCTCTGCCAAGTGGTCGCTGCACACATACTGCGCACCACCGCGCTCGATGCTGGCCGCTACGGGCTCCCAGTTGTCGCCATAAAAGCCCAAGCCTGCGGCCAGGGTGACGGTGCTTGCCGTTGAAATAGATGCGGTAGGTAACAAGATAGGGATTACCAGAGTAAAGAATTGGCGCTTACGCTCTTATATTGCGTGCAGATGAAAAAAATGATTATGGAGACAAAGTGCAGTTCCTGCAATTAGTGATTAGCGGCATAGCGCAAGGCTGTATCTACGGCCTGATCGCGCTGGGCTTTGTGCTGATCTACAAGGCCACCGAGACAGTGAGCTTTGCGCAGGGCGAGATGATGATGCTGGGCGCATTTGCGGGCCTGGCACTCATGACGGCTCTGAACTTTCCTTTCTGGATCACCATCCCCTCGGTCATGCTGGCGATGGCGGTGTTTGGGGTGTTGCTAGAGCGTGTGGTCATTCGCCCCATCCTTGGGCAGCCTGCGTTTTCTATTGTCATGCTGACCATTGGCATAGGCTATGTGGCGCGCGGCCTGATCACGATGATTCCCGGCATTGGCACCGAGACCCATACTTTACCCGTGCCCTACAAAGACCAAATCTCCAACGTGCATGGCTTGGTGATTAACTGGGAGCAAATGGCCATCATCGCTGCGACTGCGGTGCTCTGCGCGCTACTGTTTGTGATGTTTCGCTACAGCAAAATGGGCATTGCCATGCAAGCAGCATCGCAAAACCAGTTGGCGGCCTACTACATGGGCATCCCCGTGAAGCGGCTGAACGGTTTGGTGTGGGGCTTGTCCGCTGCTGTGGCCGCCATTGCGGGGCTGCTGCTAGCACCCATTACCTTTGTGCATGCCAACATGGGTTTCATAGGGCTGAAGGCTTTTCCGGCAGCGGTGGTGGGCGGCTTTGGCAGCCTGCCAGGCGCGATTGTGGGCGGCATCATCATTGGGCTGGTGGAGAGTCTGAGCGGCTTTTACTTGCCCGAGGGCGTGAAAGATATTGCGGCGTACATCGTGGTGCTGATCATGTTGATGGTCAAGCCCAATGGGTTGTTTGGCGAGAAGTTACGGAAAAAAGTATGAGTTTCTTTTCTACCGCATCACTGGACACGGCAGGCGGCGCACTCAGCTACGCGGCTGTCCTCCGTGGCGGCTTATGGCCGCCTACTCCCCCTTTATGCCGCTACGCTGAGTGCACCGCCTGCCATGTCTTGCCAAAGGGGTTGTGGTGCAAGCCAAGTGGCAGGGCAACTGGAGCGCACGACTCTTGCAGGCGCACGCAAGCCAGTCGGCGCAGCAAAACTCGCAACTTTCACTAGGTACCATGCGCTTTATTTTTAAAACCAACTACGCGCAAGACATTGCACTGGCCAAACATGGCGGGCATGTCTTTTGGTATGCCGCGCTGATGGTGGCCTTGGTGGCTGCACCGTTTGTGTTGCCTGAGTATTGGTTGGCGCAGTTGACCTTTGTGCTGATTTATTCGGTAGTGGGCCTGGGGCTGATGCTGCTGGCGGGTTTTACTGGGTTGTTCTCTATCGGCCATGCGGCGTTTTTGGGCGTGGGCGCGTATACGCAGGCAGTGCTGACCAATATGGGCTGGCCGTTCCCTATTGCGCTGGCCGTGGCTGCGGGCTTGTCGGCGGCGGCCGGTGTGGTGGTTGGCTTGCCTGCGCTGCGGGTCAAGGGCATTTACCTGGGCATCGCCACCTTGTCGTTTGGTTTTATTGTGGAAGAAGCCTTTGCCCGTTGGGAATCTGTCACCCATGGTAATGCCGGTTTGTCAGTCAAATCACCTGAGATGTTTGGCTGGAATGCCAACAGCTCTGAAGAGTTTTATGCTATTTGTTTGGTAGTTACGGTGCTGGCCACGCTGGCTGTGGTCAACGTGCTGCGCTCACCCACCGGGCGGGCCTTTGTTGCCATTCGGGACTCTGAAATTTCGGCGCAGAGCATGGGTATCCATCTGGCGCGCTACAAAACGCTGTCCTTTGCCTTGTCTGCCGCGCTGGCGGGCATAGGCGGCGCGCTGTATGCGCACAAGCTGCGCTTTATCTCGCCGGACCAGTTCAACATTGTGCAGTCGATTGATTTGCTGCTGATGGTGGTGATTGGCGGCTTGGGCTCGGTGCATGGGGCGTTTTTGGGTGCCATCTTTCTCATCACCATGCCGCAGTTGATTGCCTTGGCCAA
>JAYVJV010000051.1:0-10827 GCA_043769005.1 Polaromonas sp. | reverse complement strand
CAGCGCGAGACGCCTGCTGTTTTTATTGAAGCATTGAAAGCGCGATTCGCTGAACGCTGCTCAACTGCACTGGTGGTGCGCGAGCAGCATGGCCGCGATGAATCGTCGTTTGCGTCACCGCCACCAAGCGCGGTGGTGTTTGCTGAGAGCACTTCGGACGTGTCGGATGCCGTCAAACTGGCCAGCCAATTCAATGTGCCTGTCATACCGTTTGGTGTGGGCACTTCGCTGGAAGGTCACTTGCTGGCGGTGCAAGGCGGCATCAGCATTGACGTGGGGAGCATGAACCAGGTGCTGCACATCAACGCCGAAGACCTGACGGTGACGGTGCAAGCGGGCGTGTGCCGCAAAGCCGTGAACGAGGCTGTAAAGTCTACCGGGCTGTTTTTCCCCATTGACCCTGGTGCCGATGCCACCATTGGCGGCATGAGCGCCACCCGCGCCAGCGGCACCAACGCCGTGCGCTACGGCACCATGCGTGAGAACGTGCTGGCGCTGGAGGTGGTGACGGCCAGCGGCGAGGTGATACGCACCGGCACGCGGGCCAAGAAAAGCAGCGCAGGTTACGACCTCACGCGCCTGATGGTGGGCAGCGAGGGCACGCTGGGCGTGATTACCGAGATCACGCTCAAGCTCTACCCGATTCCCGAGGCCATCAGCGCGGCGACCTGCTCCTTCCCCAGCATTGCCGACGCGGTGAACACCACCATTGAGATGATCCAGCTGGGCGTGCCGATTGCCCGGGTGGAGCTGATTGACAATAACACCGTGCGCATGGTCAACGCCCACAGCAAGCTGGGCCTGCGCGAAGAGCCGATGCTGCTGATGGAGTTCCATGGTTCGCCCGCCAGCGTGAAGGAGCAGGCCGAGACCGTGCAAGCGCTGGCCACCGACCACGGTGGCCAGGCCTTTGAATGGGCCAGCACCCCCGAGGCGCGCACCAAGCTGTGGACCGCGCGGCACAGCGCCTACTTTGCCGCGCTGCAAAGTAAGCCCGGCTGCCGGGCGATTAGCACCGACACCTGCGTGCCCATCTCGCGCCTGGCCGACTGCCTACTCGACAGCGTGGCCGAAGCCGATGCCTCGGGCATCCCGTACTTTCTGGTCGGCCATGTGGGCGACGGTAACTTTCACTTTGGCTATTTGATTGACCCCAACTCGGCCGCAGAGCGCCAAACGGCGGAGGAGCTCAACCACAAGCTAGTGCACCGCGCTCTGCAGTTAGAGGGCACCTGCACCGGCGAGCATGGCATTGGCCTGCACAAGCAAGACTTTTTAATCACCGAAGCCGGCGCTGGCGCAGTGGGCATGATGCGCACCATCAAGCATGCGCTGGACCCGCACAACATCATGAATCCGGGCAAGATATTTAGCTGGTAAGTCGGTTGTGCAAAATATCGAGAGAGGTTCTTGCACTCCCTTACTCCCTACCTGCCCCACCCCGCCCGACACGCAATTGCACAGTTTTATATGACGCACTTCAAACCACTGCCTGCTCTTTTCATACCGATTGCCATGACCCTGCTCACTGCCTGCGCCTCCATACCCACTGCCCCGCCCGCCGCGCTGGTGAAAGAGTTTGCCCCTAGTGGCACACTGCGCGCCGCCATTAATTTAGGCAACCCGATTTTGGCCAACAAGGACAGCGCGGGGCAAGCTTATGGCGTGTCAGTAGACCTGGCACGCGAACTGGGCAAGCGCTTGGGCGTGCCGGTCGAGCTGGTGCCCTTTAGCGCGGCTGGCAAAGTGGTGGAAGCCGTGAAGGCCGCGCAGGTGGATGTGGCCTTTGTGGCCATTGACCCAGTGCGCGGTAGCGACATGGGACAAACCCCCGCCTATGTGCAG
The DNA here is from genome assembly GCA_043769005.1 of Polaromonas sp. Lineage (GTDB taxonomy): Bacteria > Pseudomonadota > Gammaproteobacteria > Burkholderiales > Burkholderiaceae_C > JAAFIP01. The sequence goes on along the minus strand of JAYVJV010000051.1, from coordinate 8,982 downwards.
ATAGAAGGCGCCTACATGGTGCCCAACGCCTCGCCCATTCAAACCAATGCCGAGGTAGACCGCACGGGCAACCGCATTGTGGTGGGCCTCAATAGCGCCTACGACCTGTACCTCACCCGCGAGATCAAAGCCGCCACGCTGGTGCGCGCGCCCTCCTCGCCCGCCGTGGTGGACACGATGGTGGCGCAAAAAATTGAAGTGGCAGCGGGCGTGAAGCAGCAGCTGCAAATGGACGCCAAGCGCATTCCTGGCATGCGCCTGCTGGACGGCCGCTTTATGGTGATCAACCAGGCCATGGGTCTGCCCAAGGGGCGTGACGCAGCCCATGCCTATCTGAGCGCTTATGTACAAGAGATGAAGGCCAGCGGTTTTGTGGCACAGGCGCTACAGCGTCACGGCATACAAGGCGCAACGGTCGCGCCTGCGGCGCTACGCTAATGGCGGGCGCTGAGGCTTGAGTCCCTGCGCTTTATGGCGCAATTCACGCTACGGATCTGGAATTATTCATATCCAGACAATTGCTAGCGTTACTGCGCTGTTGTTACAGGCTCCGTTTTAATGGCGGGAGCGGTTGAAACAGGATTGGCTGGCCGGGTATCAGCTTTCCAAATGGCATATTGCCGGTCAAAGTTAGCTGCGGAAAAGCCACGCATCACAGTTGGGCCCATAACAATGTGCGGTACACCGCTGCCACCGAGTTTTTTAAATTCCGCAGCATTCGACGTGCTGGCCTTGATATCTTTCTCGATATGAGGAATTTGATTGTCGCGAACATGCTTCATGGCCAGTTTGCAGTAGCCGCAAGTTTGCGTGGTGTAGAGCACCACCTTATCTGTAGAGGTAGAGGGCTGACCCGAGGACGCAGGAGAATTGGCGCGAGGATCTATCGTGACCTCTTGGATGGATTTAATGCTATCGATAAACTCTTGCAGTTCGCGGCCAAATCCACCAATATTTCCAGCTGCTTGTCCAATTTGGAGTGCATTTTTAAGTAAATCACCAAATTGCGCTGAGGCAGGGCCTGCTCCTGCAATGATTGCGGTGACAAAAGCCAGCTGCGCAAATGTGTGTTTGAATGTAGACATTTTTGAAACCCTAAACTAGTTGCCAAAGTATAACTGACGCTTATGCAGCATTACCTGTTAAAAAAATGCACATGCAGACTACGTTACTAAAGCGATTGGCAGAAAATAAAAGCATCCATGACGATTCAAACCCTAGCCTTCAAGCCCCTAGCCGCAGTGTTTTTTCTCGCGCTGGGTATCTACGCCCAGCCAGTCGTCGCCTCTTCTGAGGTTGACAATATCGTGGTGGTTAAAAAGCACCGCTACAACAATATGCAGCGCTCCTCGATGCAGATAAAAGCGTTTCAAACCCTGTGTAACACGCACAAAATAGCGAGCTACAAACAAACCCGCTTGCCCATCTACGCCCCGCAGGCGCAAGACGATTTGAGTATGGATGACATCAATCGTTTGGACGACATTACCGTGACCGAGTACTTTAGCGGCACTAGTTACGCCCGCTATGAGGAAGGCCAAACCTGGCACCCCAGTTTTTCGACAAAAGAGGGTGAAAAAGTACGCGACACCGAGTTTTATTGTCGTTTGGTACCCAAAAAAATAATGAATGTAGAAATCCGCACACCCACGCACTGGATTGTGATCAGCAATTTAGCCAACAATGAGCAAGGTCAGGTGACCTATGAGGCAGTTAAACCAGGCTGGCTAGATAGAATTCCGCCTAAGCGTCCTGCAAAGAATTTAATCCCTGAAAAAGTACCCAACTCCAACTTTGAGTGCCTGTCGCGGCCTGGTTTGGGATCCTGTTATCTGAAAGACGCGCCTATTCATGCTGGCTCCAACCGCGAGGTGGTGCTAAAAACGGCCATTCCCGCCAGGGGCGAAAACCCAATGAGCGATGCTATGCATGATTTACCTGTGCCCGCCTTGAATGCGATTGGTGCGTTTAAACAAGGGGATATGGCCAAAGTCTTTGACCATGTGTCGACCGTGGTGGCCAAAGAAATTCCTTTGATCCGATTCGAGCTGCCACAGTTTGCGCAAAGCTACAAAGTGATCCGCAAATAAGGGAAACCTACCGCTTGGGATGGGCTACTAAGGCAATTAAAGCGCAGAATATATGCTTCTATTTCTATAGCTAACAATGTTCATACGACCGAGACTATCCCCGTAATCTGTCGATCAAACCGTTTAACTCCTCCAGCGAACCAAACTGGATCGCCAGCTCGCCCAGCTCCTCTATTTTGCCGTGGCGTTTGACGCGTTTTTTCACCCGCACCTCCACCTCGGCGGCCAGCAGATCTGACAACTCTTCTTCTACCCGTTTGATGTCTCGGGATTTTTCTTTGCCGGGCTTTTGCGGGGTGAGCGTGAACTCGGCGCTGAGTTTTTTGACTAGGCTTTCGGCTTCGCGCACCGAGAGTTTTTTGCTGTTGATCTGGTTGGCAGCGGTGATTTGCGTGGCGCGGTCCAAGGACAGCAGGGCGCGGGCGTGGCCCATGTCGATGTCGCCGGCCATCAGCATGGTTTGCACGGGGTCGCTCAGGTTCAAGAGGCGCAGCAGGTTGCTGGCGGCGCTGCGTGAGCGGCCCACGGCCTGGGCGGCCAACTCATGAGTGAGCCCAAATTCTTTGATCAGACGCTGCAAGCCCTGCGCTTCTTCGAGAGGGTTCAGGTCTTCGCGCTGGATGTTCTCTATCAGCGCCATGGCTGCGGCGTGGTTATCGGCTACATCTTTGACCAGCACGGGTACGTTGTCCAGGCCCGCCAGCTTGGCGGCTCTGAAACGGCGCTCGCCGGCAATGATTTCGTATTTGCCTGCTTTGTCGCCGTAGCGTGCTTGGCCGCCTGCATCGCTGGCCAGTTTGCGCACCAGGATGGGCTGCATGATGCCTTGCGCCTTGATGCTTTCGGCCAGCTCGTACAGCGCGCCCTCGTCCATGCGGGTGCGTGGCTGGTAGATGCCGGGGATCAGCTCGGTAAGCAGTAAGGTGCTGGGCGCGCCCTTGTTGGCTGACGGTTCGCCGCTGGCGGGCGCGTCTTGCACTTTGGGGCCGAGCAGTGCTTCCAGGCCCATGCCGAGGCCTTTTGGTTTTTTAGTGACCATGGTGTGTGTCTGTGTTTGCTTTGAATTTAGGAAGAGTCAGCGGGGTGAATGTGGTGGGTTAAATTTCTTCGGCGGTGTAGCCAGATTCGTGCTGGTGGCGAATGCGTAGCACGCGAACGATGTTGGCGGCTTCGTCAATTTCATACTTGGCAAGGCACCCACTTTTTCTGCGTGAAATGATGAGTTCGCGCAGGCCATTACCCACCGGGCGACCTATGCCGGGTTGATGGGTTAGCACTTGCAATGCGTTCAGGATAAAGTCCAATAAGTCGTATGCGAGGCGGTCATCGGTGAGCCACAAAAACTCTTCTAGTCGCGCTAAATCGCTGGCGGCGGCGGCACTGAGATAGACGCGCAGCATTCAAACAGCCTGGGTCAATGTGGGGTTAGGCGGCTTGGGGCCTTGGCCTTTGCGGTAGGTGGCTAATTGTGCAAAGTAGTCGCGCATATCTTGTAGTGTGTGGCCCAGGCCGGTTTTTTTCATGTCCTGTAGCGCCTCCAGCGCGTCTTGCTGAAATTGGCCACGTAGCTGTGCGCGCTGGGTGGCCTCGGCTAGAGTTTTCACCATATAGGCGTGCGCGCTGATGCCTGCATTGCGGGCGGTTTCGTCTATTTGCGCTTTCAGTTCGGCGGGCAGTTTGAGGCTGGTGGCCACGGATTTCAGGGCGGTCTTTTCGGCAGTGGTGGGCATGGCAGGCTCCTGTGCAAAATGGGTAGTCAGATCTGACTACCCATTAAGTCTAACACCATGGCATGGCCAGCGGGCCAGTCGCCCAGGCCTGAGTCGCCGTTGATGTGGCCTAGCGGCCCGGCCTCTACGCAGCGTGCGCCCCACGCCGTCGCCATGGCGCGGCCTGCGTTCAAGCGGCCAAAGGGGTCGTTGCTGGACACGATGCAAATCGCCGGAAACGGTAGCGCTTGCAGCACCGGTTTGCGCCAGTTGACCAGATCGGGCGGTAAGTCGGCCTGGGTAAGGTCTGGTGGTGCCACCAGCAGCGCACCGCGCACAGCAGCGCGATGGCGAGAGGCGGCGGCCCATGCGGCGACCAGGTGGCAGCCCAGGCTGTGAGCGACCAATACGATGTTTGGTGCAGCGGGGGTGCTTTTAGGCGGGTAACTGGCAGCTAAGCCTTTATTAGATAGCGTAAGCTGCTGCGTATTTGATAGCGTATTGAGGGCGTTGAGGTGATTGGCAATGACTTCATCTAACCGCGCCAGCCAGTCGCCACGCAGGGGCCGCTGCCAGTCGTGCTGCTCTACGCGGGTGTAGCCATAGCGCGCCTGCCAGCGGCTTTGCCAGTGGCTTGGGCCCGAGTCGAGCCAGCCGGGCAGCAGAAAAACGTGGGGCTGTGGGGGCATGATTCGCTATAATTTTGCTAGCTGCTTACACTCTATTTTGTTGGTTTGCAGCCTGATTCGGCATATATTTATGAGCTGTAAGCGGGGTCTCAGGCCAGGGTTTTGAGGCGTACCACCATCTCACTGGCAAACTCCACAAAAGCTTGGCTGCCTTTGGCCGACGGGTCAAACACCACGCCGGGCAGGCCGTAGCTGGGGGCTTCGGCCAGGCGCACATTGCGCGGGATGACGGTGTTAAATACCTTGTCGCCAAAATGCGCTTTGAGCTGGTCGCTCACCTGCTGTTGCAAGGTGATGCGGGGGTCAAACATGACGCGCAGCAGGCCGATGATTTCCAGGTCTTTGTTCAGGTTGGCGTGTACCTGCTTGATGGTGTTGACCAAATCCGTCAGGCCCTCCAGCGCAAAGTATTCGCACTGCATGGGCACGATCACGCCGTGTGCGCTGCACAAGCCGTTGAGGGTGAGCATGCTTAAACTGGGCGGGCAGTCGATCAGCACAAAGTCGTAGTCGGCTTTCACCTGGGCAATGGCGTTTTTCAGGCGTTGGTCGCGGTGCTCCAGGCCTACCAGCTCGACCTCGGCCCCGGCCAGGTCGCGGCTGGCTCCAAGCACGTCATAGCCACACTTGTCGGCGCGCACGCGGGCCTCGGCGATGCTGGCGGATTCGAGCAGTACGTCGTATACGCTCAACTCTAGTTTGCGTTTGTCTACGCCCGAGCCCATGGTGGCATTGCCCTGCGGGTCGAGGTCGACCATCAGCACGCGCTGGCCGATTTTGGCCAAACCTGCGGCCAGGTTGACGGTGGTGGTGGTCTTGCCCACGCCACCTTTTTGGTTGGCTACACAAAAGATTTTCATGGTGTTTTATTTAGACAAAGCGAGTTTGAGACCAAAGCCAATAAGAAAGAGGCCTGCTATTTTATTCAGAGCGCTGGTGGTGCGCGGGCTGCCGCGCAGGCGCTCGGCGGCAAAATGAGTAAGGAGCACCACCGCCAGGCCGTACACAAAGGTCAGCGCGGCGATGGTGATGGCCATGACTGCAAAGGTGGGCAGGCCCTGGTGCGTGGCCGGGTCCACAAACAAAGGGAAAAAGGCCATGTAAAAGACGATGGCCTTGGGGTTGAGCAGGGTGATAAAGAAAGCCTGCTGCAGGTACTGACGCGGGCGGATGTTGAGAATGGGTGCATCACCGGCTTTGGCCAGGAGCATTTTGATGCCCAAAAATGCCAGATAAATTGCGCCGCCGAACTGGACGATTTTGAATGCGGCTGGATAGGCGGTTAACAAGGTGGCCACGCCCGCCACCGCCAGCCACATGAGCACCTGGTCGCCCGCTATCACCCCCAGCGTGCAAGCCAGGCCGCCGCGCAGGCCGCCTTTGCTGGTGGAGGTAATCAAGGCCAGATTGCCGGGGCCGGGAATGAGCAAAAACACAATAATGGCCACCACAAATGCGCCGTAGTCTGCAATGCCGAAAAATGAGCCGAGCATGGGTGGATTCTTTGGTTTTTGTAGTGAGCTGGGGATGGGAGTTTAACCGGGTGGCGGGTGGTTTTGAGGGGGCTGACTGGCGGCGGTGTTGTGTGGCGTGCTTTTGATTTGCGTTGGATGTGCGTATTTGATGCGCTGTCGTTTGACTGATCGTGTCTCGACGGCTTGTATTGCGGTAATCTATCGGGGGAAGTTGGTTGGTTGGCGGGCGTGATTGCGTTTACTAACCGCCCTCATACTGGAGTACCAGAAATCGGGCGATTAGCAAACGCAATCACGCCTGCACAAATGGTGGCGCCCGACCCGTAGTCTTGTGAAGCGCGGGGATTTAACTATTGGTAGCGCGCTGCCCTGGTCGCCGCTGGGCTGGGTGTCTGTCGTTCCCCCGATTTCTGGTACTCCAGTATGAGGGGGTGCGACGGACACCCAGCCCAGCGTACATAAACCCGCCCCTGCCCTGCCCCGCACACAAAACTGCTTACTCGGGTTAGCGAAAATCAGCGGCCAACGCAGCACCCACCGTCCGCATCCACACCAAGCACCGCTCTGCCTCCAGCCCTGGTACGTGCAGCGGTTCCACATGAAACACATCAACGTCTTTCGGCAAAACTGCCAGCTCGTCCGCCGGGTGCTTGCCCTTCATGGCCAGCCAAACCCCGGAGACTTGTTTCACGTGAAACCGGGTGAGCGACACAAAATCTTCCAGCGATGAAAACGCACGGCTGGTTACCACGTCAAACGGGGCGGCCTGGAGCTCTTGTACCCGTGCGTGTGTGCCGCGCAGGTTGGGCAGCTTTAGGGTGATGGCGGTGTTTTGGATGAAGGCGACTTTTTTGGCGACGGTGTCTACGCAGGTGACATCTAGCTCGGGGCAGACGATGGCCAGTACGGTGCCGGGCAGGCCTGCTCCGCTGCCTACGTCTAGCACGCGGATGGATGGGTGCCCGGCAGGCCAAACCCGAAGGTGGCGGCGCAATGGGGGTATGACGGCCAGGGAGTCCAGCAGGTGGTGGGTCAGCATTTCCGCTGGGTCACGCACCGAGGTAAGGTTATAGACTTGGTTCCATTTTTGAATCAAAGTCAGGTAGGTCAGCAACTGGCTTTGCTGGTCTGCATGGATGTCCAGGCCCATGGACTGAAGGCTCTGGGCCAGCGTGATTGCCAGAGGATGTGAAGCGGTGGACATTAAACGCAAGCCAAAGGAAGATGGCAGATTAAGACGGGTTCCAGCAATGGGCTTTTTGGTTTTTGGCATGCACCCAATGGCGGATGTCGCTGTTTACCAAGCCTTGACCGCGTTTGCCCACCAGGGCTTTGCCGCTGGCAGCGTCAGTGATGTCGGCCATGCGCCAACCACTACCCAGCTCGGCTGCGCAACGTGCGTTGGCAGCAGCCTCTGAGCTTAGAACAAAACCAGCCACGGGAGCCGTAGCTCCCAGAACGCCGCTGGACCAAGCTGCTTGTAAAGCTTGGTCGGGAGTTTCTTTGTCTGCTTCGGCGCTAAGGCTGGCACTTGCTGACGTGGCTGACGTGCTGGTGTTCGTAACGGTGGAGGTGCCAGCAGTTGCGGTGGTTGCGCTGCCACTGGTGCCAAGGGTGGCAACGGGTTTTATTTCAACAGGAACCAAACCCGATGCCTGGGCGGTAGAACCGTCTTTCATAATGCATAGGATGGGCAATGCGGTTCGACAAGATGTGTCGCCGGTGGAGATGTTGCACAAACCACTGTTGGCATTGCCCGCGTCTTTAGGTTCTCCGTCACAGCTACTATGCAGCAGGCGTGTGACGTCGGAGGGGTTGGTAAATTTGCCATGACCAAAACTCAAGCCCAGGCGGTCAGGACTGGCACTTTGAGGTCCGGTTGCCGCTCTGTCGCTGGCACCGCCCGGCGCTTGTATTTGCCCAGCTTTATTGTTGATTTTTGGTTTATCGTTGCTGCTCTTATTCCACCATAGGGGAATGGTTAGCAGGCATACCAGGACGATCATGATGGCGATGGTGCGTGGCAAAGAAACGCCGCGTTGATGGCGGCGGAGGATTGAATGCATGTGTGTCACAGGTTCCGTCATGGCGTATAAATTCACTTCAAGCCGCTTGCTGGTCAGCGTCATTGGCGGCAGATTTTGCAAAACCTTTGAAGCCACCACGTTTGAGGTGGATCAGCAGCAGCGAGATGGCCGCAGGCGTAATGCCCGAGATGCGCGAGGCCAGGCCCAGGGTTTCGGGTCGGTGTTTGGACAGCTTTTGCCGCACCTCGATGCTCAGGGCGGGCACGGCCATGTAGTCAAAACTGGCGGGGAGCTTGAGGTTCTCAAAATGCGCGGCGCGGGCCACCTCGTCCCTTTGGTTGTTGATGTAGCCTGCGTATTTGATGGCGATCTCGATTTGCTCGACCACCTCGGGCGCGGTTTCACGTGAAACATGGGGGCTGGTCAGGCGCGCGGCCAGCGTGCCGTCTTTGCCCAGGGTTTGCATGCCCATCAGATCTTCGTAGCGCACATCGGGGCGTACCAGCAGGTCGGCCAGGTTGTGTTCGCGCTCAATGGCTTTGCCCAGCACGCGCTCGGCCTCTTCTTTGGGCAGGATTTGGGGGTTGACCCAGGTGGATTTGAGGCGCTCGGTTTCGCGTGAAACAGCGTCGCGCTTCTTGTTAAAGGCTGTCCAGCGCGCATCGTCCACCAAGCCCAGCGAGCGGCCCTGCTCGGTCAGGCGCGCATCGGCGTTGTCTTCGCGCAGTTGCAGGCGGAACTCGGCGCGGCTGGTGAACATGCGGTAGGGCTCGGTCACGCCCTTGCTCACCAGGTCATCGACCAGCACGCCCAGGTAGGCCTGGTCGCGGCGCAGCGCCAGAGGCTCGCGCCCTTGTACCTGCAGTGCCGCGTTGACACCGGCAAACAAGCCTTGGGCTGCAGCCTCCTCGTAACCCGTGGTGCCGTTGATCTGCCCGGCGAAGAACAAGCCGCGGATGGCGCGCGTCTCGAAGGTGGACTTCAGCTCGCGG
>JAYVJV010000050.1:0-50145 GCA_043769005.1 Polaromonas sp. | reverse complement strand
CACGAAATTAAAAATCCGCTGGGCGGCATTCGCGGTGCGGCGCAGCTGCTGCAGCTGGAACTGGACAGCAAAGAGCTGCGGGAATACACCCAAGTCATCATCCACGAAGCAGACCGCCTGCAAACCTTGGTAGACCGCTTGCTGGCCCCACACCGCAAACCGCATGTGGTGGCCGATGTGAATATTCACGAGGTGTGCGAGCGCGTGCGGTCGCTGATCGTGGCTGAATTTCAAGCCGGGCCCAAAGACACCGGGCGTTCTGGCTTGCGCGTAGTGCGCGACTACGACACGTCGATTCCTGATTTTCGGGGCGATAAAGAGCAGTTGATTCAAGTGGTGTTGAACATCGCGCACAACGCAGCGCAGGTGCTGGGCGAACGCATGGCGCAGGGCGACGCTGTGATCACTTTTAAAACCCGCATTGCCCGTCAAGTCACATTCGGTAAGCGGCGCTATAAATTGGCACTGGAATTGCATATTACAGACAACGGGCCGGGCATACCGGATGACATCAAAGACCGCATTTTTTACCCGCTCGTATCGGGCAGGGAAGGCGGCTCGGGACTGGGGCTGACATTGGCGCAAACCTTTGTACAACAACACGACGGACTGATCGAATGCGAAAGCCAGCCCGGGCGTACGGAATTCAAAATCTTGATTCCGTTGCCATGAATTTAAGCGCAAGATAAATAGCAAGATAAAGATCAAAATGGTCAGGACCCGAGGACACACCGCATGAAGCCTATTTGGATCGTAGACGATGACCAGTCTATCCGTTTCGTGCTGGAGAAAGCCCTGCTGCGCGAAGACCTGCCCACCCGCAGCTTTACCAACCCGCGCGACCTGCTTATTGCGCTGGACAACACCGACGAGAACGACGCCGACAACCTGCCACCGCAGGTACTGGTCAGCGACATTCGCATGCCCGGCGGCTCAGGCCTCGACTTGCTAACCAAGGTGAAAGAAAAGCACCCCGGCCTGCCCATCATCATCATGACGGCGTTTAGCGACCTGGACAGCGCGGTGAATGCTTTTCAACGCGGCGCGTTTGAATACCTGCCCAAACCATTTGACATCGCACGAGCCACCGAGCTGATCCGACGCGCCGTAGAGGAGAGCCAGCGCGAGGACGTAGCGGTCGAGGCGGTTGTCAGCGCCCCTGAGATGCTAGGCCAAGCCCCCGCCATGCAAGACGTGTTTCGTGCTATCGGTCGCCTGAGCCAAAGTAACGTGACGGTGATGATCACCGGCGAGTCGGGCAGCGGCAAAGAGCTGGTGGCCAAGGCCTTGCACAAGCATAGTGCCCGCTCTAGCGGGCCGTTTGTAGCTATCAATACCGCAGCTATCCCCAAAGATTTGCTAGAGAGCGAGCTGTTTGGCCACGAGCGCGGTGCATTCACTGGCGCGCAAACCATGCGCCGGGGCCGCTTTGAGCAGGCCGACGGCGGTACGCTGTTTTTAGATGAAATTGGCGACATGCCGTTTGATTTGCAAACCCGCCTGCTGCGCGTGCTGTCCGACGGCAGCTTCTACCGCGTCGGCGGCCACAGCGCCGTGAAAACCAATGTGCGGGTGATTGCCGCCACCCACCAAAACCTGGAGCAGCGCGTGAAAGAGGGCGGCTTTAGGGAAGACCTGTTTCACCGCCTCAACGTCATCCGCCTGCGCCTGCCGCCCCTGCGCGAGCGCCGCGAAGACATCGCCGCGCTCACCCGGCATTTTTTGCAGCAGTCGGCCAAGCAACTGGGCGGCGAGCCCAAACGCATCTCGCCCGCCGCGCTGGCCAGGCTGTCGCAGTTTGCCTTTCCCGGCAACGTGCGCCAGCTAGAGAACATCTGCCACTGGCTGATGGTGATGGCACCCAGCCAGGTGATTGACGTGAAGGATTTGCCGCCCGAGGTGCTGCAAGGGCAGGGTGCAGTGGCAGCTATTGCATTGATGCCCGAACTGGCAATCGGCGCAACCGGTGCGGCGGCACTCGCTGATATACCCAGCGATGCCCCCAGCGCTGCACGGCGTATTCAAGACGCTATCAATACAGAAGCTGCTTACGCTAGTTCTCATTGGCCTGCAGGTCAATTAGATACACAACCCAGCGTAAGTGTAAGCGTAACGGCAACGCAGGCCGCGCCGCTAGATGCCCAGCCGTCCGCGCCGATCAACGCCACCACCGCCAGCGCAGGCTGGGAAGCCGACTTAACCGCCGAAGCCCTTCAGCTTTTAGCGCAGGACAAAGGCGACGTGTGGGACCAGCTCACCGCCCGCTTTGAGCGCCAGCTCATAGCGGCAGCCCTGTCCACCACCCGAGGCCGGCGCATCGAAGCAGCGGTAAAACTGGGCATTGGCCGCAACACCATCACGCGAAAAATTGCAGAGCTGGGGCTGGAGTAGGGCGCTGGTGGGCGAGGCATCACCGGATCATTTACGGGATTGGTCTGGCGTATCACGGGATCATTGCGGGATTAGTCTCTGGCTCATCACGGGATCTGGCGAGCGGCGCACTTGGCTCTGCGGCTATCCTCCGTGGCGATCATAGACCGCCACGGAGGACAGCCGCGTAGCCAATCACCCCAAGTGCCGGGGCATCAAACCATCTGAACGCAAAAAAACCTCCGAAGCATACAACCGATCGGAACATACAAACCAACCGAAGGCAAAACCTAAGTCCCAATCACCCCCCCATCCACCTTGCGAATCACCACCGTAGACGAGCGGGGTCTGCCGCCGGGTGCGTAGTCGGGCCAGTTGGAGAACTTGGCGGGTGCGGCAGGGTCGCTGCGGTCTGAGGCGCTTTCACCGGGGTGCTGGATGTTGATGAACAGGGTGCGTCCGTCCGGTGTCCAGGCGCAGCCAGTTACCTCGCAGTTCACAGGGCCGGTGAGAAAGCGGCGCGTCTCGCCCGTGGCCGTGTCGCAGGCCAGCATTTGGTTGCTGCCCAGGTTGACCAGCTCGCCCTTGTACATCTGGCTGGCGTGCATATCGGTTTGAATCCACAGCGTGCCGTGCGCGTCAAAGCTCAGGCCATCCGGGCAGGCGTACAGGTCACCTTTGATGTTGCCTTTGGCCTCGGGACGCACCTGCGCTGCGTCGCCCGCCAGCACCAGATGGTTCCACACAAAACGCGTGCCATCAAAGTCGTCTTGCTCCTTCCAGCGGATGATGTGGCCCATCACATTATTGGCGCGTGGGTTGGCGGCGTCTGCTGCCAAATTGCCGCTGGTGCCCCGGCTGCTGTTGTTGGTGAGGGTGCAATACACCCAGCCGTTTTTCTCGTCAATCGCCAGCCACTCGGGGCGGTCCATGGGGGTGGCGGCCAGCGCATCGCTGGCCTGGCGGGCTTTGATGAGCACCTCACCCTGATCGGCAAAGCCGTTGGCGGCTGTCAAGGGGCCTTGGCCGTGCAGCAGTGGCAGCCACACGCCCGTGCCGTTGGCATCAAAGCGGGCCACGTACAGCGTGCCGTGGTCTAGCAACTCACGGTTGGCCTGAGCCTGCGTCAGGCCATTGCCTGCGCTCTGGATGCTGCCCCTGCTGACAAATTTATAGATGTATTCGTTGCGCGCGTCTTCGCCGCTGTAGACCACCGCGCGCTTGTCTTTGGTGACGGCTACCCACGCGCCTTCGTGCGCGGCGCGGCCCAGGGCGGTGCGCTTGATGGGGGTGCTGGTGGGGTCCATCGGGTCTACTTCTACCACCCAGCCAAATCGGTTGAATTCGTTGGGGTGCTTGCTGGCGTTAAAGCGTTCGTCGTGTGCGGGCCAGCCAAAGAAGGCGGTTTTGCCCAGGCCCCAGCGTTTTTGGTGGGCATCGGGCTGGTCTACCCCGCCAAAGTAAAAGCGAAAGTTTTCTTCACCACTCAGGTAAGTGCCCCAGGGCGTTTTGCCCGAGGCGCAGTTGTTGATGGTGCCCAGCACCGTGCGGCCAGCAGGGTCGGCCGCCGTGCGCATCATGGCGTGGCCCGCCGCCGGGCCTTGCACTGCAAATGGCGTATTTGCCGTAATGCGGCGCGCTAGCGGGGAGGGGCGCACCATCTCCCAGCGCTGGCCTTTTTGCATGACCTCAATCACGCTGATGCCGTGTGCGGCCTGGGATTTTTTGACCTTCTCTGCGGTCCAGGTTTTCAGGCCATCGCTGTGCAGCAGGCCGTCGTCTACATACTCGTGGTTCATCACCAGCAGGCCGCGCTGCGTGCCGGGCAAGGCATAGAAATGCAGGCCGTCGTGGTGCATGCCCATTTGCACGGCTTGGTCTGCCGCACTGTTGCTGGCATCTATTTTGAAGGCGGGCATGTTGCCGGGCACACCAATGGGCTCGCCCCACTGCGCCAGCGCGCTGGCTACATACCCTTCGGGCACCACCAGGCGGTCGGTGAGGTTGGCGGGAATGCCTTTAAAACCAATGCGCGGAACCGCGTGGGCTTGCTGGGCGCAGCCCGCCAACAGCGGGGCCAGCAGGGCACTGGCCGCGCCACCAGCACCCACCTGCAACAGCGTGCGGCGCGTGGGATGGCTGACGCTGTGAATGCCAGGATTGGGCGAGCGGTTGCTGTCCTCTAAGGTGCTGAAGTCTTTGGCCATGGGTTTTATGCTTTCAGGCAGGCTTTGACCTGCGCTTTGCGCTCGGCTCCTGTGAGGCCCTGTTCTTTGGCACTGGCCCTGCAGGCGGTTACCTTGGTTTTTTTCTCGGCTTTTTTGGCAGCCGATGCGGCCTGCTCTTCGGGGGTACCCTTGAGGCAGGTTTTCATGTGTGCTTTGCGCGCATCGCCCTTGAGATCCTGGGCTTTGGCTGTTGCGCTACAGGCCTTCATTTTTTCGCCTTGCGGGGCGGCGTGAACAACTGATGCGAACGTGCACGCAGCAAAAACGCAAAGACAGAGGGCGGTAACTTTCATGGTTTGGCTTTCTGGGTGGGTTGATGAAGAGATAGATCACTTTACAGTAATTTATGGTGCATGCACTGTACCGCAAGCATTTTTCAACACGGCTGGCCAGTTTGCAATGTGGGTTGCAATTCGCGTGGCGAACGTGCGATAGCTTTTGCGCGGGCTATGGCACCTTGCCCAGCAGCAAATACTCCATCAACGCCTTTTGCACATGCATGCGGTTTTCCGCCTCGTCCCACACCACCGACTGCGGGCCGTCGATGACCGCAGCCTCAACTTCTTCACCGCGATGCGCGGGCAGGCAGTGCATGAACAGGGCATCTGGCTGGGCGGCGCGCATCATCTCCTGGTCTACACACCAGTCGTTAAAGGCCAGCTTGCGCACGGCATTCTCGGCCTCAAAGCCCATGCTGGTCCAGACATCGGTGGTGACCAGGTGGGCATGCTTGCAGGCATCCATTGGATTGCTATAAAATTGGTAGCTGCTTGCGCTACTCTTTATTGGGCTTAAGCCTAAATTGCCTAATAATTTGGGGTCTATCTCGTAGCCGCGCGGAGTGCTCACGTTGACCTTGAATCCCAGGATGGCGGCAGCTTGCAGCCAGGTGTTGGCCATGTTGTTGCCATCGCCCACCCAGGCCACGGTTTTGCCTTTGATGGAGCCGCGCTGCTCTTCAAAGGTGAAGATGTCGGCCAGGATCTGGCAGGGGTGAAACTCGTTGGTCAGGCCGTTGATGACGGGCACGCGGCTGTGCGCGGCAAAGGCCTCGATCTTGGTTTGCTCAAAGGTGCGGATCATCACGATGTCCACCATGCGGCTAATCACCTTGGCGCTGTCTTCAATGGGCTCGGCGCGGCCCAGCTGGCTGCCCTCGGTGGTGAGGTGCACCACGCTGCCGCCCAGCTGGTACATGCCAGCCTCAAAGCTCACGCGGGTACGGGTAGAGGCCTTCTCAAAAATCATCGCCAGCGTGCGGTCGGCCAGCGGGTGGTATTTTTCATACGCCTTGAACTTGCGCTTGATCTCGGTGGCACGGGCGAAAACATGCTGGTATTCGTCGGCGGTAAGGTCGTTGAACTGGAGGTAGTGTTTCATAGGTGTTTGGTTATTCGCAGGGGAATACCGAAGAGTTTTTGAACGCGGGGGGAGTGCCTAATGGGAAGAGAGAAGAGTTTTTTGAACGCAGAGGGCGCGAAGATTTCGCAGAGAACGCAGAAAGGGGAAAGAAAAAGAGACAAAAGAAGACAAAAATAGAAAGCAAAAAATAAAAATAGAGATAGAAATAAAAAAAGAAAAAATAAAACAGCTCAACTAGGAACAAGCTTTTTTAAAATTTTTTGGTTTTATTTTTGTATTTCTTTTCTGCGCTCTCTGCGAAATCTTCGCGCCCTCTGCGTTCAAAAAATGTATTTCCCCCAGTTTTAGGCTTCCAGCAATATAGCCTTGATCAAAGGCACCAATATACCCACCATTTCATCCACTTCGGCTTGGGTCAATATCAGCGGTGGCACCATACGCACCACGGTGTCGGAGGTCACGCTGATGAGCAGGCCAGCTTCGGCTGCGCGGCCTACCAAGGCAGAGCAGGGCTTGGCAAGCTCTACGCCTAGCATCAGGCCGCTGCCGCGAATTTCTTTGATGCCAGCCACACCTGCCAGCTCGCGCTTCAGCGCGGCTTTGAAGTAGCCGCCTACCAAAAAAGCGTTTTCCAGCAAGTCGTCTTCTTCCATGATGCGGATGGTCTCCACCCCAGCGCGCATGGCCAGGGGGTTGCCGCCGAAGGTGGTGCCGTGGTTGCCGGGGGCAAAAATGTTCGCGGCCTTGGGGCCTGCCACTACCGCGCCAATGGGCACGCCTGAGCCCAGGCCCTTGGCCAGCGGCATCACATCGGGTTTGATGCCCGCCCACTGGTGGGCAAACCACTTGCCGGTGCGGCCCATGCCGCATTGCACCTCGTCAATCATCAGCAGCCAGTCGCGCTCGTCGCACAGCTTGCGCACATCACGCAGGTAGTCCATGTGGAAGGGGTTTACCCCGCCTTCGCCCTGGATGGCTTCAAAGAAAACGGCCACCACGTTGTTATTGCCCTCGGTGGCCTTTTTGAGCGCCTCCATGTTGTTGACTGGCACGCGGATGAAGCCGCCCACCAAGGGGCCAAAGCCTTTTTGAATTTTCTCGTTGCCAGTGGCTGAGAGAGTGGCGATGCTGCGGCCATGGAAGGCTTTGTCGTACACCACAATCTCGGGGCGCTCAATGCCCTTGTCGTGGCCAAACTTACGCGCCAGCTTGAGCGCCGCCTCGTTGGCCTCCAGGCCCGTGGAGCAAAAAAATACATTCGTCATGCCACTGAACTCCACCAGTTTGGCCGCCAACTTTTCGGCGTTGGGGCAGTAGTAGTAGTTGCTGGAGTGGATGATTTTGCTGATCTGGTCTTGCAGCGCGGGCACCAGTTTTGCGTGGTTGTGGCCCAGGGTGTTGACGGCAATGCCGCCCAGTGCGTCCAGGTAGGACTTGCCATTCACGTCCCACACGCGGCAGCCCTGGCCGTGCGACAGCGTGATGGGCACACGGCCATAGGTGTTCATCACATGGGGTTGGACGGAGGCGGCGACAGCGGGAGAGGTCATAATGAAGAGTCCAAATACAAGAGCGTTAAAACAAAACAGCCCAATCTTTGGTTGGAGCCGATACAAGCTGATTTTAGGCGCTGCGCATGCCTGTGGATCGCCTTGTTCTCGATGCTTTTGCATGGCAGTGATGCGCGGTCGTTTAGATACAGTCTAAATATCGAGCAAGGGTTAACCAGTGATTAAGTCTTATATAAGATAGAATACTTGCGCAATGCAGTCCTGGCGATCCTGGTGCCTGCCTATGTCCAGAACACTATGGCGACCCTCAGCTCCAAACAAGTCTTTATCCAAGGCATCACCAAAGATGGCAAAACCTTTCGCCCCAGCGACTGGTCTGAACGTTTGTGCGGTGTGATGAGCCAGTTTCGCCCGGGTGGTGCGGTACCGGGATCGCATTTAAGCTACTCGCAATGGTGTCTGCCCACCAATGTGGGAGATTTGAAATGCGTTGTGGTACACCACGATCTGCGTGATGCCGAGCCCATGGCCTGGGATTTTGTGATGAATTTTGCGCGAGACAACGAACTCCATGTGGTGGAGGCCTGCTTGCTCAAGGATTAAGAATTGGGTAAACCGGCTTGGCGCGTGACCATACTGTCCAGTCCTAAGGTGCTGAAGGCCGTATTGCCCGAGCCCGTGGAGACTGCTACAGAAAAACCGACTGTGGGGGCTGAAAAATCGTTCGGTTCGGCACCAAAGCTCAGTACGCCATTGCCACGCAGCAGGCATTCCTGCTGGCGTAACTCTACAGATGCAGGCTGATTGTTAAACTGCACCCAGGTGCCGTTACTGGACAGGTCAATCACCGCAAAATGATCGCCGCGCGGTTCAATGCGTGCGTGGACACGGGACACGCGGGGGTCGGGAATAGACATGCCGTCGGTCACATTGCGGCCCACAATCAGCGGTTGGTCATGGCCATCGAGCTCAATTTTTCTGTCCAGCATCTCCAGACGCAAAATATGACGTGCAATGGTGGTGCTGGCGGTCATGTTGGAGGTGGTGGCATTGGCCGGGTCAGCCCGCCGGGGCTGGGTCGCCATGGCTGAGGACATGATGGAGGCTTCTTTGATACCTACACGCCAAGCGGCTCCCAGCTCTTGGGGTGCGGGAACACGCGTCACGCGGCCTTTGAGCTCATCGGGCAGGACGGGGATGACGCTGTCTAAAAATACGATTTCGTCACTGCGTCCCCACAATAGGCGTTCCAGGCGAGGTAGGGCTGTCGAATGTAGATCGCCTTCAATTTCATTGGTATCAGCGCAATCAAAGGCTACAACGACGGTGGGCGCAAAGGGTGTTCTTTCAAGGCTGGCCTGCAGGGCGAGCAGATCGGTGGGTATCTGTTCGATCCAGTCCAGCGCCTTGCGTGGGCTGCCAAATACCGCGAGCACCTGATGACTGGCGCTGGGAAAAATGCGCCCACCATGATGGCTGGCCTGTTCCTTGAGGGCGGCCGTACTCATATGAATTTGTACAGCAGCCTTCTCCCCAAGCAACTGGTAAAGCTTGTTGATTTGAGTTAACGAAGCCAGGACAACAATTTGCTGTCGACTCCATGGCAAGTTGATGATCATAGGGAGGAACTCAAGGGATGTGTGCACGCGCAAATCAGCGCCCTAGCGTTCTCAGTAATTAACGCTAAAAAGCTGCATTAGCCGAAGTTAAACACATAAGTGTACAACATCGAACACTTATTGTTTGCCGGGATGATTTCGTCCTTTAATTTGCCTTTTACCCAAGCAAAACGCCGTCTTGCGACGGCGTTTTAACTTCTTTTCTTTGCTGATCAGCGCACCCGGATCAAACGGCTGGCAGTGTGAAGCTATGTCACTCCCGCCAGGGCTTGGGTTGGTGGCGGTTTATTTCGCCAGAGCCAAGGCTTTCACCTTGGCAGACAGGCGGCTCTTATCGCGAGCGGCCTTGTTTTTGTGGAAGATGCCTTTGTCGGCAACGGTGTCCACAATGGCTTGCGCCTTGGCAAAGAGTTCGGTAGCCTTAGCCTTGTCGCCAGCGACAACAGCTTTTTCCACGTTCTTCACCGCAGTGCGGTATTTGGAGCGCAGCGAGGTATTGGCTGCGTTGATTTTCACGTCCTGGCGAACGCGTTTGCGGCCCGACGCCAGGCGCGGGTTCTTTTTCTTGGGCTTGGTAGATGCCATATTTTGGTTCCTAGTGGTTTGAGGATGATGTCAGCAAAGCTCTCTATTATAGCTGGCATCTGCTAAACAGTAGTAGCGGTGTGCCGTAACTGCGCATCGGGTACTTCAAGGGCAGACAAGGGGGTGCGGGCAAATACCATTCCCACGATGTGCTGGGCCCCTGCGGCGCGCAGCACGCTTGCTGCCGCAGACAGGGTGGCGGTGGTGGTGGTGACATCGTCTACCAGCACAATGCGCGCGCCTTGCATCCGCAACGCCAAAGACGGCTCCAGTGCAAAAGCGTGCAGCATATTACGCAGGCGTTGCTCGCGATTCAAGTTTACTTGCGCGGGCGTATCGCGGGTGCGCAGCAAAACCTGCGCTTGCAGTCGCGCACGGTAAGCGGGTAGCCCGGCCTGTGGATGCAGCAGGTGCTTGGTAATTTCCAACGCCTGGTTAAAACCACGCTGACGCAACCTTGGCAGGGCAAGGGGGATGGGCAGTACCCAGTCGGCCTGCTGGAGCGCCAGTTGCATAGCAGGCTGCTGACCCATGATGACCGCGAGTGTGCGGGCCAAGGCTGGGTCGGGGTTGGTACCCGCGCTGCTGGCAAATTTGAGCCTAGCCAGCAACCCATCCCAAGGATAGGCATAGTCCACAGCGGCTAGGCATGTGTCCAGTGCGCTTGGGTGCTGCACACAGGCACCGCAATGCGTAGCAGTGCCTGCCAGCGGCAATGCGCAGCCTGTGCAGCGCTGCGTAATGGGTGTAAAGCGTTGCACACAGTCTGGGCACACGCGCTCGTGCGCCCAGGCGTGGCACACCGCGCACTGGCTTGGCAGTGCCCTACGGGTGCGCGCTAGCAGTTTAGAAAACATGGGTTGCAGAAAAGAAAAAAATTCAATAGCCGATGATAAATTGAAGACCACAGCGGCAGGGCAAGCAAGTATCAACCCATATACTGCGCAGCACGGCAGCTGCCCTTTAATGCCTTTGATTGCACTACACCACCCTTTAACGCTACCCCTCACGCCGCACACTATGGCAGACCATCGCCCCCCCACCATCGATCCCCTGGCCGCAGCGCACTGGGAGCGCGTGCGCGAGCGTAGCAGCCATTTGCAGGCACCCTGGCTGCACGAAGAGGTGGGCAGCCGCATGCAAGAGCGCTTGCAGTGGATTAAAAAAGCGCCTGCGGCATGGGCGCATTGGGCTCCGCTGCAAGGCGGCATGCAAACCCATCAAAAAGTCGCTGCGCAATACGCAAATTCAGCATGTTATATGGTGGAAAGCCAATTAAATATTGCGCAAGCAGCTATTAAATCAGTAGCTAAACCGTGGTGGAATCCAGCCCGTTGGCACGCTGGTGCAACGCACTCAGGGCCGCCCACAGACGGCGCAGTGCAACTAGTGTGGGCTAACATGTTGCTGCATAGCCAGGCTGACCCCTTAGCGCTGATCGGGCAATGGCAGCGGGCGCTGGCGGTGGATGGTTTTTTGATGTTCTCTTGCCTGGGGCCAGACACCGTGCGCGAGCTGCAAAAGCTCTACCTTGCGCTGGGCTGGGGCCCGTGCAGCCACAGCTTTACCGACATGCACGACTGGGGCGACATGCTGGTGCAGTCGGGCTTTGCCGAGCCAGTGATGGATATGGAACGCATCGTGCTCAGCTTTGCCAGTCCACAGCGCGCCCTGCAAGAGCTGCGCGGCCTGGGTCGCAATCTGCATCCGCAGCGCTTTGCCGGTCTGCGGGGGCGCGGCTACCGGGCGCGGCTAGAGGCTGCGATGCAGGAGCAAATGGGCGTTGCCAGTGAGGGCGGCAGCATCCAGCTGACGTTTGAAATTATTTATGGCCACGCATTCAAGCCCAGTCCCCGCATTAAAGTCAGCTCGGAGTCGTCGGTGTCGATGCAAGACATGCGCGCCCTGCTGGCCCAAGGCAGGCCCATGCCTAAGTGACGGATAAGCTGCTAAAAGTTAGGGGCATGGGTGGGCAAACCTAGGGTCAACCCGCGCTACAATATATAGTTGCAAGACTATTGGGTATGTTCCCACGCTCTTAAAAGCTGTCCATGCCAGATTTTGGTTTTCGGCTCGCTACGGTCTCTGACCAGCAAATTCACTGGAAGCTGCTGCGCAACTGTTCAGCAACGCCTGCGCAGTTGGGCTGGCTGTATGTTTCTGTGTGCACGGTCTCCCTGGGGATCGCCGGGGGCTTTTGGCTGGTGGGTGCAACAATGGTGATGCCATTTGCGTGGGCAGAGTTGACGATGGTGGGTGTGGCCTTTATGGTCTATGCCCGCCACGCGGCTGATGGTGAGCAGATAGTTTTGCACGGAAACCAGTTGGTGGTAGAGCAAACCAGCGCAGGCAAACTGCTGCGCGCCGAGTTCAACCGCGAATGGGTAAGGGTAGAGCCCCACAGGGACGACAGGTCGTTGATCGAGCTGTCAGGCCAGGGCCAAAGCGTACATATCGGGCGGCATATTCGCCCTGAGTTGCGCAGGGTGCTGGCCAAAGAGATACGGATGGCGTTGCGCGCGGCCTAGAGTGACAGAGCGCAGCGCCCGAGGTGAAGAATTTTTATTGACGTTGATTTGAGGCAAACTAAAAGTGAATAAGGTGAAAAGCATCCCCAGCACGTTGCATATGCTGCTTAAAAAATTGCTACAAAATTTGGGTTTGGCCACCGGCATGGCATTCAGCGGTGCGGCATTTGCTATCAATGATTTGCCTGGCGGCCCATCGCGCTGGCAGCTCAATTTGCCACCCCCCGTTACCAAAATAGCCGCCGAGCAGCATTGGCTGCACTGGTTCATGATGATCATTTGTATCGTCATCTTCCTGGCCGTGTTTGGCGTGATGTTTTACTCTATCTGGAAGCACCGTAAATCGGTAGGTCACAAGGCCCAGGAGTTGGCCGAGCCGCTGTGGGTAGAAATTGGCTGGACGATTGTGCCTTTCCTGATCGTGATTGGCATGGCCTTGCCTGCTACCAAAGTGCTGGTGGCGCAAAAAGACAGCACCAATGCCGACCTGACCATTAAAGCCACCGGTTACCAGTGGAAATGGGGCTACGACTACATCAAGGGCGAGGGCGAAGGCATCGGCTTTATTTCTACGCTAGACAACACCCACCGCGAGCTGTCCAACAGTGGCCTGCCCAAAGGCACCGTCGTACCAGACGACTATTTGTTCAAAGTCGACAACCCGATGGTGGTGCCAGTGGATAAAAAAATCCGCATCATCACCACAGCCAACGACGTGATCCACGCCTTTGCGGTGCCGTCTTTCGGCATCAAGCAAGACGCGATTCCCGGTTTTGTGCGCGACACCTGGTTCCGCGCCGAGAAAATCGGCGACTACCACGGCCAGTGCCAAGAGCTGTGCGGTAAAGAGCATGCCTACATGCCCATCCACGTCAAAGTGGTGAGCGCCGAAGACTACAGCAAATGGGTCGATGGCGAGAAGAAAAAACTTGCCGCCAAAGCCGATGATCCAGGCAAGGTGTGGACGCTGGACGACATCAGCAAGCGTGGCGAAAAAGTCTACGCTGCCAACTGCGCGGCTTGCCACCAGGCTACGGGCAAGGGCGCTGGCCCCATCAAAGCGCTGGACGGCGCAGCGGTGGTGCTAGATGCCGATAAGGCCAAGCAGATCGGCATCATGCTAAACGGTCAAGCCAACGGAGCCATGCCTGCCTGGAAGCAGCTCTCCGACACTGAAATTGCAGCGGTGATTACCTACACCAAGAACAACTGGTCTAACAAAACCGGTCAAATCGTGCAACCCGCTGACATCAAGTCTGCACGCAAATAAACACTGAAACACCTTCATCTCTCTAAAGATCAAGCAGGACACCACACTATGAGCGCAGTACTAGACAACCACGGCCACGCAGGCGAGCATGCCCACGACGATCACCACGACCACGCCCCCACAGGATGGAAGCGCTGGGTCTACGCCACCAACCACAAAGACATCGGCACCCTGTACCTGCTGTTTGCTTTTGCCATGCTGATGATCGGCGGTGTGTTGGCCTTGGCCATCCGCGCCGAGTTGTTCCAGCCCGGCCTGCAGTTCGTCAACCCCGAACTGTTCAACCAATTCACCACCATGCACGGCATCATCATGGTGTTTGGCGCCATCATGCCGGCCTTTGTGGGCTTTGCCAACTGGATGATTCCGCTGCAAATCGGCGCGGCCGACATGGCCTTTGCACGCATGAACAACTTCAGCTTCTGGCTGATGATTCCCGCCGCTTTGATGGTGGTCAGTAGCTTCTTTCTGCCCGGTGGCGCGCCTGCTGGCGGCTGGACGCTGTACGCGCCCCTGTCTCTGCAAATGGGCCCCGGCATGGACAGCGGTATTTTTGCCCTGCATATTCTGGGTGCCAGCTCCATTATGGGTTCGATCAACATCATCGTCACCATTTTGAATATGCGCGCCCCTGGCATGACCCTGATGAAGATGCCGATGTTCTGCTGGACCTGGCTCATCACCGCTTACCTGCTGATCGCGGTCATGCCCGTGCTCGCTGGTGCCATCACCATGACGCTGACCGACCGCCACTTTGGCACCAGCTTTTTTAACCCCGCAGGCGGCGGCGACCCGGTGATGTTCCAGCACATCTTCTGGTTCTTCGGTCACCCCGAGGTCTACATCATGATTTTGCCCGCCTTCGGCATCGTCAGCCAGATCATTCCCGCATTCGCCCGCAAAAAGCTGTTTGGCTACGCTTCAATGGTCTACGCTACGTCGTCCATCGCTATTTTGTCCTTCATTGTGTGGGCGCACCACATGTTCACCACCGGCATGCCGGTGACTGGCCAGTTGTTCTTCATGTACGCCACCATGCTGATTGCCGTACCTACCGGCGTGAAAATTTTTAACTGGATCGCCACCATGTGGAAGGGCGAGATGACCTTTGAAACCCCCATGCTGTTTGCCGTAGGCTTCATCTTCGTGTTCACCATGGGCGGCTTCACCGGCTTGATTCTGTCGGTGGCACCGATTGACACCCAGGTGCAAGACACTTACTACGTGGTGGCGCACTTCCACTATGTACTGGTGGCAGGTTCCCTGTATGCGCTGTTCGCAGGTTACTACTATTGGGCCCCCAAGTGGACGGGCGTGATGTACAACGAAACACGTGGCAAGATTCACTTCTGGTGGAGCCTGATTGCGTTTAACGTCACCTTCTTCCCCATGCACTTTCTGGGTCTGGCAGGTATGCCGCGACGCTACGCAGACTACCCCATGCAGTTTGCCGACTTCAACTGGATTGCATCGGTCGGCGCTTTTGCTTTCGGTTTTGCACAGGTGTACTTCTTCTTCTTCATCGTCCTGCCGACCATGATGGGCAAGGGCGAGCCAGCCAAACAAAACCCCTGGCAAGACCCGGATGGCAAAGGCGCTGAAGGCCTGGAGTGGGAAGTACCCTCGCCAGCCCCCTTCCACACCTTTGAAACTCCGCCCAAGCTCAACCGCGATGCCACCAAGATTTTGGCGCACTAAGCTGCACCACCATTGGTTATAGAGACCGTCCATGCTCACACCGGAACAAAAGAAAAACAATCTGCGCTTGGGCCTGATCCTGGGCTCGATCGCGTTGATTTTCTTCGTTGGTTTCATGGTGCGCCTGACGTTTTTTGGCGCAGCCAAGCCGCCTGCCCGTATGACGGGCAGCGCCGCCGTGCTGGCCGCACCGGCCACGCCAGCGCCTGCTGCGCCTGCCGCCAAGTAAACGCGCCGCACTGTCATGGCACTCAAAACCGACAACATCAAAATGGTGGGTAAGCTGGCCATCGTCACGCTGGGCATGTTCGCTTTTGGCTATGCGTTGGTCCCCATCTACAAAGCCATTTGCAAGATGACAGGCATCAACATTTTGGCCTTGGGCGAGCGAGACATCACCGGTGTCAAGGCCAAGTCGCTGGCCAACACCCAGGTCGACAAAACCCGCACCATCACCATCGAGTTCGATGCCAATTCACGCGGTCCCTGGGACTTCAAGCCCGCCCAGCGCTCCATCCAGGTACACCCCGGCGAGCTGGCCACGGTGATGTACGAGTTTCAAAACATCCAAAACCGCCGCATGGCCGCACAGGCAATTCCCAGCTACGCGCCCAAGCAGGCCTCGGCCCACTTTAACAAGCTCGAGTGTTTTTGCTTTAATCAGTACACACTGGAGCCAGGCGAGAAAAAATCCTGGCCCGTGGCCTTCATCATCGACCCCAAGCTGTCCAAAGACGTGACGACCATTACGCTGTCTTATACCTTCTTTGAAGTGGGCGGTAAAACACCACCCGCGCCAGTTGCAACTACGGCGGCGGTATTGCCTGCCGTAGTGCAGCCTTCTGCGCTGGCTCTGCCAAAGGCACCTGTATGAGTGCCAATTGGTTGCATACGGTTAAAACCGTGGCCTGGTCGTTTGTTGGGCTGCGCAGTGGCAAAGAGTTTGATGTGGAGACACAAAAAATCAACCCTATACACCTATTTGTGGTCGGCCTCGCCGGGGCAGGTTTGTTAGTTTTCGCTTTGGTATTTTTCGTGCGATGGGCAGTGGTAGCGGCAAAATAAATATGCCTCAAACCATCCCAAAGCAAAACAGTTTTTAAAATGATTGAGAGTAGGAGTCAATTTACATGAGTTCAGTAGCACCGGGCACCACGCCGCATTACTTTGTGCCAGCACCATCGGGTTTCCCGGTCAGTGCGTCGTTTGGGTTGTTTTTTGTGATCCTGGGCGCAGGCTTTTGGATCAACGGCTCGGACTGGGGCGCTTACTCGCTGGCAGTCGGCATGGCCATTTGGCTGGGCACTTTGTTTTTCTGGTTCAAACAGGCCATCTCCGAGAGCCAGTCGGGCCTTTATGGCCACAAGATTGACTTGTCTTTCCGCTGGAGCATGAGTTGGTTTATTTTCTCCGAGGTCATGTTCTTCGGTGCGTTTTTTGCGGCGCTGTGGTTTGCCCGGATGCACTCGGTGCCCGAGCTGGGCAGCCTGGAAAACGCGCTGCTCTGGCCCAACTTCAAAGGCGTGTGGCCCAGTGTAGTGGCAGGTGCCACCACGTCGCCTGCGGGCATCGTAGAGCCGTTTACCACTATGGGCCCCTGGCCACTGCCTACGATCAACACTGGCTTGCTGCTGACCTCGGGTGTCACTATCACCATTGCACACCATGCGCTGCTAGCTGGCAACCGCAGCAAGACAATCTTGTACATGTGGCTCACCGTGTTGCTGGGTATTGTTTTCTTGATCGTGCAAGGCTATGAGTACTACCATGCGTATTCTGATTTGAACCTCAAGCTCACGTCGGGCATTTTTGGCTCCACTTTCTTCATGCTTACCGGCTTCCACGGTTTCCATGTGTTTGTGGGCATGTTGATGCTGCTGTTTATTACCCTGCGTTTGCAAAAAGGCCACTTCACCCCAGAAAAGCATTTTGGCTTTGAAGGTGCCGCTTGGTACTGGCACTTTGTGGATGTCGTGTGGCTGGGCCTGTACATCCTGGTTTACTGGCTGTAAACCTCATGCGCCACGCGATAAAAAAGCCGCTTAGCGGCTTTTTTATTTTCCGGCAGGAATGCCTGTGGGGGCAATGTAGCCCAGCTTCCAGGCCAAGAGCACGCAAATGAACAATACCACCGACACGCCCACCCGCAGGGCCAGAGCACGCGCCATAGCCTTGTTGCGTTTGGCATGGTTGGTCGCAGGGTCGGTGCTGGTTTGGCCGGCCTCGTCCGGCTTGCCACCGCCTCGCACCATAAAGAAAAGTGCCGCTGCCAGGCTGGCGAGTATGGCGATAAAAGCGATGGCGATGAGAAATTGCATAAGCCCGATTATCCCGTGATGTTGCCCGCCGCGCCCACTCAGGATCCAAAGACCGCACGGCACACCCAACGCAAGGCCGGTTGTGTGCTGGGGGTGCTAACGCTTTTGGCGATGGGCGCAGCAGCCAGCCTGGGTGCATGGCAATTGCAGCGTGCCAGTACCAAAGAGCAGCTTGCAGCGCAGATAGAAGAGCGAAATAGACTCCCAGCCCTTATAAACATAGCGCAAGCAGCTATTAAAAAAGAAGCAGATGGGCAGGTAAATGGGCAAGCCAATGAAGCGCTTTCACAAGCCATTCCAGACGACTCTGCACAGACCTTGGTGTACCGACGGGCCCAGTTGCGCGGCACCTGGCTGGCGGCGCATACGGTATTTTTAGATAACCGCTATATGGCGGGTAAGCCCGGCTTTTTCGTGGTGACCCCCTTGCAGCTAGAGCCTGCGCCTGGACAGGCTGCGCCGGCTGCACCCAGCGTGGTGTGGGTGCAGCGTGGCTGGGTGGCGCGTGACCCACTGGAGCGTAGCCGCTTGCCCGTGGTGGCTACCCCGGTGGGCACGGTGGCGGTGCAGGGCAGGGTGGTGGAGTCGGTCTCGCGGGTATATGAACTGGGCGATGCGCAGCGCAGCGCCAGTGCACCCTTGGCAGCAGGGGCATCGCGTATTTGGCAAAATCTACCCCACGTAGACTTGGGACGGCCTGTGCAGTGGCACAGCGTGGCGCTCTTGCAAACAGTGCCCAGTGGTCAAGTTTACGAGCGTGGCAGTCAGCAGCGTAACGAGCCGAGCAGTGGCCCCGATAGCGATGGCCTGCTGCGCGACTGGCCCGCAGTCGATGCTGGCGTAGCCAAACATTACGGTTATGCTTTTCAATGGTTTGCCCTTTGCGGCCTGATAATGGTTTTGTATGTCTGGTTTCAACTCATCTCCCACCGCCGCCGCAAGGCCTGATGCCGCGCAAGCTATGCCTGCCGTACACGGGGACAGCCCCTTGACGATGACAGTGCACGCCTTGCCCGAGCCCGGTGCACAGGTGCGCCAGCGCAAGCTGTCGGGCCGCTGGAAAATGCTGGCCGTACTGCTGATGTGCGCCGCGCCCGTTATCGCCTCCTACCTTACTTTTTACGTGGTGCGGCCCGAGGGACGGCGCAATTATGGCGAGCTGATCCAGCCCATGCGCGCACTGCCCGATGCTATTGTTACGGCCCCAGACGGTGTTACCAGCAGTTTGCGCGCGCTCAAAGGGCAGTGGCTGCTGGTCAGCGTGTCGGGCGGGGCCTGCGATGCGGCCTGCGAAAAGCAGGTGTACACGCAGCGCCAGTTGCGCGAGAGCCTGGGCCGCGAAAAAGACCGCCTCGACCGCATTTGGCTGATCACCGACGAAGCTCCCATTGCACCCGCCTTGCTGCCCCAGGTACAGGCCGCCAATGTGGATGCCTACGCCTTGCGTGTCAGCTCTTCTGTAGTCTCGCAGTGGTTGGAGCCAGCTAAAGGCCACAAGCTGACAGACCACCTGTATTTGGTGGACCCCGCAGGCAACTGGATGCTGCGCTTCCCCCCCAACATCGACGCAGGCAAAGCCAAGCGCGACCTGGACCGCGTGTTGCGCGCATCGGGCAGTTGGGACAGGGCAGGCCGCGAAGAGCTGGGCAAAAAAAGCGCCAATAGCCCAGGCCAGGCGGCCAGCACTACAGGGCAACGCTGATGCAAACCCAAGCGCTGTACAACTTTACTCCCGCACTCAGCCTGATGCTGCTGGGCGTGCTGATTGCGCTGGCTCCGCTGGCCTGGGTGTGGCTGCGCAACCGCCAGGCTTCGCTGCCACAGCGCCTGCGCGCGCTAACCTTGGTGACGCTGTTTCTCACCTTTGATTTGGTGCTGTTTGGTGCGTTCACGCGCCTCTCAGACTCTGGCCTGGGTTGCCCCGACTGGCCCGGCTGCTACGCCAGCGCCAGTCCGCTGGGCGCGCAGGCGCAGATCAGCGCCGAGCAGGCCGCTGCGCCGCACGGGCCCGTCACGCAACGCAAAGCCTGGATCGAGATGCTGCACCGCTACGGTGCCAGCGCGGTCGGCGTGTTGATTTTGGTGCTGGCAGCCACCAGTTGGCTGCACCGCCAGCAGTTGCGCCGCCGTTTGCACATCTCGCCCTGGTGGCCCACCCTGACCTTGCTGTGGGTGTGCCTGCAAGGCGCGTTTGGAGCGCTCACGGTCACCATGAAACTGTTTCCCGCCATCGTCACGCTCCATTTGCTGGGCGGTATGGTGCTGCTGGCTTTGCTGCAAGTGCAGGCCTCGCGCTACACCCTGGCCACAGGTTTGGGCGCAGACTATGGCGGCGGGGCCTTGTCGCGCACAGCCGCCACCTGGCTGATGGCAGGCTTTGCCCTGCTGTGGTTGCAAATTGCGCTGGGCGGCTGGGTGAGCACCAATTACGCCGTGCTGGCCTGCAATGAATTTCCCAAGTGCCAGGGGCAGTGGTGGCCACAAATCCATTGGCGCGAAGGCTTTTCGCTGTGGCGCGAACTGGGCCAAACCAGTACGGGCAGTAACCTGTCTTTGCCCGCACTCACGGGCATTCATATTGCGCATCGTCTGTTTGCTTTTATCGTTTTTGTGGTGCTGGGTGTGGCAGCTGCCAAAATGCTGCGCGGCGCGCCGCAGCGCAGCGGGGTGCGCACGGCGGCGTGGGGCATTGTGGCACTGCTGCTGTGGCAACTGGTCAGTGGCCTGAGCAATGTGGTGCTAGGCTGGCCCCTGGTCGCGGCTTTGGCGCATACGGGCGGCGCAGCGGCTTTGGTGGTGGTAATCACGGGTGTGCTCAGCAGCGCGCGTGAGTCGCTCTACGCTGTGGAGCAGCATGACCGCAGCGGTGTAGCACCCACTACCATGCGCAATATGTCCCAACTCAGTTCTTCTTTTAACCACTTGTCTGGTGGCACGCGATGAGCAGTACCGAACCGTCCATCGTATTGCCCATCACCGCGCCGCGCAAGGGCAAGCTGGCGCAGTTCAATGCACTGACCAAGCCGCGCGTCATCCAGTTGATAGTGTTTTGCGCGCTGATCGGCATGGTGCTGGCAGTGCCCGGTGTACCCACCTGGAGCGAGGTGCAAACCATGCTGCTTGCCAGCCTGGGTATCTGGCTGGTGGCCGGGGCCGCTGCGGCATTTAACTGCCTGGTAGAAAAAGGCATTGATGCCAAAATGCGCCGCACCAGTTGGCGGCCCACGGCGCAGGGTGAGATCAGCGATATGCAAACCGGCGCATTTTCGGCGGCGCTGTGCGCACTAGGTTCGTGGCTGCTGTATGTGTATGTGAACCCCCTCACCATGTGGCTGACCTTTGCCACCTTCGTTGGCTACGCCGTGATTTACACGGTTATTTTGAAGCCGCTCACACCGCAAAACATCGTCATTGGCGGGGCCTCGGGCGCTATGCCGCCGGTGCTGGGCTGGGCGGCCATGACGGGTGGTGTGTCGCCCGAGGCTCTGATTTTGTTTTTGATTATTTTTCTGTGGACGCCACCGCATTTTTGGGCTCTGGCGCTGTACCGGGTGGAAGACTATCGCAAAAGCGGCCTACCCATGCTGCCCGTCACGCACGGCAATGAGTTTACCCGTCTGCAAATATTGCTCTACACCATCGTGCTGTTTGCCGCCTGCCTAATGCCCTTTGTGTATGGCATGAGCTCGTGGATTTACCTGGTGGCGGCGGTGCTGCTAAGCATCGGGTTTTGTTACTACGGCTTTGCGCTGTGGCGCAACTACAGCGACGCGCTGGCGCGCAAAACATTTCGGTTTTCGCTGATCCACCTGAGTGTGCTGTTTGCGGCGCTGTTGGTAGACCATTACGTTTTATAGCTTGAGAGTGCACCATGTTTGCTATTAATAAGCTAGCTGCTTACGCATTATTTATATGCTCTACAGCCCTATTTGTCACTCTATATGGCTGTTCGGAGCAAAAGCTGCAGTTCAAAGCGGTAGACATCACTGGCGCGGACTACGCGCAAAACTTTGCACTGCCCGACCAGTTTGACAAACCGCGCACCATGGCCGACTTTAAAGGCAAAGTCGTCGTCGTTTTCTTTGGCTTTACCCAGTGCCCCGACGTGTGTCCCACGGCTATGACGGAACTGGTGGAAGTGAAAAAACTGCTGGGAGCCAATGGCGACAAGGTGCAGGGCATCTTTATCACCATCGACCCCGAACGCGACACCGCTCCGGTGCTTAAAGCCTATTTGGGCAATTTTGACCCCAGCTTCGTCGCCCTGCGCGGCAGTGCCGAGCAAACTGCTGCGGTCGCCAAGCACTTTAAGGTGCACTACAAAAAAGCCGAAGGCAAAACCGCCAGCAGCTACACCATGGACCACAGCGCAGGCAGCTATGTGCTCGACCCGCAAGGGCGCATCCGCCTGTACACCCGCTACGGCACAGGTGCGCAGGCGCTGGCCGATGATATTAAATTACTGCTCAAGTAATACAGTCAATGGCCTTGCATGGCGTGGCCTCGCGCTGATGCAGGCCTAAGCCAGTCGATCAACTGCTGCGTGACAACGGGGCTGGACAAGAGCTGCATGTGGCTGGTGCGGTAAGCGATGCACTGCGAAGCTTTGGCAAAGGCCAGCCGGTGCCTGGCATCGGCATGTTGGCCCAGCGCACTGGGCAGCGGCACCAGCCCGTCGCCCAGGCTGCGTTCAGCCAGCAGACTGCGCTTGGCAGCTAGGGTGGCCGCTACGGTAAAGCAGGTAACTGGCTCGGGCAGTGGTACGGGGGTGCGGCGGTCGCTTTGGCGGCGAAAGCGGTCTTGGCCTTGCCAGTCTTGGGCCAGGATATGGCCGTAGCGCAAATCAGTAATGCCCGCGCTGCGTAGCTGGCCCAGCTTGGCAAAGGGCTTGGAATAGGGCGTGCTGCCCAGCAATACATCGATCCAGTTACCCGCTTTTTCCAGCGGCGCGCCGTGGTGTGGCGTGCCCAAAAAGACGATGTTTTTCAGCGCTGTCAGCCAAACGGCTTGTTGCTGCTGCGCCGTGTGCACCGCACTGCGGATAACCAAGCCGCCCATGCTGTGGCCCAGTAGGCTGAGCTCTTGCAAGGGCACGGGCCAGTGCGCTGCCAGTTGCGCCAGTTGCCCGCACAGCGCAGTGCCGTTGTCACTGGTGTGCAGGCCGCTGTTGTAGCGCGCGTACACGGGGGTGCAGCCCAGGGCTGCGGCCAGTGCCGGGCCGTGGCCCGCCCATTGCAAATCGTTCATGCACAGGCCATGCGCGAGCACCAGCACCTTGCCCGTTACCTGCGCTTTGGCGGGCATGGCTTGCCTATGCAGTGCCTGGCCTTCAAAGCGCAGGCTCATGGGCGTGGCCAGCGGGTTGCCGCTGGCGGCCAAGTGGTCGCCCAGCACGCCGTTAAGTGCAGCCAGCACAGCCTCGCGCTGGGCAGACTCGGGTGGGGCGGCATCGGCGCTGGCCAGCCAGGGCTCTAGCTTGGTCAGCGCTGCATCTACCCCCCGGCCCGCCAGGCGCGTTACGCCGCGCATAGCCGCATACACCAGTGCGGTGATGCCGCTGGTGTGCCCCGCCGCCCTGTCGCCCACACCCAGCGTGCCCCAGACCGACTGGTGTACGCCCTCGGCTAGGTGGGCAATACCCAAAGTGGCCTGGGTTACCAGTTGGGTAGCCGCGCGCAGATCACTGGCGCGCAGGGGTTGGCGGGTGGTGTTTTTACTCATGGTCGGTGCAAGATGTGTCCGCGCAGCAGCAGCGCCATAAGCGCCAGCGAATCAAACAGATAGTGCGTTAGCATGTCAGCCTGATCGCTACCGCCGTCAGGTTGTAGACACGGTTCCACCATTGTAATAAGGTCAGAAAATCTAACAGTCCTCGTAGCTGGTTGGATGGGGTAATAAAAAGGCGGTGGCAAGGCGCATACTTTAGGGCGGCGCACCGAGGGGAAGCCTGCTCCATGTGAAACTCACAACATTTGACGTGGCCCCAAGCGTTAAATCTCCAAGCTGGATCCCAACAGTTAGCTTTTTGGTCGCTGATGTTTACGCCAGAGGCATTTGCCAAGACAACTCACATCCTACTGCCAGCACTACCAGCCGCAACGCGCACCCCGCAGGCGCTGGCAACAGCGCGGCCAGCCAGCGCGCAGGTGCAACGCAAGTCGGAGCAGATAGGTTTGGACTTTTCCTACGACTGGTCTAACCCCGCCATCAGCGACAGCGCGTTGATTGCAGCCGTCCCAGGCCGCGCACGCTTTATGGATGTATCAAAAATTTTTGCGTACTTTGGTGCCGCTCAGGTGCAGCAGGGAGCTGCCCAGATGGGGATCGACTTGCACACGGGGTGCTGGGTGCTTTGATGCCTGGCCTGCAGAGGGGGGCGCAAGGTGTTTCAAACGCATAGCTTGCCCGCAGCCACCCAAGCGGTTTTCCACCTGCTGGCAGGCATTGCGTTAACCCAGGGCTTTTTGCTGATTGGCGGCACTGCGATGGCGCTACACACGGCGCACCGTTTGAGCGATGACCTGGATTTTTTAGTTTTGTGAACCCAGCGGCAAACTGCCTACGGCCCATATTGACCGCTTGGTGCAGCAACTGCGCAGCCAGGCCTGCAAGGTCGATCTGGTAACCGATTTGGCGCAAGAGTCCAGCTTTCGCATCAACACAGGCGAGCGCCTGATTTTGCGCGGCCTGAAACCGCTGGACAAACAAGACGAAGGCCTGCACACCGTGGCTGTAGCGACCACCATGCCAGAGATTTACGCCTTCTTTGATGCACGCCTGACCGAGTACGAAGCGGCGGTGCATACCAACATTTGCTGGCTGCTAAAGCGCGTCGGTTGGTTTAGTTGAAATTTTCTACAGAGTTAGGTGACGAATCAGGCTGTAGTCCAATAAAATATAGCGTAAGCAGCTATTGAATATATAGCAATTCCAGCTATGCAAGTGTAGCCGCTGCGGGGGGTATGGCAGCTATGCTTACATTGCAGCTCGCTCGGCGGCCTCTAGCGTGTTGACCAGCAGCATGGTAATCGTCATCGGCCCCACGCCACCAGGCACGGGGGTGATGTGGCTGGCGACTTGCTTTACGCCTGCAAAGTCCACATCGCCGCACAGTTTGCCTGCGTCGTCGCGGTTCATGCCTACGTCAATCACCACCGCGCCGGGCTTGACCATGTCGTCGGTGAGCACGTTGCGTTTACCCACTGCGGCGACGATCACGTCGGCTTGCAGGGTCATGGCTTTCAAGTTTTGTGTGCCGCTGTGGCAGACGGTGACGGTGGCGTTTTGCGCCAGCAGCATCATGGCCATGGGCTTGCCTACGATGTTGCTGCGGCCAATGACTACGGCGTGCTTGCCCTTGAGGCTGTAGCCTTTGCCGTCGTTCAGTGATTCGAGCATCTTCATGCAGCCATAGGGCGTGCACGGCCAAAAGCCGCTTTGCCCGATCATCAGCGCGCCTGCGCTGGCAACGTGGAAGCCATCTACGTCTTTGTCGGGCGAGATGGCTTCAATCACCTTGTGCGCGTCAATATGCGCAGGCAGAGGCAGTTGCACCAAAATGCCGTGGATGCTGGGGTCGTTGTTGAGTTGGTCTACCAACCGCAGCAGCGCCGCCTCGGTCATGGCTGCGTCGTGCTTTTCAAGTACCGAGTGCAAGCCCGCTTCCTGGCAGGCTTTGATTTTGTTGCGCACATAGACCTGCGAGGCGGGGCTGTCGCCCACCAACACCACGGCCAGGCCGGGGGTGACGCCCTTGGACTTGAGGACGGCGGCGCGGGTGGCAACGTCTTTGCGCAGTTGCGCGGAGAGGGCGATGCCGTCGATGAGTTGGGCGGTCATGTCTTTTGAAATGGGGGAAGGAGAAAAGAGGGGAGTTTTTGAACGCAGAGGGCGCGAAGGTTGCGCGAAGGGCGCAAAAAATAAATACCAAAAAAACCAAAAATGAATTCAAAAATTCATATATTCCTTTGAACTCGAATTCTTTGTATTTTTTGGATTCTCTTTATTTTCCTCTGCGCACTTTGCGAAACCTTCGCGCCTTCTGCGTTCAAAAAATTCTTTCTTATGCTTTCGGAGCGTTTTGCCCCAAAGCAGTTTTCAGCAAATCAGCCACCGTGTTGGCGTTGAGTTTTTCCATGATGTTGGCGCGGTGGGCTTCCACGGTTTTGATGCTGATGCCCAGGTCGTCGGCAATTTGTTTGTTCAGGCGACCGGCCACGATGCGCTCCAGCACCTGGGCTTCACGGCCAGTGAGCTTGGACATCAGCGCGTCGCGGCTGGCGGCCTGCTGTTGGCCACTGAAGCTGACCTTGGCTTGCTCTAACATGCGCTCGACCAGGCTGACCAGGGCCTCTTCTTTAAAAGGCTTTTGGATGAAATCCATCGCGCCTTTTTTCATGGTGTCTACGGCCATGGGCACATCGCCGTGGCCAGTGATAAACACCACGGGCAGGGGCGATTTGCGCTCTACCAGTTTGTCTTGTAGTTCCAGGCCTGTCATGCCTGCCATGCGGATGTCCACAATCAGGCAGGCGACCTCGCGCTGGTCGTAGCGGGCCAAAAAGGTCTCGGCCGAGTCATAGCAGCGCACGCGGTAGTCTTTGCCTTCGAGTAGCCATTGCAACGAGTCGCGCACGGCCTCGTCGTCGTCCACGACGTATACGGTGCCTTTTTTCGGTATCAAGCTCATGATTTTTCAGCCTTTATAGTCAAATATCTATATGGATAAAGCGCAAACAGCTATCTAAACAGTAGCGGTGGCAGGTTTTGCATGGGGGCCATCTAGCGCCGACGCCGCTACGGGCAGCCAAAAACTGAACCTGCAACCGATGATCTCAGCGCCATTGTAGAGGTTCTCGGCCTGCATCCGGCCTTGATGCGATTCAACGATGGAGCGGCATAAATTGAGCCCAATGCCCATGCCCTCGGCCTTGGTGGAGAAAAACGCCTCATACAGGCGCGTCAGTACTTCGGGGGCCAGGCCCTTGCCACTGTCGGTCACGGCAAATTCCACCACCTTGCCTACACTGGGCATGTCTTTGGATTGCACCGCCAGTTCAACGCTGCGCTGGGCGACCTCGCGCTCAGCCATGTCGACAGATTCAGCGGCATTCTTCATCAGGTTGACCAATACCTGCTCTATCAAAATTGGGTCAACCATCACTTGCGGCAGGTGCGGCATGATGCTGTGGGACAAACGCACATTGCGCCTGCGCAACTCGATCTCGGCCAGCTCCACCGCCTCGCCTACCATGGTGCTGATGTCCGATAAAGTGCGGTTGGGTTCCGAGCGCTTCACAAAATTGCGGATGCGCTGGATAATTTGCCCGGCGCGTTGCGCCTGTTTAGCAGTTTTCTCCAGGGCCGCCAGCATGTCTTCTTCATTGATCTGCTTGCCTTTGATGCGGTCGACCATGCCGGTGCAATAGTTGTTAATAGCCGTCAGGGGCTGATTGAGCTCGTGAGCTACGCTGGAGGCCATCTCACCCATCGTAATCAGGCGGCTGGCGGTCTGGGCGCGTTCAGCCTGCGCGGCAGACTGGGCCTCGGCCAGGCGGCGTGGGCTGATGTCTGTGGCAATCACCATTTGCGCCAGACGGCCATCGGTCCAGCTCAGGTAGCGCGAGCGCACCTCCAGCCATTTGCCCAGCGCGGGGACGTAGATTTCTGCGTTTTCACTTTGGGCAATGCGCATCTCGCTGACGGGCAGACCTACCAGCGCGTCCACATCGTCGTCGGATTCGCCGCGCGGCGCGTCGGGTCGGCCCGCTTGCGCCACCAGGTTCAAATGCCCTTCGGTATGCGAGCCAAACCATTGGCGGTACAACTTGTTGGCAAATAGCAAGTCTGCACTGCCCAGGGGCGCGACCGAAACGCTGGCGTCCAGGCCTTCCAGCACGGTCGTAAAGCGCTCGTACGATTCTGTCAATTGCTGGCGTACGCGGTTGGGCTCGGTGATGTCGGTCATCGAGGTCATCCAGCCGGTTTGCCCGCCCTTGGGGTCGATCAAGGGCGACACATACATGCGGGCATCAAAATGGCTTTTGTCTTTGCGCTTGACGCGCACCTGAAAGCCACCCGGAATGGTGCGGCCGGCCAACTCGTCTTCAAGCCGAGCGGTCAGCAAGGCAGTGTCTTCATCGGGCCAGTAGGGGAAGGGCGCGGTGCGGCCCACCAGCTCGTTCTCGCTCCAGCCCGTCATCTGGCAAAAGGCCGGGTTCACATAGGTGATGCGGCCCTCAATATCCAGTGCACGCATGCCGGTGAGCATGGAGTTTTCCATGGCGCGGCGAAAATTGGTCTCGGTCACCAGAGCTGCCTGAGCGCGGATGCGCTTGCGCGTGTGCCGCCAGGTGCCCATCAGCATCCAGGCCGTCATCAGGCTGAGCACGGCTACCAGCCAGAACAGTCCGCTGCCCACCACGCCCAGTGAGGTGCGGTAGGCCTGGGCGCGCAGCACCAGGCCATTGCCGATGGGCGAGACCGGTACTTCGTATTCATGCGCCTGCGCTGTCCAGGGTAAAAACTTGGCTGCCACAGTGCGCGCTGGTGTGGTGTTGCCAGCCAGCATCTGGCCCTTATCGTTGAGCAGGGCTACCGCATATTTGGCACTGATTTCGGTGGGCACGGCGTAGCGCATCAGCCCGTCAATCTGGTATTCCCCCACCACCACCCCGCTAAAGCGCCCGCTGTCGGCCAGTGGCACATGCACCTGCAAAAGGCTGATGGTGCCGGTGCCGGTATCAAAGGGGGTTGAATAGACCGGTTGGCGAACATCGCGCGCCAGGCCAAAAGTAGCGTCAGTTGCAGCCCCTTTGATGGCATCGCCCGCCACCTTGGCCAACGCGCTGGGCGAGGTGTAGCCCATTTTGATGCGTTTTTTGGCATCAATCCAGTGCACGGACTGCAGCTCGGGGTACTGCTGCACCAAAGCCTCGGCCTGTTCGACAAACTCCTGCGCGTCGATTTGCTTGTTGCTGACCTCGGCGGCCAGGCGCATCAGCTGCTCCTGGCGCTCCAGCAGGCGCAGGCGCAGGCGCTGCTGGGCATACTCTACGTCGCGTTTGACGGCTTCTTGCTCGCGGTCCATCTCTTCCAGGCGCAGGTAGCTAAATGCGGCAACAATAGCGGCCAAAAACAGCAGCACGGCGATCAGCGGGGCGATCATGGCATAGCGGTCTTGCCGCGCATGCCCCAGCCCACGCCACCAACGCTTATGCCAGGCACCGGGTGGGCGGTTAGGTTCGATCGGGGGCGGCGTGACTGCGGGGTACATAGCCGTGATTGTCAGGCAAACCGCACAGCGGAGCAAAAAGCCGTCAGGAAAATTCATTTCCGAGTCTGAAGCCCGGTAAAATAAACCCTTTAACCGTCCTTGCGCTTTCCCCAGCGCCCACCCTCCATGTCCGCCTGGGTACTGCCCGACCATATTGCCGATGTTTTGCCCTCTGAGGCGCGGCACATCGAAGAACTGCGCCGCCAGTTGCTAGACACCGCCCGCAGCTACGGCTACGAGCTGGTGATGCCGCCGCAACTGGAATATCTCGAATCCCTGCTCACTGGCACCGGCGAGGCGCTGGACTTGCAAACCTTCAAGCTGGTAGACCAGCTTTCGGGCCGCACCATGGGCCTGCGCGCTGACACCACGCCCCAGGTGGCGCGCATAGATGCACACTTGCTCAACCGCAGCGGCGTGGCCCGCCTGTGCTACTGCGGCCCGGTGCTGCACACCGCGCCTGCCAGGCCGCACGCCACGCGCGAGCCCTTGCAGTTTGGTGCAGAAATGTTTGGCCACGCAGGCACTGAGGCTGACCTGGAAGTGCTGCTGCTGGCCATTGACTGTCTGCACAGCGCAGGTGTGAAAGACATTACCGTCGATCTGGCCGATGCACGCTTGGTGCGCAGCCTGCTCGCTGGCGTGCAGGCCAGCCCAGCCCAGCTAGATGCCGTGCACGCTGCGCTGGCGGCCAAAGATGCTGCCACGCTGGCAGAGCTGACCGCCAGCTTTCCCGCAGCCAGCCGCAACGGCCTGGCCACGCTGGTGCAGCTGTATGGTGACGAGACGGTGCTGGTAAAGGCAGAAAAAGCCTTCCAGCCCAATGAAAACATGCGTAAGCAGCTATCAAATTTGAAGCAACTGGCAGGCCGTGTGCAGGCTGCCCAGCCGCAGGTAAAGGTCAGTTTTGATTTGGCCGACTCGCGCGGTTACGCCTACTACACGGGTGTGCGCTTTGCCGTGTACACCCCTGGTGCCCATCACAAGCTGGCCGACGCATTGGTGCGCGGGGGCCGCTACGACGAGGTGGGCTCGGTGTTTGGCCGCAACCGCCCGGCGGTGGGCTTTAGCCTGGACGTGAAGGAACTGGTGGGTGTACTGCCTGCCAGGCCGCTCAAGGCCGCTATCCGCGCACCGTGGGGCGAGGGCGCTGCCCTGCGCGCGGCAGTGCAAGGCCTGCGTGCACGCGGCGAGACCGTGGTGTGCGTACTGCCCGGCCACGAGCACGAAGTACAAGAATTTACCTGTGACCGCGCCCTGGTGGAAGCCGCCGGGCAGTGGGTCGTGCAAGCCATTTAAGCAAAG
Source organism: Polaromonas sp. (assembly GCA_043769005.1). Taxonomy (GTDB): domain Bacteria; phylum Pseudomonadota; class Gammaproteobacteria; order Burkholderiales; family Burkholderiaceae_C; genus JAAFIP01. The sequence goes on along the minus strand of JAYVJV010000050.1, from coordinate 20,076 downwards.
CCTTTTATTTTTGAAGTGAACGATCTGATGAACGCAAAGACACGAGATGTATTGGTAGAGCGCAACGTGGTGGGCCGCAACGTGGTCGTCGTGGGCACCCAGTGGGGCGACGAAGGTAAAGGCAAGCTGGTGGACTGGTTGACCGAGTCCGCCCAAGGCGTAGTGCGTTTTCAGGGCGGGCATAACGCAGGCCATACCCTGGTCATCAATGGCGTAAAAACCGCGCTGCACCTCATCCCCAGCGGCATCATGCGCCCCGGGGTGAAGTGCTACATCGGCAACGGCGTGGTGCTGTCAGCGGCCAAACTGTTTGAAGAAATTGAAGGTTTGGAAAAAGCGGGCGTTGAGGTGCGCAGCCGCCTGCGCATCAGCGAGGCTTGCCCGTTGATACTGCCCTTTCACGCCGCGCTGGACATTGCCCGCGAGGCCTTCCGCGAAAAAGGTGGCACGGCCAAAATCGGCACCACCGGGCGCGGCATTGGCCCCGCGTATGAAGACAAAATTGCCCGCCGCGCCCTGCGCGTGCAAGACCTGAAATACCCCGAGCGATTTGCCGCCAAACTGCGCGACTTGCTCACGCTGCATAACCACATCCTGACCACCTTTTTGCACGCACCTGCTATTGAATACGAAGCTGTTTACGCAGAGGCCATGCGCCATGCAGCCCTTATCAAGCCGATGATTGCGGATGTATCGCGCGAGCTGAATGATGCCCACAAAGCCGGTGCCAACCTGCTGTTTGAAGGCGCGCAGGGCACCTTGCTCGACGTAGACCATGGCACCTACCCCTACGTAACCAGCAGCAACTGCGTGGCTGGCAACGCCGCCGCAGGCGCAGGCGTGGGCCCGGGCATGCTGCACTACATCCTGGGCATTACCAAGGCGTACTGCACCCGCGTAGGCGGCGGCCCTTTCCCCACCGAGCTGGACTGGGAAAAGCCCGGCACCCCCGGCTACCACATGAGCACCGTGGGCCAGGAAAAAGGTGTCACCACAGGCCGCAGCCGCCGCTGCGGCTGGTTTGATGCCGCTTTGCTCAAACGCAGCGCGCAAGTCAATGGCCTGTCGGGCCTGTGCATCACCAAGCTGGACGTGCTGGACGGCATCAAAGAACTCAGCATCTGCGTCGGCTACGAGCTCGATGGCCAGGTCACCGATATTTTGCCCCTGGGCGCAGAAGACATCGAGCGCTGCAAACCCATCTATGAAGTGATGGAAGGCTGGACGGACAGTACCGTCGGCGTGACCGACTACGACAAGCTGCCCATCAACGCCCGCCTGTACTTGCAACGCATCGCCAACGCTACCGGCGTGCCGATCCACATCGTCTCCACCAGCCCAGACCGTGACCACACCATCATGATGAAGCATCCATTTCTGGCCTGATTTGATGGTCAAATAGGGCTGCAGCCCTTTAAAATATAGTGTAAGCAGCTCATTTTTTTATAGCAACTTGTTCTTCCACTTTTTCGTCCAATTATCTTCCAATCATTTCAATCTAAGGCCCCTACATGCTCACCGAAGACGGCAAACACCTCTACGTCAGTTACGACGAATACCACAACCTGACCGAAAAACTGGCCATCAAAGTGCACCAGTCCGGCTGGCAGTTTGACACCATCCTGTGCCTGGCACGCGGTGGCATGCGCCCCGGTGACATCCTCTCGCGCATCTTCAACAAGCCCCTGGCCATCATGTCCACCAGCTCGTACCGCGCCGAAGCCGGCACGGTGCAAGGCAACCTGGACATCGCCCGTTACATCACCACCCCCAAGGGCGAGATCGCTGGCAAAGTGCTGCTGGTGGACGACCTGGCCGACACGGGCCACACCCTGAAAGCCGTGGTAGATATGCTGCGCGATAACTACAAACCCATCACCGAGCTGCGCACAGCGGTGATCTGGACCAAAGGCGTATCTGCCTTCGTGGCCGACTATTCGGTAGATTTTTTGCCCACTAACCCATGGATTCACCAGCCCTTTGAAGGCTACGACAACCTCACGCCCGACAAACTGATGGAGAAGTGGAAGGTTTGATATAGCCCTTTGAACCAACTAGTTACCTAGATAATCCCGGAAACATGGTCTTGAAAAGCCTAAAATGGGGCACATCTGAATCTACAGAGGGCATTTTGCCCATGGAGCGTTTGTTTTGAACAATAACCAATGGTTTTCTAAAGTCGCGGTATGGCTCGTCATTGCACTGGTGCTATTCACCGTGTTCAAGCAGTTTGAGACCAAGGGTGGGGCGGGGCAATCTGGCTTTGTCGGTTACTCTGAGTTTCTGGACATGGTGCGCTCCAAACAAATCAAGCAGGTCACCATTGCCGAAGGGCAGGGCGGCACCGAGATTTCCGCGCTCAAGCAAGATGACACCAAGGTGCGCACCAATGCCACCTACCTCGATCGCGGCCTGGTGGGCGACCTGATTAACAACGGTGTGAAGTTTGATGTGAAGGCACGCGAAGAGGCCTCTTTGCTCACCACCATCCTCATCAGCTGGGGCCCCATGCTGTTGCTGATTGGCGTGTGGGTGTACTTCATGCGTCAAATGCAAGGCGGCGGCAAGGGCGGGGCATTCAGCTTCGGCAAGTCCAAGGCGCGCTTGCTGGACGAAAACACCAACACCGTCACCTTTGCCGACGTAGCAGGCTGCGACGAGGCCAAAGAAGAAGTGAAAGAAGTGGTGGACTTTTTGAAAGACCCAGCCAAGTTCCAAAAGCTGGGCGGGCGCATACCGCGCGGTCTGCTGCTGGTCGGCCCACCCGGTACGGGTAAAACGCTGTTGGCCAAGTCGATTGCTGGCGAGGCCAAGGTGCCATTCTTCAGCATCAGCGGCTCAGACTTTGTAGAAATGTTTGTCGGCGTGGGTGCGTCGCGCGTGCGCGACATGTTTGATAACGCCAAAAAGAATGCACCTTGCATCATCTTCATTGACGAAATTGACGCAGTAGGCCGCCAACGCGGCGCAGGCCTGGGCGGTGGCAATGACGAACGCGAGCAAACACTCAACCAAATGCTGGTGGAGATGGACGGCTTTGAAACCAATGTCGGCGTGATCGTCGTCGCCGCTACCAATCGCCCCGACATTTTGGATGCCGCCCTTTTGCGCCCAGGCCGTTTTGACCGCCAGGTGTATGTGACGCTGCCCGACATCCGTGGCCGTGAGCAGATCTTGGGTGTGCACATGCGTAAAGTGCCGCTGGGCCAAGACGTGAGCCCCAACGTGATCGCCCGTGGCACACCCGGCATGAGCGGTGCCGACCTGGCCAACCTGTGCAACGAAGCCGCCCTGATGGCCGCCCGCCGCAACGCACGCGTGGTGGAGATGCAAGACTTTGAAAAAGCCAAAGACAAAATTTTGATGGGCCCCGAGCGTAAAAGCATGGTCATGCCCGAAGAAGAGCGCCGTAACACCGCCTACCATGAGAGTGGCCACGCCCTGATAGGTCGCCTGCTGCCCAAGTGCGACCCAGTGCACAAGGTCACCATCATCCCCCGTGGCCGCGCCCTGGGCGTGACCATGAGCCTGCCCGCGCAAGACCGCTACAGCTACGACAAAGAGTTCATGCTCAACCAGATTGCCATGCTCTTTGGTGGCCGCATTGCCGAAGAAGTGTTCATGAAGCAAATGACCACCGGGGCAAGCAACGACTTTGAGCGCGCCACTAGCTTGGCCCGCGACATGGTCATGCGCTATGGCATGACCGACGCGCTCGGCCCCATGGTCTACGCCGAGAACGAAGGCGAAGTCTTTTTGGGCCGCAGCGTCACCAAAACCACCAGCATGAGCGAGCACACCATGCAAATGGTAGACGTAGAGGTGCGTAAAATTATTGACACCCAGTACGCCCAAGCCCGCAAGCTGATCGAAGACAACAGCGACAAAATGCATGCCATGGCAAAGGCCCTGCTCGAATGGGAAACCATCGACATGAGCCAGCTCGATGACATCATGGCTGGCCGCCCACCCAGCGCGCCCAAAGACTGGACACCCCGTGTGCCGCCAGCCGGTGGTGACGGTGGCTTGGGCAGTGCGCCCGTGGCTGTGAATCCGTCCCCAGCGGCGGTCAAAGAGCAGGTGTGAGTGGGTTGATATACCCTTAGGCATTTTTAACATGGAGCTTCGGCTCCATGTTTTTTTGCTCAGTTCGTTGTCAGGTAAGTCCTGGGGGAAACTACAATCACCCCATGTTAGATACCACACTCCTCCGTAAAGACCTCGCCGGGGTCGTCGCCGCGCTGCAAAAGCGTAAAAATCCGCAGTTGTTTTTGGACGTTGACAAATTCACGCAGCTTGACGCAGAGCGCAAAACCATCCAGGTGCGCACCGAGGAGCTGCAAGCCAAACGCAATAGCCTGTCCAAATCTATCGGCATGCTCAAAGCCAAGGGCGAGAGTACCGAGACCGTGATGGCTGAAGTAGCGACCTACAAAACAGAGCTGGAAGCTGGCGAGCTGCGCACAGCAGCCATCGTGGCCGAACTCAACGCCATGATGATGACGCTGCCCAACCTTGCGCACGAGAGCGTGGCCGTAGGTAAAGACGAATCGGGCAACGTCGAGGTGCGCAAATGGGGAAATGTCCGCACATTTGATTTTTCTGTCAAAGACCATGTCGATGTGGGCAGCCCCTTGGGCCTGGATGCCGATACCGGTGCCAAGCTGGCGGGTGCCCGCTTTACCGTCATGCGCGGCCCCATCGCCCGACTGCATCGTGCGTTGGCCCAGTTCATGCTGGACGTGCAAACCACCGAGCACGGCTACACCGAGTGCTACACGCCTTACCTTGCCAACGCCGACACCCTGCGCGGTACCGGCCAGTTGCCCAAGTTTGAAGAAGACCTGTTTGCGGTGAAAAAAGGCGGTCAAGAAGGCGACGGCGAAGCCCTGTACCTCATCCCCACCAGCGAAGTGACACTCACCAACACTGTAGCGGGCAGCGTCTTGCAAGAGATCGACCTGCCCATCAAGCTCACCGCGCACAGCCCCTGCTTTAGGTCAGAGGCAGGCAGCTACGGCCGCGACACGCGCGGCATGATCCGCCAGCACCAGTTTGACAAAGTAGAGATGGTGCAAATCGTGCACCCCGACAAAAGCTACGAAGCTCTTGAGCAGATGACCGGCCACGCAGAGGCTATTTTGCAAAAGTTGGGCTTGCCCTACCGCGTGATGGCTCTGTGCACGGGTGACATGGGCTTTACCGCCGCCAAAACCTACGACCTGGAAGTATGGCTACCTGCCCAAAACACTTACCGCGAGATCAGCTCAGTGAGCAACTGCGAAGCCTTCCAGGCCCGCCGCATGCAAGCCCGCTTTAAAAACGCCCAAGGCAAAAACGAACTGGTGCACACCCTCAACGGCTCCGGCCTGGCAGTAGGCCGCACCCTGGTGGCCGTGCTGGAGAACTACCAAAACGCTGATGGCAGCGTGACTGTGCCAGCGGCTCTTCAGGCCTACATGGGTGGTGTGAGCACCATTCGGGCTTAAAAATCGACCGCTGGCCGGGCACATGGAGCCGACTCAGCCCGCTAGCCTGCTAAAATACGTGCTTCGACAAAACGAAGCATCACGGAGAGGTGGCAGAGTGGTCGAATGTACCTGACTCGAAATCAGGCGTACCGCAAGGTACCGTGGGTTCGAATCCCACCCTCTCCGCCAGAGACCGAAGCCTTACGCTATTAAAAATATATCGTAAGGTTTTTTCTTTGGTGTCGAAAAAAAGTCAGCAGGGGTATCGGATTATTTGCAACGACCTTATCCCGGTGACTCTGTGAACGTCGGATACTCCTGTCCTTATGCTTCCCCTGGCCTGGACTCCAGGCGTTAGACTCTTGGTATGTCAAGCCCATCCCGTACGCCAGAATTTGACTCCAGTTTTATGCCCGATGCGGCAGTGCGCCGAGGACTGTCAGCTCAAAAAGAGGCTGAAAGCGATGAAAAACGCATTTGGATTGAAGAGCGGCTGACGCGCACTTTTATCGCCAATTCCCAATCGGGTGTTTGGGGTTTGTTGATTGCTATAGCTGTTGTGGTGGGCATGCTCTATAGCCATGTGCCAACCGCATTATTGGCCTCGTGGGTGACTTTAATCGTGATTGCGACAGTGCTGCGTCAATCCGCTATCGATCAATACCGATCACGAAAAATGGCTGTAGCGCCCCAGCCTTTGTTGGAGTTTTTTCGTATCGCGCGTTGGTATTGGATTGGGAATGCTTTTTTGTGGGGAGCTTTGGTCTTTATCTACTACGGCAAGGTGCCGTTAGAAAATCAGTTCATTTGCATGCTCATACTGTTAGGCATTGGGGCCTTTTCGATGATACTGTTTTCTGCGCGCCTGGATATTTTTCAATCCCATATTGACGTCTGTTATGGGATGTTTTTTACGGCGGTTTTGTATGGTTATTTTTCCAATTCCTCGAATTTGCATGACGCTGCCATCTTGTTACTCATTGCGATTTTTTGGGGTTTATTGCGTATCGCGGGTTCCCGTCTGCATGCGGTACAGCGCCATGGTTATGCTTTGCAATACGACAATGAGCAGTTGATTACCAACTTGCGTGAAAAAACGGAGCTGGCGCTCTACGCTGTCAAAATTAAAGACCGCATGTTGGCCAATGCGGCGCACGATTTACGCCAACCGGTCAGTGCGCTGGCCTTTTATGCTGACTGGTTGCGTGGTGAGCCTGCACTGGCCAGTGAAGTAATACCCAAAATTTTAGCTGCAACAGATTCTGTCAATTCGCTATTTAATAGCCTGTTTGATTTTGCCAAAATACAGGCGGGTACCGTGCAACCCAAGTTCGAATCGATCGCCGTGTGCCAATTGATCAATGACATGTCTGTGCAATTCAATCCCGCCGCCACGGGCAAACGATTGGAGTTCAGGCAGCGCATTACTGCTGCGTATGTGTGGACAGATGCCTTGCTCATCCGCCGTATTGTGGCTAATTTGCTGGCCAATGCCATCCGCTATACCGATAGGGGTGGCGTGTTACTCAGCACCAGAATTCGATCTGACCGCTTATGGATCGAAGTGTGGGATACCGGCCAGGGCATTGCTCCAGAACACCATACCAATGTGTTTCAGGAGTTTTATAAAGCGTCACACCATCAGGGCACTGAGGATGGTTTTGGCTTGGGGTTAGCTATTGTGCAACGCCTGGCGGATGTACTGGGCCATCGGGTCAGCTTGCGGTCGCGCCTAGGGGTAGGCACACGCATGAGGTTGGAATTGCTGTTGTCAGATATCCAAAGTGTACCGAAGTAGCCTGCACTTGCGGGTACAGATTAAACAATACCGTGGCTGCGCGCCCAAAAGGTGGCCTGGGTACGGCTTTTGACATCCAGGCGTCGGAACAAGCGCCACAGGTGTACCTTGACGGTGTGCTCGCTGATGCCCAGTTGCTCGGCGATATCGCGGTTGGACAGGCCATCGTCTAGCAGTTTGAGTAGCTGCTTTTGGCGTTTGGAGAGCTTTTCTGTCTCAGCGGGTCCTTCGCCAAAATCACTTTCGGGCGTAACCAAAGCACGCAATGATTGTGAAAGATGGGTTGCTCCGGCAGATTTTTCCAGGTACAGATCAGCACCAGCCTCTAACGCTAGGTCTTCGTAGTCACTGGCTGGAGAAGCTGATAAAACCACGATAGGCGTGGTGGGAAAAGCCGCACGCACCTCGCGCACACCTGATACGCCATGGGTATCGGGCAGTTTCAGGTCAAGACAGATCAGTTCAGGGTTGCCATGCGTGACAACGTTTTGCGCAATAGCACCTACACGATCCATTTCTATGATGGTACAGGCTGACTTGATACGCCGAAACAGCATCACAACGGCTTCGCGCATGAGGGGATGATCGTCGACAACAAAAATTAACATGATTGTTTTTAAAGTTAGAGCGAAACGTAAGGTTCAGTGTGGCAATGAAAGCATTAGTATATTTTGTAATATTTTATGCATTTATGTCTAATAGTTCACGCCGACTGCCTCTCTGACATGATACATCGTTTCTTGTGCAAAACGCTTGGCGCGGGCGCAGCCTGCGTCCACAATTTCCCGTACAACCTTTGGATTATCTACGTAAGGTTTTGCCCGCGCAAGCATAGGCTGCTGCTCTTGCAGTATCGAGTCGCTGATGGTCTTTTTGCACTCAATGCAGCCGATGCCAGCAGTAGTGCAGCCCTCGGTGACCCATTGCTTGCGGACATCGTCGGAGTACACCAGGTGAAACTGCCACACCGGGCACTTGGCGGGGTCGCCTTTGTCGGTGCGTTTGACGCGGGCTGGGTCGGTGGGCATTTCACGGATTTTTTTCTCGATGCTGGTGGCTTCTTCGCGCATAGCAATGCCGTTGCCGTAGCTTTTGCTCATTTTGCGGCCATCCAGGCCGGGCAGCTTGCTGGCGTTGGTCAGCAGCACCTGCGGCTCTACCAGTACGGCCTTGCCTTTGCCGCTCACAAACGAGGTCAGCAGGGCGTGCTGGTCGGCGCTTAAATCTGGAAACTTGGCCAAAAAACCGGGTAGTTTTTGCAGCATGGACTCGTCGCCCAGTTCCTTGCGTTTTTTGGCCATGCTACTCAAGTAGCGCGCATCTTCCTTGGGCCAGGTGGCTAGCAGCGCGGTGACGCGCTCTGCATCGTTGTTCCGGCGGCCATACAGGTCGTTAAAGCGGCGTGCGGTCTCGCGCGTCAGCTCCACATGGCTGGCCTGGTCTTCACCTACGGGCACGAAGTGCGCGCGGTACATCAAAATATCGGCCGCTTGCAGCAGTGGGTAACCTAAAAAGCCATAGGTAGACAGGTCTTTGTCTTTGAGCTGGATTTGCTGGTCTTTGTAGGTGGGCACGCGCTCCAGCCAGCTCAGCGGTGTGCCCATGGCCAGCAGGGTAAACAGCTCGGCATGTTCGGGCATGCGGCTTTGCAAAAAGATGGTGCATTGGTTAGGGTCGAGCCCGGCGGCCAGCCAGTCGATCACCATTTCATAGACGTTTTGCTCGATGATCTCGCGGTTGTCGTAATGGGTGGTGAGGGCGTGCCAGTCGGCCACGAAGAAAAAGCACTCCATCTCGGACTGCAAACGCACCCAGTTTTTCAGCGCGCCATGGTAGTGGCCCAGGTGCAGTGCGCCCGTGGGGCGCATGCCAGATAAAACGCGTTTTTTCTCGTCGCTCATACTACTTCACCAAAAAGCCCAAGGGGGTCAGCACCAGGTCAATGAACCCGTAGGTCAGGTTCATCAGGGGGCGCATCCAGATGCTGCCCAGCACACCCGCGATCACCAGCCCCATCACCACAAAAAATCCATAGGGCTCTATGCGCGAAACCAGCTCGGCCTGGCGGTAGGGCAGCAAGCCCACCAGAATGCGGCCTCCGTCCAAGGGCGGCAGCGGGAACAGGTTAAACACAAACATCACCACATTGACCAACATGCCCGCTTTGCACATCTCAATAAAAAAGCGTTCATTGAGCTGCACACCCATCACCAGATACAGCAGCACCCCCCAAATCAAGGCTTGCAGCAGGTTGACGGCGGGACCCGCCAATGCCACCCACACCATGTCGCGCTTGGGATTGCGCAGGTTGCCAAAACGTACTGGCACGGGCTTAGCGTAGCCAAACAAAAACGTACCCGCCGTTGCAAAGTACAGCAGCAAAGGCATGGCGATGGTGCCCACCGGGTCAATATGCTTGAGCGGATTGAGTGTGATGCGCCCGAGCGAATAGGCCGTGTTGTCGCCAAAGTGCCGGGCCGCGTAGCCGTGGGCCGCCTCGTGAACCGTGATGGCAAAGATCACGGGCAGGGCGTAAATGAGTACGGTTTGAATCAGGTTGGAAATGTCCATAGTCTGATTGTCTCAGACTCGGCTGTCTTGCTACAAAAGATTTTGGCTTTTTGATAGCGGTTTTTTTGCACCGCACAGCTCGGCGCGCCAAGCTGCGCTACAGGCCCAGCTTTGCCGGGTCGCCGCGACCCAGGCGAACTATCACGGGTTCGCTATCGGTTAAATCTACCACCGTGGTGGGCTCGCTGGCGCAGGCCCCTGCGTCGATGATGGCGGCTATCTGGTGCTCAAAGCGCTCGCGGATGGCCTCGCAGTCGTTGAATGGCTCGGTCTCACCCGGTGCGATCAAAGTGGCTGCCAGCAAAGGCGCACCATGCAGTGCCAATAGCGCCTGCAAGGTATGGTGGCCAGGCACGCGCAGGCCGATGGTCAGGCGTTTGGGGTGGCTCAGGCGGCGCGGCACCTCTTTGGTGGCTTCCAGTATGAAGGTATACGGCCCCGGTGTTCCCGCTTTGATCAGGCGAAACTGGTGGTTGTCTACCCGCGCATAGGTGGCCAGCTCTTTGAGGTCGCGGCACAGCAGGGTGAGGTGGTGTTTGTCGTCTACGCCGCGAATGCGGCGCAGGGTGTCGGCAGCGGCTTTGTCGTCCAGGTGGCAGGCCAGGGCGTAGCTCGAATCGGTCGGCACCGCCACGATGCCGCCTTGCCCCAGCAGGGCGACGGCTTGTTTGAGTAAACGCGGCTGCGGGTTGTCGGGGTGGACTTGAAATAGCTGTGCCATGGCCCTACCGGGTCTGCTGCGCCGCTGCTGGCGCTGGTGACGCAGCGAGGGCTGGTGTGTGGGGCGATGCGTCGGACGGATGTGGGCTGGTCTTGCTCTCAAGCACCGTCAACCAGGCGCTGAGCGCGCCGCAGGCACCAATCAAGGCCATGCCAAGCATGGACCAGCCGTCGGGCACATAGCGAAACACCAGCCAACCACCCAGCAGGGCGAAAGCGATTTGCGCGTACAAATAGGGCATGAGGGTAGCGGTAGCGGCCTTTTGGTAGGCCTTGATGAGCATGAAATGTCCAGCCGACGAGGCCACACCCATCAGGAGCAGCAACGCCCACAGCTTGGGGTTGTCTAGCCAGACAAACACAAAAGGCATGGCCAGGCTGGCGATCAGCATGCCCACTACCCCGGTGTAAAACTGGGTGGTTAGAGGGTCTTCGGTGCGCATCATCTTGCTGGTGAGCAGCTGAAACGCGGTGTTGGAAGCCACACAACCCAACGGCAACAACCAAGCGGCCTGAAAGCCCTGGTGGTTGGGGCGGATGATGATAAGGGTGCCCACAAAGCCCCCGACGATGAGCAGCCAACGCAGGACACCGACATGCTGCTTAAAAAACGCGGCTGAAATCAACGTGATGACCAGAGGCGTGATCATCACTATCGCGGTAAATTCGCTGACCGGCATGACCTTGAGGCTGGCAAAGGCCAGGCCGGTGCTGACCAGCAGCAACAAGCCGCGTGAGATTTGAAATTTGGGATGCTCGGTGTGCAACATGCGCAGGCCGCGCGTGGGCAGCAGCCAGGCCGCAGCCGCCGTGGCCTGAAAGGTGTAGCGTAGCCACAGCGCCATCAGCAGGGGCACAAAGGCGCTGAGGTACTGTACGGTGGTGTCCAGTACCGCAAAACAGGCCGAGGAGGCAATGGCCAGGGCGATGCCCGCAAGAAAGTGGCGGCTGTGCATCAAGCGAGCAGAAAAGTACAGTGGGGCATTACTGAATGCGGTCGTGCAGCAAATCCCACACTGGGGTTAGCATGCCGGGCAAAAAGGGCAGGGTGCCCAAGTCGGTGCGGCTTTCTACCGGGCAATGAAAGTCGCTGCCGCGCGAAGCAGCCAGGTTAAATTCTTTGGCGGTTTCGGCGTATTTCACAAACTCAGCCGCCGTGTGGCTGCCCGTCACCACCTCGGTGGCGCGGCCGCCGTGGGCTTTGAACTCGGTAAACAGTGCGTACTCTTCGGTGGGCGTAAATTTGTAGCGCCCCGGGTGAGCGATCACGGCCACGCCGCCCGCGTCAGTAATCCAGTGCACAGCATCGCGCAGGCTGGCCCAGCGGTGCGGCACATAGCCTGGGTTGCCTTCGGTAAGGTATTTGCGAAACACCTCATGCGTCTCTTGGCAAACGCCGCTTTCTACCAGGTGGCGGGCGAAATGGGTGCGTGAGATCAGCTCGGGGTTGCCCACGTATTTCAGTGCCCCCTCATAGGCACCGTAAATACCTACCTTGGCGAGTTGCGCCGACATCTCCTGCGCCCGTTCGCTGCGCCCGCCGCGTGTGGCCAGCAGGCCCGCTTGCATGGAGCTGCTAGCGGGGTCAAAGCCCAGGCCGACGATATGCACCGTTTCATTGGCAAAAGTGACCGATATTTCGGTGCCCGTCACATAGTGCATACTCTGCGCTTTGGCGGCTGCAGCGGCCCGGTGTTGGCCGCTGATCTCGTCATGGTCGGTCAGTGCCCATAGCTCTACGCCATTTTTTTTTGCGCGTTCAGCGAGGGCTTCAGGGGTCAGGGTGCCGTCAGACACTACGCTGTGGCAGTGGAGGTCGGCGTTCAAAATAGAGGAGGCTTGCACCCATGTATTTTACCTAAATGACGTTTGCGTGCGATGATCCCTGTTTTCACAGTGCTTTCAAGGAGCAATTTGATGAGTAATTCCGTGTATGACAAGGGTTTGGCCACTCGCACTGCCGTGTTGGGTGCAGACTATGTGCAAGCTGCGATGAAAAAATCCACCGATTTCACCCGTCCGTTGCAAGATCTGGTGATTAACCATGCTTGGGGTAACACTTGGCAAAGGGATGGCATCAGCCTGAAAACCCGCAGCATCGTTACAGTTTCTATGTTAGTAGCCTTGGGTCGCATGCATGAGCTGAAAATCCATGTGCGTGGTGCGTTGAACAATGGCGTGACCAAAGAAGAGCTGCAAGAGATCTTTATGCATGCCAGTGTGTACTGTGGTTTTCCAGCGGCGGTGGACGCATTTCGCACCGCCTCAGAGGTGGTGGACGCATAAGGGTTTACCGGGCTGGCCCAGCCAGGGGGGCTGCCAGCGTGCTGGCAGTCCAACACAGCCAAGCGGTCCAAAGAATGTGGCTGGGGTAGTGCGCGCCGCGCATCACCTGTACCCAGGACAGGGACAGACCCAGTAGGCACAGCGCTGCCAAAAACCACCATGCCCCCTGTGGCTGGTAGCGGCGCAGCAGCCAAAAGACGGGTAAAAAACTGAAAAATGTGGACGAATGGCCCGAGGGAAAGCAGCGCCCCGGGCCGTCATCGCTGGCCAGGCTAAAGTGCCAGACATAGCGCGCCAATCCGCCAAAGACTTGTAGATCGTTAGGGCAACTGGTGTGACTGAAAGACTTGAGTACTGCAATGCCCGCCGCGCACAGCCACACCATACAGGCCAGCCAAACCCGTTCACGCCGCGTGGTGCGGCGCAATGGCCCCAGGGGCCACCAAATGAGCGCAATACAGGCCAAACCTAGCAACACCCCGGTTTGGCGTATACGGGTGTGCAAAATGTGCGACAGCCAGTAGTTATGTTCCAGCGCAAAACCCTGGGACGTACCGTACCACTGAGCTGCCCGCAGATCAGCGGGGCTGCTATCCCATGCGATGACCAGCAGCAAGGGCAGGCCCAGCAAGAGCACAAACCAGCGAGCACGAGCAATCCAGGGCATACAACAAAATCTCCGAACCTTAGTGGGTGTCAAAACAGGGGTGATAAAAAATTCGCACACTCAGTCCATTTCAGTCAGAAGCTGAGTCAGTAGAATGGCGCTTGCTATTGAACCATGGAGATTATGAAGTGAACAAGATACATCCCAGTGCGGCCTCGGCAATTAAAGGCGTGCTCAAAGACGGCCAGCTCATTGCGGTGGGCGGGTTTGGCCTGTGCGGCATCCCCGAGGCCTTGATAGATGCCATCAAAGACAGTGGGGTGCAAAACCTCACGGCTATTTCCAACAACGCCGGGGTGGACGACTTTGGCCTGGGCAAGCTGCTGCAAACCCGTCAGATTAAAAAAATGATCTCGTCCTATGTGGGTGAGAACAAAGAGTTTGAACGCCAGTACCTGGCCAAAGAGCTGGAGCTGGAATTTACCCCGCAGGGTACGCTGGCCGAGAAGCTGCGCGCGGGCGGTGCAGGCATTCCTGCGTTTTTTACCAAAACCGGCGTAGGCACCATGGTGGCCGAGGGCAAAGAGCTGCGTGAGTTTGATGGCGAGACCTATGTGATGGAGCGAGCCTTGCTTCCCGACGTGTCGTTTGTCAAAGCCGCCATCGCCGACAAAAGCGGCAACCTGCGCTTTAACCTGACGGCCCGCAACTTCAATCCGGCCGTGGCCATGGCAGGCAAGGTCTGCATTGTGGAAGTAGAAAAAATCGTTGAAGTAGGCGAGCTGCTACCCGACGATATTCATCTGGCAGGCATCTATGTGCACCGCATCGTGCTCAACGCCATGCCCGAAAAACGCATCGAAAAACGAACTATTACCGAAGCAAAATAACTTTGCGGGACAGCCCAACGGACCGTACGCAGTGCCCTGTTGCTCTGTCCTCAACTGACTAAAAAAGGAATTTGATATGAGCTGGAGTCAAGACCAAATGGCCGCCCGCGCGGCCCGTGAACTCGAAGACGGTTTCTACGTCAACCTGGGCATCGGCATCCCCACCCTGGTAGCCAACTTTGTCCCCGCAGACAAAGAAGTGTGGCTGCAGTCCGAAAACGGCATGCTCGGCATTGGCCCTTTCCCCACCGACGACGCAGTAGATGCCGACCTGATTAACGCAGGCAAGCAGACGGTAACCACCATCAAAGGCAGCAGCATCTTTGGCAGCCATGACAGCTTTGCAATGATTCGCGGCGGCAAGATCAACCTGAGCATTTTGGGTGCCATGCAGGTCAGCGAAAAAGGCGACCTGGCCAACTGGATGATCCCCGGAAAAATGGTCAAAGGCATGGGCGGCGCGATGGATTTGGTAGCGGGTGTCAAGCGCGTCATCGTGCTCATGGAGCATGTCGCCAAAAAGAAAGACGGCAGCGAAGACATGAAGATTTTGCCGCAATGCACACTGCCTCTCACAGGCGTCGGCGTGGTCGATCGCATCATCACCGACCTGGCCGTGATGGACGTGACCGAGCAGGGTTTGAAGGTGATTGAGCTGGCACCGGGCGTGACAATGGCCGACCTACAGGCCAAAACAGGTGTCACACTGCATCGTTAACAGCTATTATTTTAGTAGCTGCTCACGCATGATTTATGGGGTCAATCCCCGGTTTTTGCGTAGCACGTCCGGGTGCTACCAAGTGCCCGCTTGGCGTAAGGAAGTTTGAAGTTTCGGTGCTGCCAGGGTCATCGCCGGGCGCGCGTCGCATGGCGTTGGGAAAATACTCTGCCGTTAGGCTACGGCTGTGCACGGGCGAAAAACCGTCACCGTAGGCATCGACTGCGTGGGTAGAGTAACGCCGCCAGGCGCGTACCCAGTGGATATGATCGCTGACCTCGCGCAGGCCCATGGTTTCGCGGTCGCCAATCAAAATACTATGCACTCGCAGACCCAGCCGGGTTTTGCAATCTTGCAGCAGCGCTAGCGTGGCAGGGGTAACGCCAAACTCACCATCACTGACGATCAAGATATCGGCCGAGGCCATCGCCTGCAATTGCACCAGTTCTATGGAGCGCTCCAGCGGGGTTTGTACATCGGTGCCACCGTCAAAGCTTTGGCCCATCACGTCCAGCAAATGGTTCAGGCCGCTGGGGGTCAAGCTCAGTGTCTGTTCCAACAGCTCGCCCGTACCGCCAAAGGCCAGTAGTTGGCATGCTCGCTTTCCTGCCATTGCAATGCGCAGGGCCTGCAGTACACAGGCCTTGGCTACGTTCTCGGGCGCGCCGCACATTGAGCCCGAGGTATCCAGGCAGACGATGATGGGGCCCATGCCTAGCGGGGCAGGCTGCGCAGTGGCGGCGTTATGGCGTTGAACATCGGGTTGCAGGTGGAATTGTGTCAGTACAGCCTGGCTTTCGTAGGTGAGCAGTTGCGCTTCCGCAAAGCGCGCCTGCCAAAGGCGGCGAAGCTGTGGATGGCGCACCATGATGGCCTCGCTGGCCAGCATGCGGGCCAGGTCGGCTGAATGTTTGATGCCTTGCACCTCGCCAGGTTGATCGCTCAGTGTTGTGCTGATCTGTACCGCGACAAGCTGGCGCTGTGCCTGCGCATTGGCCAGGGGTTGGGCGCTGAGCGGCATATCGTCAAGGCGGCTGGTGCGGCCCAGGCGCTCGATGAAGCTGCTTAATTCTTTCAGATGCGTTAGCAGCTCACCAATACGCTTGGCCTCGGCCCAAGCGCGGCTGTTCAGGCGGCCTTGCAGTTCATCCCAGCGCTGGTTGGGCAGCTCACCGAGAGTCTTAAACAGGGCCAGCACTTCCTCCCAGCCTTGGCGCTCCAGGCTCCAGGCGGCTTTAAAGTCTGCCACCATGCGCTCGATGGCCTTTGCGCGTGGCTCATCGACCGTGCGGTCTATCAAGCGATCCAAGTGCCATAGCAAGGTGCGCAGCACTTGCTGAACCATGGCTTGGCTACCCTGTGCCAGCTCGCAAAGACCGATGTCGGCGATGACGGACCGCAGTGCTTGACAAGCTGCACCGTCGCCAAAGTCGTGTAAGCGGTCTGGCAACTGCCCGACGAGCAAGGCCGCTTCCCAGTGCGGCAGGTCACGCAGGCGCTGGGCTGTGTTGCCGCTGCTGCACACCAGGGCAGGCAGCCACAGCGCGCGCTGCATGTCTGCGAGCAGGTGGTAGGGCGCGTTGGCCTGCTGCACCGGGGTGGACAGCAGGCTGGCCTGTGGCGTGGCTGGCACGGCCAACATAACTCAGGCGGCCAAAGCGATTGGCTCGGGCAACTCTGCGCTGGCACTGGGCTCTATTGGCAAGGCGGCAAAGCCTTGCTGTATATCGAGCAAGCGTTGGTGCAATTGAGTTGCCAGCAAGTAGTTGGCATGGTGTACGGCGGCTATACGCGCGAGCCAACTGGGCGGCAGCCACAGGTGCGCTCGCCCATGGGCCAGCGCGGTGTGCTGAGCGGCCTGCACTGCCGCTAGCGTGGCCTGTGCACACTCCAGTGCCTCTGCCACCTGTGACAGCCGGGCATCCACATGCACTTGGCTGTAGCGGCGTTTGGTGCGCTCTGAGACGATGCGCAGCATGCTGTCCTCGCTGTCAGCCCGCTCGCCGGCAATGGCGCGTGCCAATGCCAGCTTGCCCGCGCCTTCATCGTCGGTGGATGGCATACGCTGCTCAATCTCCAGTTGCTTTTCAAAAGCCTCTACTGCGCGAGTCAGCCACTGCGCATCTAGCGGCAGTGCCTGCGCTACGGTGTGCATAAACCATTGCACCAGAAGTTCTCCCAGCTCTGGTTTGTCGGCCAGTGCAAAGGGTAGCAGCCACAAGTCCCAGGCATCCACAGCCCGCGCAGCGCGGCTTGCGGCCTGCACCTTGAGCAGGGCCACCAGCTTGCGCCAGCGCCTGTCAGACACCACAACACTCTGTGCGGAGCACCAGGCACGGGCTCGCACCAGCAGAGTGGTCACGGCTTCGGGCAGCAGCACGTTGGGGGCCTGCTGCTGCAAGTGTTCGCGCTCGGTTGCCGAGATGCGCGCAGGCACAGCAGGCATCTGCGCAGGCAAGGCCAGCAGGGCGGTGAAGCTGGCTTCGCTGACGGGGCTGAGAGGCGCACGCAGCAAAAAGCGGTCGTAAAAGGCGCGTAAGGCCTCGTCCTCAGGCACTTCGTTACTGGCAGCCACTACGCTGATAAGGGGCACCTTAACCCGCCCATTGCCGTTGTCAAACTCGCGCTCATTTAAAAGTGTGAGCAGTGTGTTCAAGATGGCCGAGTTGGCTTTAAACACTTCGTCCAAAAACGCCACTTGTGCGCAAGGCAAAAAGCCCTCGGTCAAGCGTTCGTAACGGTCTGCTTCGAGCGCACTGAGTGAGAGTGGGCCAAACAACTCCTCGGGAACCGAAAAGCGGGTTAGCAGACGCTCAAAATACTTCGCTCCGGTAAATACCCGGTGCAAGCGCCGAGCCAGCTCACTCTTGGCCGTACCAGGAGGCCCCACCAGCAGCACATGCTCACCGGCCAGTGCGCCCAAAAGTAGCAGGCGCACGGGCACATCACGTTCAAGCAAATGCTGGTCCAGATCGGCCAGGGTGTCACGCAGGAGTTGGGGGTTCATGCGTTGTATTTTGACGTAACTTCAAGCTTGGGTGGCCGTTCCAAGCTTGAAGCCTGTTAGCTGCGTTCGCATGCCTGGTGTTATGCCGCATGTAGCGATCTACAAATAGACTTTGATATGCCCTTGCGGCTTGGCACAGCCTGCTGGTGATTGACCCACCCGCATTCAAGATAGACTGTTATAGCACTTCACTCGCAAAATCCGCCAGCCGCGAGCGCTCGCCACGGGCCAGGGTGATATGCCCACCATGCGGCCAGCCTTTGAAGCGGTCGACTGCAAAGGTCATGCCGGACGAGCCTTCGGTCAGGTAGGGCGTGTCAATCTGCGCCAGGTTGCCCATGCAGATGATTTTGGTGCCGGGGCCTGCGCGGGTAATCAAGGTTTTCATCTGCTTGGGCGTGAGGTTTTGCGCCTCGTCGATGATGACGTACTTGTTCATGAAGGTGCGGCCGCGCATGAAGTTCATGCTCTTGATCTTGATTTTTGATCGGATCAGCTCGTTGGTGGCCGCGCGGCCCCACTCGCCTGCGCCACCGCTGTTGCCGTCGTTTTTCACCAAAAACTCCAGGTTGTCGTCCAGCGCGCCCATCCAGGGGCCCATTTTTTCTTCTTCGGTGCCGGGCAGAAAGCCGATGTCTTCGCCCACGCTCACGGTGGCGCGGGTCATGATGATTTCGCTGTAGCGGCGGTCGTCCAGCACTTGCGTGAGGCCGGAGGCCAGAGCCATGAGTGTTTTGCCTGTACCGGCTGTGCCTGCCAGGGTGACCAGGTCGACATCCGGGTCCATCAGCAGGTTCATGGCGAAGGTTTGTTCGCGGTTGCGGGTGCACACGCCCCAGACGGCGTTTTTGGCGTGGGCGTAGTCTTTCAGGGTTTTGAGCACAGCAGTTTTGTCGCGAATCTCGGTCACGCGGGCGTACAGCGTGGGCTCGCCAGGGGCTTCAAAGTAGACAAACTGGTTGATGAGCAGGCTGGGCACCAGGGGGCCAGTGACGCGGTAGAAGGTGTGCAGGCCTTGCTGCCAGCTCTCGACCTTTTTGCCGTGCTTGTCCCAAAAGTCTGCGGGCAGGGCGAGTGCGCCGCTGTAGAGCAGGTCGCCGTCTTCCAGCACCTTGTCGTTTTGGTAATCGTCGGTGGGCAGGCCCAGCGCACGCGCCTTGACGCGCATGTTGATGTCTTTGGATACCAGCACCACTTCCTGCGGCTTCTTAGCCTCGCCCAATGCGCTGACCACCCCCAAAATCTGGTTATCAGCCTTACCCTGGGGCAGGCTGGCGGGCAGGGTGTAGGCCAGGGGCTGGGTTTGAAAGAACAGCCTGCCTCCCGCGCTGCGGTGGCCCGTGCCGTCCAGTTTGAGGCCCTTGGACATGTCTGCCCCGGGCGCGCCCGCCAGCGCGTCCAGCGTGCGGCTGACCTGGCGGGCGTTGCGGGCTACTTCGGTCATGCCTTTTTTGTGGCCGTCGAGCTCTTCCAGCACAATCATCGGCAAAAAGATGTCGTGCTCTTCAAAGCGGAACAGGCACATCGGATCGTGCATCAAGACATTGGTGTCAAGCACGAACAGCTTGGAAGGCCCGGCAAGCTTGGATTTTTTCGGTTTGACGACCGACTGCAGCAACAGGTTGCTCTCTTTTTTATAGCTTTCAATGACCGTCCTGTCTGGGCTTGAAAGCGGTTCCCCTTTGAAAGCGACTGGATGCTCGCCACCAGCGGCGCGGCTGTCAAGCAGTTCCAATACGGGCGATTTCCAGGCTGGTCCAGAGGTTTCAGTTTTTCGAGCCTTTGACGGTGAGCGTGCTGGCGCGTCGAGGGCGTCGGTGGAGAGCAGGGCGGCACGTTTGGTCGGAGCGGGGGGCAGGGGCATAGTGCTTTGAGACTCTCTAAAGTTAAAGGTTCCAGAAGTGAAAAAGCCGCCTTGTGACCAAGGCGGCTTTTTCTTTGGGAGCAGTTGCGGGGGTCAACAAGATGGCTTCATTATGCACAAGCGATGTGACTGGGCAATCAGTGC